>CALVTL010000004.1 GCA_944362555.1 uncultured Clostridia bacterium
ATCCAGGTGCTCTCGCCCGAGGAGGCGGACCCTTCGTACAACGGCCGCGTCAACCTCATCGACGCGGAGTCGGAGGGCTTGGAGGACGGGCGGAACATGAAGCTGCGCATCACGCGCAGCCTGCTCTCCGCCTACGAGGAGGCGCTGCGCGACATGATCGGCGACATCCGCTCCTTCGCCACCTCCCGCGGCGTCGATTTCATCACTGTTCAGACGGACAGACCCATCGAGCGGATGATGTTCAGCGAGTTGCTCAAGGTAGGTATTATGGCATGATAGAGTTACTGATGCCCCTCGGGCTTTTAGGACTTTTGGGAATTGCCGTTCTCATTATCATTTATATCCTGAAGCCCAATTATCAGCAGAAGGTCGTGTCGAGTACGCACGTCTGGAAGTTGAGCTTAAGATACAGAAGAAAACAGATCCCGATCAACCGGCTTTTGAGCCTGCTCATTCTGCTCTGTCAGATCCTGATCGTCACGGCGTGTGCGCTCATCCTCGCACAGCCGTTTATTCCGTCCGAGCGTATCCATCATGACAATGAACGCATCGTTGTGATCGATGCATCGGCGGATATGCTTGCTGCTCACGACGGAGAAACTCGTTTTGAACGCGCGGTCGAGGATGTATACGAGCTTACAGAGGATACGCTTCGGCTTGCAGACGGACGTATTACACTCATTCTTGCAAATAATTCGCCTGAAGTTGTCATTCGTCGTGCAGATGCAAGTACCCGCGAGCAGACATTGGAGGCGGTGGATGCGCTCCTTGGGACGGATGAGAAAGGAATTCAGTGTTCGTACGGACAGGCAGATGTTGAAGCTGCGTTTTCCCTTGTCCAGGAGATCCTGTCTGTAAATCCCGAGGCGCAGGTATTTTACTATACCGCGACGGAATATGCCGACCCGGGCGAAGTGACAGTCGTGGATGTTTCTGTAGAAGGAGAATGGAACGCCGGGATCTGTGATGCTTCCGTGGAACTTGACGAGAACTATTATTCGGTCACAACACAGATCGGGGCGTATGGTCGTTCCGCAGCGGTTACGGTAAGCTGTGAGTTTTATGGTGTCAATGCGGAAAATACCAATTTCACGCTGCACTCTCCGTCCATCATGTGTGTGGACGGGATGCCGCAGACGGTGATTTTTCGTACGCGTCCCATGGGCGGTAGTGAATCCGCGGTTGACGGTGTGACGCAAACGGAGGAGGGAATCGTCGTTTGGAGCGACGCCAATGTCTATGCATACGATCGCATTCGTGTATATGTTTCAACGGATATGGCGGATGATTTCAGTTATGACGACTCGATCGAACTGTATGGCGGACGTTCGGAGCCAATTAAGATCCTCTATTCCAGTTCGAGCAGCACTTTCAATATATTTCTCAGCAATGCGCTTATGAGCTTGCGTGACAGCGATGCTTTGGGTGCTTCCTGGGATATTGAGATTGATCAGTCACAGGCAGGGAGCAGCAGTGTCATAACGGGGTATGACTTCTATGTCTATGAGGGTAAAATGCCGGAAGCGATCCCGACCGATGGCGTTGTATTGCTTATCAATCCCGGTACGGTTCCCGTGGGTGCCGGCTTTGAGATCGATACGACGGTCGGCACGCAGGAGACAGGTGCCGGCGTCGTTGTTGCCCCGTCGGGGGAACCGTTTACAATGACAGCAACGCAGCCGCACGCGATTACCGATGAAATGACCCCGGAATCTGTACCTGTAAGCAAATATACGCGAATCATGCCGACAGATGAGTATGAAGTATTACTTACGGTCAATTCCGATCCAGCACTCCTTATCAAGGACACGCAGGATATGAAAGTGGCGATCCTCTCGTTCTCGTTGAACGATTCGCTATTTGCGATCATGCCGGATTTCGGTGTTATGATTTTTAATCTGTATAAATATTTTATTCCCTATCCCGTATCGGATGGGGATGGACAGGCGTCGTCGTTGTTTGAAGTGGGGGAGGAAGTTACCATAAATGCGCGTGGAGAGGCTCTTTCGCTTACCATGCCGCTTTCCAACGAACAGGTTGAACATACCGAACTTCCCGAGTCGCTCGTTCTGAACATCCCCGGTACATATAATTATTCGCAGACATTGATGACAGGCGTCGAATCGACCGGGTCATTTTATGTCAAAGTTGCTGCTTCGGAGAGCGATCTGACCGCGTCAGAAGAAGGGCTTCCCGAACTTTCAACCGCTTCGATGTACGAAGATAACAGCATCGATCTGTTGTTGTTTTTCGCACTTGCCCTGTTTGCATTGCTATTTATCGAATGGCTGCTGCAGGTCAAGGAAAATTATTGAGGAGGGGACCATGACTAATTTTCAGATCATATTCTCTGAACCGCTTTGGCTCCTCCTCCTGATACCGGCGTTGTTTTTTGCGCTGTTTCCTTTCTTCCGTCTTGCGAAGAAGTACCGCCGCAACCGCAATCGCGTGATCTCCGTCGTATTGCACTGCCTTATTTTGGTACTGTGTGTATTGTTGGTGGCAGGGATCGGATTCACGTATCAGATCCCGAACACCGACAACGAGATCATTCTGCTCGTCGATGTGTCGCACAGCAGCCGCGAATCTCAGAAGGCAAAGGATGAGTTTGTCGCGTCTGCGATCGAGGACAAGTCTTCGACAATGCGGATGGGCATCGTGACGTTTGGCTACGATCAGGTATACGCAGCGCCTCTCAATTTTGATGGAGATGTGCTGTACGAGGAGTATCTTGCAGCGGAGCTTCCCGACACGAGCGCAACTGATTTTGAGTCAGCGCTTCAATTTGCAAGCGCACTCTTCGAGCATCCCGAATCCGGAAAGATCGTCGTTATCAGTGATGGGGATGAAACGGATGGAAACGCACTTTCCTTGAATGCGATCAATGCCGTATCTGCACAGGGAATTAAAGTCGATACTGTATTTTTCCCCAATGAAAACACGGAAAATGAAGTTCGTATCGTCGGCATCACTTATCCGGAGACGCCTATCAAAACAGGGGAGCCTTTTGAGCTGAAGCTCAATTTACAGAGCTCCTATCGCGGACTTGCGCGTTTCACGATGTCTGACAATGAAAATGTCGGAGAAGAGCAGCTCGTTGAATTGTCGGGAGAAGTGCAGTCTGTGACCCTACAGCATACCTTTGAGCTTCCTGGGCTTCACGAGCTCGGCTTTCGAATTACAAGCGATACCGATACGCTCACCGAGAACAATGTGTATCATTCTTATTACTATCTGCAGGAGTATGATGATATTCTTGTGATCGAGCGGGAGGAGGGCGATTCCGAAAAATTTGTAGAACTGCTCACCACATCGGAGTATGTTCCTACGGTTGTTACCCCTGATTCTGCGGAGATCCCGATGACGGTGGACGAACTTCGGATGTACGACGAGGTAGTTCTCTTCAATATTGCATACAGCGATATGCCCCAAGGATTTGAAGAGGCGCTTCATTCGTATGTCTATGATGTGGGCGGAAGCGTGCTCACCGTTGGCGGAAATCGCAATGAAAACGGTCAGATCGTTTCGAATGCTTACAACCGTGAGGATATGGCGCATTCCACATACTATCGTCAGATGTTGCCGGTTGAGGCCATTGACTACACACCGCCCGTCGGTGTCGTCTTTATTATCGACCGTTCCGGAAGTATGACCGGAAAACTCGAGCTGGCCAAGCAAGGCGTCAAGCAGGCGCTCAACGCGCTCAGCAGCCGCGATTATGTCGGGATCATGACGCTGGAAGACGAGTATTCCGAGGATGTTGCCATCACGTCCATGACGGATGTTTCGTCGATCCGCACGATTATCGACGATATTGAGACGGGAGGCGGTACGCAATATAAAGACGCGATCGAACGTGCCGGACGGTCGTTGAGTATGCTCAACAACGTGCAGAAGAGACATATCGTCATTATCAGTGACTCGGCGCCCGGCGACCCCGCCTATGAAGGGGAGAACGAGGTGACCGGGGAAAAGACAGGTGGCTATGTCGGCGCGATCCGTCAGAATTATAATCTCTACGGCATTACATGTTCTGTCGTTTGTATCGGTAATTCGACAAGCGCTGCTGCACAAAATCTGCAGGATGCCGTTTCGGGAGGGGTCGGACATTATTATAGCGTGGAAGAATCGGAGATGTATAATCTGAACATGATCCTCCGCGAAGACTTGCTCGCTCCCGAGATCCTTGAATACGACGAAACGCCCTTCCAGCCGCGGATCCACGACCTTACGTCGGCTGTAACGGGAATCGCACAGGCAGATATCCCTCAGCTCGGCGGCTATTACGGTACGCGCATTAAGAAGGGCGCCGAACAAGCGCTTGTTACTTCCTATGGAGATGCGCCCGTCTATGCGCAGTGGGATTACGGCGCCGGAAAAGTTGGCAGCTTTATGTCCGATCTTTACGGCACACAGGACAGTTGGTCTGCTGATTTTATGCAGAACGAAACGGGGATACGTCTGCTCAATAATATATTGGTAGGGTTGTATCCGTCCGAGGATATCCGTTCAAAAGACATATATGTAGAGTTGACGGAGCAGAATTATACGACGAGCGTCGCCATTGTCACAAGCCTTGCCGAGGGGGATACGGTGGAAATGACCGTCACGGGACCTGTGACGGAGGACGGGGCGCAGGCTGAGATTCAGGTCATTGCGCCCAATGCGGCGGATTATTTCAGCAGTGCGTCTTTTACCGTCCGTGCTCCCGGGATCTACACGATCCTTGTAACCAAAAAGGACGCAGAGGGAAACATTGTTTCTTCTACAACGGTCTACAAGGCGTTTTCCTATTCTGCCGAATATAACGTCTTTGAGGAGGAAGAAGTAAGCGAAGTGTTCATGGAAAAACTTGCCGAGGACGGCGGCGGATCGCTCATCACGGATAGCCGCGATATTTTCGAATCGCTCATTCGTACGCTGGAACGTTCCTTCGATCCCCGCATTTTGTTTATCATCCTCATCATCGTCATGTTCCTTCTGGACGTCGCTGTCAGAAAGTTCAAGTTCAAGTGGCCGCATGAGATCGTCCGCGACTATAAGGAAAAGAAGCGGCTGATGGAGGATAACCGGTCGGTCCGTCCCGGAAGGAGTACCAAATGAGAAAATTTAAGCTCATCTTCATATTTGCCGCGCTCTCATGCTGCCTGCTTGCGCTTGCCGCCTGCGGCGGAACAAAACTCTCCAAGCCCTATGGACTTCGGATCGATCAGGACACGCTGGCGCTTTCCTGGCAGGAAGTTGACGAAGCGGAGCGCTATGTCGTGGACATCAACGGGACGGAGACCACTGTCCGAGATGCTTCCTATGAACTTGAGGATCTTGAACCCGGTACATATCAGATCCGCATCAAGGCAGTCGATCTCGATACGCTCTATCATGATTCTGATTGGGCAGTGTATCCCGAACAGTTTGTTCGTGAAGAGGAAAGCGGGCTTCGTTATGAACTGATCGACGGCAATTCTGCCTATGAGGTGACGGGAATCGGTTCGGCGGCGGGGGACATTGTCATTGAATCTGTATACCGTGGAAAGCCTGTCACTTCCATTGGTTCGCAGGCATTTTACGGAAGTTCACGCGTGACGAGCATAGTGATCCCGGACAGCATAGAATCCATCGGAGATGCCGCGTTCCAAAGCTGCCGTTCATTGAAGAGCGTAACGCTTCCGCAGGGATTGGAGAGTATCGGGGGATATTTGTTTGCTTATTGCCGTTCGCTCGAACAAATTGAACTTCCATCCTCCCTCACGTCGATCGGTGCATACGCATTTTACAGTTCTGGTCTTAAGAGTTTTACCGTCCCGGATGAAGTGATGTCTCTTGGGGAATATGCTTTTGCCGCCTGCACTTCGCTTACGTCATTTGTATTCGGAGACGGCGTAAGCCTTATCCCTGTGCGTCTTTTTGCAGGAGACACAAGCCTTTCTGAAGTACATTTTACAGAGAGTCTGCTCGGCATCTATGAGTATGCCTTTCTCGGATGTACATCACTTGCTTCCGTCTCGCTTCCCGATAGCTTGCTATTGCTCGGGGCTTATTCCTTCATGAACTGCACTTCCCTCAATCATGTTGTCATTCCGGATGGAATGGTCATGATGGACAATTATGTGTTCCAGAACTGTACTTCCCTTGATGACATTTCGTTTGGCAGCGGACTGACACTCATTGGCACAGGGCTCTTGTACAGAACTCCATATTGGACGAATGCGCCCGAAGGATCTGTTCTCTATGTGGATGGATGGGCGCTTGGTTATATTCCTGTTTCGTCTGCGACGGATGATTCCGAAACACAGCCTTGGCGGCTTGATCTTGCAGAAGGGACGCTGGGGATTGCGGCATACACCTTCTATGGGCAGGATATCGATCAAATTGTTTTTCCCGACAGTCTTCGATATATCGGACCATATTCTTTTGCCGAATGTCAGGAATTAAATGCCGTCATTATGGGTGCGTCTCTGGAGAGTATCGGAACATACGCTTTTGAAAATTGTTCTCTGCTGCGTCAGGTGATCCTTGATAACAGCACCGAGTTGTCGCTCATCGATGATTATGCCTTTTTGAATTGCACGAATTTAAGGTCGATCTCGATCCCCGCATCGGTTACAGAGATCGGTACGTATGCATTTCACAATACCGGACTTGGTAAGGATACCGAGACGGGTGCGGAAATCAGCGGCGCGATCTATGCAGGGAATTGGGTGGTCGGTTTTAACGGAACGCCTACTTCGATCACGCTTGTGGAAGGGACGGTCGGCATCGCGGAGTACGCATTTTATAAATGCGATCAGTTGCGCAGCATTGTCATTCCCGATTCTGTCAAGACGATCGGTCGCGCAGCATTCTATGGATGCGAGTCTCTGGGGTCCGTTGAGTTGCCTTCTTCATTGAAGAGCATCCCGGATTATTTGTTCTATCGTTGTTCTTCGCTCACTTCGGTCAAGATCCCTGATTCGGTAACAAGCGTCGGTCGATCCGCGTTTTATGAATGTGTAAATTTGTCTTCCGTGAGCCTTCCCGCGCAGCTTCTGTCTGTAGACGATTACGCCTTTTATGGATGCGAATCGCTTGCAGCGCTCTCGGTCCCCGATGCTACGATCTCTATCGGAGCGAACGCATTCAGCGGTTGTCTTTCGCTTGCTTCTGTTCAACTTGGAAACGGGTTACAGCAGATCGGCGAGCGAGCATTCCGTCTGTGTACCGCGCTTGGATCGGTCACGTTCGGAGAGGGACTGATTTATATCGATCAACGCGCCTTCTATGGCTGTTCCGCTCTCACCGAGATTGTTTTGCCTGATAGTTTGCAAATGGTGGGAAACTATGCTTTTTATAGCTGCATATCGCTTGAAAACATAAGGTTTGGGAACGGACTGATCGCAATCGGTACGCACGCCTTTGCGGGGTGTAGTTCGTTGGAATTTGTACATCTTCCGGATTCCCTCAAACTGATCGGAACACAGGCTTTCCGCGGGTGTACCGCGCTTGATAGTATCGTTCTTGGCGATGGGATAGAGAGCATTGCCAATCATGCTTTCTATGGCTGTGCCGAACTCACCGTTTATGCGGAGGGGGAGGGGGCGCCCGACGGGTGGGCGATCTATTGGAATTCCTCCTATCGTCCCGTGGTGTGGGGCTGCACGCTCTCTGGCGAGGGGTATGTCCTCTCCTACACGAAGGGCGCTATCGAGAACGAGGACGAGCGCAAACCGCTCTCCGCGCCGCAGCGAGAGGGGTATACCTTCGTCGGCTGGTCGACGCAGAGCGGCTCGGCGACGGCGGAATACACCGCAGAAGAGCTTACAAGCGTTGCCGACGGCACAGTTCTGTATGCCGTTTGGGAGGTCGCGCCCGAACAGCCCGAGGCGCCCGAACAGTCCGGGCAGCCCTCCGGGGATGCCGGTGCGAATGCAGAGGCATAAGATCTTGCAACATACAAAGGCGCGGGCCGAGAGGTCCGCGCCTTTTCCGTCATTCCCCTGCGGATACTCCGCAGGGGAACAACATAAAAAGAAAAGGGGAGGCGAATGCCTCCCGCAGAGGGGAATTTATTTTTTCGGGGGTCTGTGCGCCTTTTTCCACGCCTTGATCTCCTCCAGGCGCGTTTTGAAGCGCCCCTCCAGCCCTTCCTCGGTGGGGAGATAGTACTCCCGTCCCGCAAGGCTTTCGGGCAGGCACTGCATATCGGTGAGCTTTTCCTCGCTGTCGTGGGCGTACTGATACCCCTTTCCGTACTCCAGCTCCTTCATGAGTTTGGTGGGCGCGTTGCGGATGACGAGGGGAACGGGCTCGGCGAGCATCTGAAGGGCGTCCTTTTTAGCGCGTTCGTAGGCGACGTAGAGGGCGTTGGATTTGGGCGCAAGCGAGAGATAGACGACCGCCTGCGTGAGGTGCACGCTGCATTCGGGCATCCCGATGAGGCGGCACGCCTCAAAGGCGGAGATGCACAGCTCCAGCGCGCGCGGGTCGGCGAGCCCCACGTCCTCGCTCGCAAAGCGCGTGACGCGCCGCGCGATATAGATGGGATCCTCGCCCGCCTCCAGCATCCGCGCCAGCCAATAGACGGCGGCGTCGGGGTCGGAATTGCGCATGGATTTGTGCAGGGCGGAGATGAGATTGTAGTGCTCTTCGCCCTTTTTGTCGTACAAAAGCGACTTTTTCGAGGTAATTTGCTCGATGGTCTCCTCGGTGACGATCGTCCTGTCCTCCGTCACATTCCCGTTAAGGACTGCCATTTCGAGCGTGGAGAGCGCGTTGCGCGCGTCGCCGTTCGCAAAATTCGCAATGGCGCGCAGCAGCTCCTCCGAAATCTCCACGCGCTGCTCTCCGAACCCGCGCTTATCGTTCAAGGCGTGACGGAGAAGTTCCGTCAGCTCGTCGGTGGAGAGCGCCTGCAGAACGAACACCTTACAGCGCGAGAGGAGCGCCCCGTTGATCTCGAAGGAGGGGTTTTCCGTCGTCGCGCCGATGAGGATGATGCTGCCCTTTTCCACAAAGGGGAGAAAGGCGTCCTGCTGCGCCTTGTTGAAGCGGTGGATCTCATCGACGAAGAGGATGGTCTTGACGCCGAAGCGCCTGTTCTTCTCCGCCTGCTCCATGACCTGTTTGATCTCCTTGATGCCGCTCGTTACGGCGGAGAAGTCGATGAACGTCGCCTTTGTCCGCTGCGCGATGATGCGCGCGAGCGTCGTCTTTCCGACGCCGGGCGGACCCCAGAAGATCATGGAGCCGATCTGATCGCTCTCGATGAGCCGCCTTAAAATTTTCCCTTCGCCCAAGAGGTGTTTCTGCCCGCAGTACTCCTCGAGCGTGCGCGGGCGCAGCCGCGCGGCGAGCGGCTGGCTTAATGCGTTTTCAAACAGCGTTCCCTGTTCCGGCATGGCATTCACCCGAAAGTTTGTTTGCCTTGATTATACTCCGTTTTGCGCGAAATGTCAAGACGCGGAAAAGAGAGGAGAAATTTTTTTCGGATAGGGTTGACAGCGCCAGAAAAGTGTGATACAATCCATAATACAAATGATACAATAATTCCACTGCAGGGGACGGATATGAAAATCGAACTGATCGGAAAACTCAACACCATTTACGAGGAGATCGCGGCGGAATACGAGCGCTACATCCGCATCGGCGCGCTCAAAGAGGGGGACAAGCTCCCCAGCGTGCGCGAGCTCGCCATGCAGGTGGGCGTCAACCCCAACACGGTGGTGCACGCCTATATTCTGATGGAGGAGCGCGGGCTCATCCGCATCCTGCCCAAAAAGGGCGCGTTCGTGCGCGCTTACGAGACGCCGCCGCGCATCGACGAGGCGCGTTCGCGCATTGCCCGCCTCAAAGAAGCGGGCGTCACCAAGGAGGAAATTCTTTCCGTCGTGGAGGAACTCTACGGCGAAGGAGGGAAGAATGATTGAATTACGGCATCTGTCAAAATCGTTCGCGTCCAAGCGGGTGCTCGACGATGTCGACCTCACCATTCCCGACGGGAGCATCTTCGGGCTGATCGGCATCAACGGCGCGGGGAAGTCCACGCTGCTGCGCCTCATTGCCGACGTGCTGCGCCCCGACGCGGGCGAGGTGCGCATCGACGGCGAGAACGTGCTCGGGAACGAGGCATTGAAGCGCTCGCTCTTTTTCCTGCCCGACGATCCCTTCTATGCGACGGGGACGACGGTGGAAAAACTCGCCGAAATGTATGCCGCCTACTATCCCTTTGACAGGGCGGCGTTTGTAAAATACCGCGACATCTTCGGCGTGCAGCTCCGCACGCCCATCCGCAACTTCTCCAAGGGGATGAAGCGGCAGGCGTTCGTCACGCTTGCGCTCTCCGTGCGCCCGCGTTATCTCCTGCTCGACGAGGCGTTCGACGGGCTGGACCCTTTGGCGCGCCTCGAACTCAAACGCGGGCTCATCGAGCTGGGGGAGGAGACGGGCTGCACAGCGCTCATCTCCAGCCACTCCTTACGCGAATTGGAGGACATCTGCTCGGGGTTCGCCCTCCTCGACGGCGGCTCGGTCGCCGACGCGGGCGATCTGACGGAGACGCTCGGCATGGTGCACAAGTACCAGTTCGCGCTCGACCGCCCCGTCCGGTGGGAGGATATTCCCTTCCCGTGCATCTCCTTTGAGGCGACGGGCAGGGTGGCGAAGGTCATCGCGCGCGGCGAGAAGGGGGAGCTGGAGCAAAAGCTGCTCGCGCTCTCTCCGCTCTTTGTCGAGGAGCTCAAAGTGGACTTTGAAGAGCTGTTCCTGTGCGAAGTGAGAAGCAGGGGGTATCTCAAATGAAGAGAGCGTTTTTCTATGAACTCAAACGCAACGTGATGCCGCTCGCCATCTTTTCGGCATTCGCCGTCGCCTGCTCCGTCGTCTACGCCTTCACCGCGACGTTGAGTTACGGTTCCGGGACGTTGGAGGATAGCTGCGACGGGATGTTCACCGTGCTGCTGTGCATCCTTTGCACCGTCGTCCCCGTGATGCAGTTTTCTTACCGCATGGAACAGCGCAGCACCGATCTGTGGTATTCCATGCCCATTTCGCGTAAAAACCTCATGCTGGTGCGGGTTTTGGGCGGACTTGTGCTCGCGCTCGTGCCGTATACGCTCGCCTATTGGCTGGGCGTCGCCTGCGTCGCCATGCAGGAGAGCGGCTTTGTGTTCGCGCACTATCTCTCGCTGTGGGCGGTCTCCCTTCCGCTGGGGGTGGGGTTGTTCGGCGTGAACGCCTTTCTCTTCACGCGCGCCAACACCGTGCGGGACGGCATTTTATTCCTCGTCCTCTGGGCGTGCCTGCTGCCCCTGATCGTTGCAACGTTCTTCTCGGGGCTTCGCTTCAAACTTGATTGGGATCCCGACCTTCCTGACTATCTCAACCATCGTACCGGGCTGGACGTCGCCTCCTTCTTCTTCCCGTACAGCCCCGCCGCATACCTTTCGGGCATCTTCGACGTCCTGCTGCGCGGCAGTGCGGTCTCCGCCTTCTCGCGGTTCTCCCTCTGGTTCGTGCTGCCGGTCGCCGTCATAGAGGGCGTCGGCGCGTATGTCGGGCTCTTTCTTCTGTCCGATCGCGACAAGTCGGAGAACGCGGGGCAGATCTCCTCGTCGTGGCTGGGCTACCGCACCCTCATCCCCGCCTACATCGTGCTGCTGTTCGGCGTGGCGGAGACGCTGCTCGACAACTCCGTTATCGTCTATGTCATCGTGGCGCTCATCGGCGCGGCGCTCTACTTTGCCTACCGCCGCTCCTTCCGCCTGAAAAAGTCGGACGTCATCTGTTATGCCGCCTCCGTCGTTCTGGGCATCGTTCTTGCGCTGATTTTTCACTATGTTGGATAAACCTATCATATTTCTGTAAAATTTTACCAAATTTTTTACCGTCTCCCCATTGACGAAATGGGGGGATTTTGGTATAATGAGACCGTGATCGGGGGAAACTTCCCAAGGGGAGTTTTCCCGAAAAAAAGATAAGGGGTGTTGTTATGAAGAAGATCAGAGTGGTACAGTACGGCTGCGGCAAGATGAGCAAGTACATTTTGCGCTACCTGCACGAAAAGGGCGCGGAGATCGTGGGCGCCATCGACGTCAACCCTGCCATCCTCGGCATGGACGTGGGGGATTTTGCGGAGCTCGGCATCAAGACGGGCGTCAGGATTTCCGATGACGCGGAGCGGGTGCTCGACGAGTGCGACGCCGACGTCGCCGTCGTCACGCTGTTTAGCTTTGTTTCGGACATTTACGAGGCGGTGGAGCGCTGCGTCATCCGCGGCATCAACGTCATCACGACGTGCGAGGAGGCGATCTATCCCTGGACGACGGCAGCCGCGTTCACCAACAAGCTGGACGCCCTCGCCAAGGAGCACAACTGCACGGTGACGGGCAGCGGGATGCAGGACATCTTCTGGATCAACATGGTCGCCATGGTCGCGGGCGGCTGCGCGTCCATCCAAAAGATCAAGGGCGCGTACAGCTACAACGTGGAGGACTACGGGCTGGCGCTCGCCAAGGCGCACGGGTGCGACCTCACCGTCAAGGAGTTTGAAAAGACGCTCGCCCATCCCGCGGAGATCGTTCCCTCCTATGCGTGGAACGCGGCGGAGGCGATCTGCAACAAGCTCGGGCTCACCATCAAGTCCATCAGACAGGAGAACGTTCCCTACACGGTGGACAAGGATATGCCGTGCGCGACGATGAACACCACCATCAAGGCGGGCAGGTGCATCGGGATGTCGGCGGTCGTCACCATCGAGACCTATCAGGGCATCGTCATCGAGGAGGAGACCATCGGCAAGGTGTACGGCGAAGGGGACGGCGATATGTGCGACTGGTGGATCACGGGCGAACCGAATACCGAGTTCCACGTCGTAAAACCCGCCACCGTCGAGCATACCTGCGCGACCATCGTCAACCGCATCCCGTCCCTTCTTAACGCGCCCGCGGGCTACGTCACCGCGGACGAGCTGGATGAGATCAAATACCTCACCTATCCCATGGACGTCGAACTGTAAAAAAGGGGAGCCTTCCTGCGGGGAGGCTCCCTGAATACTTATGACGTGATGAGGGCTAGCGTCTCGCGGGCGACGCGCTCCATCGCAGGCGGCGAAAAGCCGTGCCCTTCCCCCGGGAAGGGGATGAGACGGGCAAAGGGATAGCATTCGGCGGCGCGTTCGCTGTAACGGATGGGGACGACGTCGTCCTTTGTTCCGTGCATCAGCACGACCTTTTTGCGGAAGGCGGGCATTTCGCGGTAGACGTCCATCCCGCGCAGGGTGAGAAAGAAGTCCCGCCCGAGCGCCACGTCCCACAAGATCGTCTTTTCGGGCACGTTGTCCGGATAGCGAGCGTTCCAGTCGTCGGGGATGCAGAATGCGGGATAGAGGAGGGCGAGCCCCGCAAATTTCTCGGGACAAAGCTGCGCCGCCAGCGCGCTCACCATGCCGCCCTGGCTCGCGCCGAAAAGGTAAATTTCGGTGCAGCCTTCGAGCTTGCGCGCATAGTCCGCGGCGGCGAGCAGGTCGTCCCGCTCGCTCAAAAGGGTCATCTGCGTGGTGGGAAAGCCGCTCAAATCCCGCTTTCCGCTCCCGCAAAAGGTGAAAGAAAGCGCACCCGCGCCGTTCTTTTGCAAAAATTCGGCGAGCGGCGCAAAGTCCTCGCACGAGCCGCCGAACCCGTGGCTGATGACGACGACGGGAAAGTTCTTCTTCGCGGGCAGACAGAGCCGCGCGTCCATCGTCCGATCGTGATGGGAGATACGAATATGTTCCATGCCCTTATTATAGCGCATTTTTCGCCCGCGCGCAAGACTTTTTTTTGAAATGTTGACAGAATACGTGCGGCGTGGTACAATACTTTTGACGCGGCGTCATGCCGCGGAACTGCTTCAGGCAAAAACCCGATCACAAGGAGCGCTTTTTCTCTATGACTGATTATCTCATTGTCGGAACGGGGCTGTTCGGTGCGGTGTGCGCGCATGAGCTCGCGCGCGCGGGCAAGAGCGTGCTCTGCATCGACCGCCGCAGCCATATCGGCGGGAACGTGTATACGGAGAACGTGGAGGGCATCCACGTCCACCGCTACG
The DNA here is from genome assembly GCA_944362555.1 of uncultured Clostridia bacterium. Lineage (GTDB taxonomy): Bacteria > Bacillota > Clostridia > Christensenellales > Borkfalkiaceae > Gallimonas. The sequence continues at coordinate 14,059 of CALVTL010000004.1, forward strand.
GCGCGCACATCTTTCACACGTCCGATTGGGCGGTGTGGGAGTACGTCAACCGCTTTGCGGAGTTTGTTCCCTTCATCAATTCCCCCGTGGCGCGCTACGGGCGGGAGATGTACAACCTGCCCTTCAACATGAACACCTTCGTCCGCCTGTGGAAGGATGTCTGCACGCCGTCGGAGGCGCGCGCCCGCATCGAGGCGGAGCGCGATACCTCCATCGAAGAGCCGAAGAACCTCGAAGAGCAGGCATTGAAGCTCGTGGGCAGAACGGTGTACGAAAAGCTCATCAAGGGCTACACGGAAAAGCAGTGGGGGCGCCCTTGCAGCGAACTTCCCGCCTTCATCCTGCGCCGCGTGCCCGTGCGCTTCACCTTCGACAACAACTATTTCAACGACCGCTATCAGGGAATCCCCGCAGGGGGATATACCCGCCTTGTCGCAAAGCTCTTATCGGACGCCGACGTGCGCCTTTCCTGCGACTTTCTCGCCCATCGGGAGGAGATCTCCGCCATGGCGCGGCGCATCATCTACACGGGTCCCATCGACGCCTATTTCGGCTACCGCTTCGGCGCGCTCGGCTATCGCTCCCTGCGCTTTGAGACGGAGACGCTCGACGTGCCCGACTTTCAGGGGAACGCCGTCGTCAACTACACGTCTGCGGAGGTGCCGTACACGCGCATCATCGAGCACAAGCACTTCGAGGGGGGCACGCAGCCCGTCACGGTCATCACGCGCGAATATCCCGCCGAATGGAAAAAGGGGGACGAGCCGTACTATCCCGTCAACGACGAGAAGAACGATCGTCTCTTCGCGCGCTATCAGGCGCTCGCCGCGCAGGAAAAGAACGTGGTGTTCGGCGGACGGCTGGGGCAGTACCGCTACTTCGACATGGACGACACCGTCGCCGCCGCGCTCGCTCTCGTGCGCGCCGAACTTGCGTGATCGTACACTTTATCAATCAATTTATAATTTTTTGAAAAAGTTTTCCATTCCGTCTTGAAATTTCTGAAATTTGTAGTATAATAGAGGCAAGAATGTTTTGTAAGGAGTGGAATATGGCAAAGAAAAAGAAGACAAAGATCGGATTGTTCGATCTGCTCATGATGATCATGGCGCTCGTCGGGCTGGTGCTCGCCGTCGTCGGGATGTTCATCCCGTTCTTCTCGCAGGTGACGGAGCTTCTCGGCAACAAGCAGACGACCAACACGGGGCTGTTCGACGACTACGAACTGCTCGAGTCCGTGATGGACGGCAATCTCACCATCGGGCTCGTGCAGGCGTTCGTCATCGCGTCCGTCGTGTTGACGGCGCTCGCAACGGCGGTCGTCCTTCTGGGCAAATTGGGCGTTCTGCGCTTTAAAGGGCTCGTCAAGCTCCTGTTCGCCGTTCTCGTCATCGTCATCGCGGCGCTCGTCATCACGTTTGCGGCAACGTATGCGGCACAGTCTCCCCTCAATGTCGACGCAGGGGACATCGCGGGTACGGCGTTCATCCCCGCGTCGGGCGCGTACCTCGTCATGGCGGGCGGCGTCGTCTCGGGCGTGGCGCTCCTCGTTTCCAAACTCAAATAAGTTCGCTGAAAAAACCCCGCTCCGTTTTTCGCGGAGCGGGGTTTTTGTATGCAGAAAATCAGTTGAACTGCTCTTTCAGCAGGTCGCTCATGTCGTACAGCCCGGGGGCTCTGTCGATCAGCCATGCGGCGGCTTTCAGGGCGCCCGCGGCGAACACCTTGCGGCTGCGCGCCGAGTGGGAGAGGGTGACGATCTCGTCCTCGCCCGCGAACATCACTTCGTGCTCGCCGACGATGGTGCCGCCGCGCACGGCGTGGATGCCGATCTCCTTGCGGCTGCGTTCGCCCACCATACCGCACCGTCCGCAGACGTTCTCCTTTCCGCCGCCGAACCCTTCATTGACGCTCTCCGCCAGCATGAGCGCCGTGCCCGAGGGGGCGTCCTTCTTGAAGTGATGGTGCCGCTCGACGATCTCCGCGTCAAAGGTATCGCCCAAAATTTCCGCCGCCTTTTTTACAAGGTATTGCAGAAGGTTGATGCCGACGGACAAATTCCCCGTCTTGAACACGGCGATCTCGCCGCCCGCCTTGCGGATGCGCGCGAGGTCGTCCTCCGAATACCCCGTCGCCGCCAGCACGACGGGCAGCGCGCGCGCCTTGCAGAAGGCGAGCACTTCTTCAAGCGCCGCGGGGGCGGAAAAATCCACCACGGCGTCCGCCTGCTCCGTGACCTTGGAAAGGCTTTCATAGACGGGATAGGGCGCGGGGGCGGGGCGCACGTCCACGCCCGCGACGATCTCAATGCCGCGCTCGGCGGCAAGTTCCGTCACGTTTTTTCCCATGCGCCCGCACGCGCCGCATAAAATAATATTCATGCCGTCACCTCCAGATAGTTCTCCGAGAGCGCCGCCTTGAGCTGCGAAAGGTGCTCGGGCTCGATCGGGGTGAGGGGCGGGCGCGGGATTCCCGCGTCAAAGCCCAGAATGTTCATTGCCGCCTTGACGGGGATGGGGTTGACTTCCAAAAAGCACGCGTGGATGAGGGGGAGCAGGACGTCGTTCGTGCCGTTGGCAAGGTCGAGCCTGCCGTCCAGCACTTCCTCCGTCAGCCACTTCACCTGTTTGGGAACGACGTTCGCCACAACGGAGATGACCGCCGTTCCGCCCGCCGCAAGGATGGGCAGGTTGAGCGCGTCCTCACCCGAGTAGAGGTCGCACTTGCAGCGGATGCGCCGCGCCGTCTCCATCACCTGCTGCATATTTCCGCTCGCCTCCTTGATGCCCGCCATGTTGGGGATGTCGGCGATCTTTTCCATCGTCGCGGGCAGGATGTTGACGCCCGTGCGCCCGGGGACGTTATAGCAGATGACGGGAAGGGGGGTCGCGCCGCAGACCGCCTTGTAGTATTCGATGAGCCCGTTTTGCGTGCACTTGTTGTAGTAGGGCGTCACCGCAAGGATGCCGTCCGCGCCGATGTCCGTCGCCAGGCGGGTCATTTCCACCGCCCGCTGCGTGTTGTTGCCGCCCGTTCCGAAGATGAGCTTTATCCGCCCCTTCGCCTTTTGGACGGCGAAGCGCATGAGCGCCTCCTTTTCCTTGTCCGTCATGGTGGCGGGCTCGCCCGTAGTGCCCAGCACGACAAGGGCGTCCGTTCCGCCCTCGATCTGATATTCGATCATCCGTTCAAAACAATCGAAGTTGATGCCGTCCTCCGTGAAGGGGGTGATCATGGCAGTCGCGCTGCCCCGCAAAAATCCTCTCATATCTTCTCCTTCCCGCGCTGCAGAATATGCCGCGCGCCCTGATCCGTGTGAATGTGCGATCAGTCGAAATAGCCCTTCGCCGCAAGGAGCTCCGCGAGCAGCACCGCGCCGCCCGCCGCGCCGCGCAGCGTGTTGTGCGAGAGCCCGATGAACTTGTAGTCAAAGAGGGTATCCTTCCGCAGCCGCCCCGCGCACACCGCCATGCCGTTCTCCGTCATGCGGTCGAGCTTCGCCTGCGGGCGGTCGTCCTCCTCAAAGTAGTGGATGAACTGTTTGGGCGCGGAGGGGAGATTTAATGCCTGCGGCTCGCCCGAAAAATTCTTCCACGCCGAAAGGATGTCCTCCTTTGAGGGCGTCCTTTCAAAGGACACGAACACCGCCGCCGTGTGCCCGTCCGAAACGGGCACGCGCAGGCACTGCGATGTGATGACGGGACCCTCCGCATGGACGATGCGCCCGTCTTGCAGCGTGCCCCAGATCTTCAGGGGCTCTTCTTCGCTCTTTTGCTCCTCGCCGCCGATATAGGGGATGACGTTATCCACGATCTGCGGCATGGTGGCGAATGTCTTGCCCGCGCCCGAGATCGCCTGATAGGTGGTGACGGCGGCGCACTTTATCCCGAAGGCGCGCAGCGGGTGCAGGAGGGGAACGTAGGATTGCAGCGAGCAGTTGCTCTTGACGGCAATAAACCCGCGCTTTGTCCCCAGCCGCCTGCGCTGGTCGGCGATAACGGCGAGGTGGCCGGCGTTTACTTCCGGGATGACCATGGGCACGTCGGGCGTCGCGCGGTGCGCGGAGTTGTTGGACACGACGGGCACTTCGAGTTTTGCGTACCGCTCCTCGAGCGCGCGGATGTCCTCCTTCTTCATATTGACGGCGCAGAACACAAAATCGACCATGCCCGCAATGCGCCCGGCGTCCGCTTCGGCGTCGAGCACCGTCATATCCTTTGCATATCCGGGGATGGGGACGCTCATCGCCCACTTTTCGCCCACCGCCTCGCAATAGGGCTTTCCCGCCGAGCGGGCGCTCGCCGCAAGCACGACGGGGGTGAACAGAGGGTGCTTGTCGAGCAGCGTCAAGAAGCGCTGTCCGACCATGCCCGTGGCGCCGATGACGCCGACTTTATGCGTTCCGATCATAGCTGTTCTCCTTACAAAAGAAATGCGTGATAGAAAAAAAGGAAGGCGAGCCCCGCCTTCCTTCGTCTTTTCTCACAATGGAAAAAGCGCTTCACCGCGGGGTGACAGGAATGCGGGTATTCTCCCGCAGACCCAGCGCATCGCGGGAAGGGCGGCAATGCGCTTCGGCGGAGATACCCTTTCGCGTGCGCATCGTGCGGAATGCCTTCCTGTTCCTGTGCGCGCGGTACTCTTGTTCGTCCGCTCCTCTTTTTCTTTGCAACAATTTTATCATACGCTCGCAGAAAAATCAAGGAATTTGGCTCATTTCAATTGAATTATTTTGCGATTTGTAGTACAATACCAACATGGGCGCTCTGTGCGCCCGTCAGATACGCAATTCACGGAGAACGTTATATGGCAGACAGAGAGAAAAAAAAGCTGGTCGCCCGTTGGCTGGAAGGAAAGGAGCGCAGCGAGGATTACGCGCGCAGCACCCTTCCCACCAACCGCTGGTCGCTCTTCTGGGACATCTTCAAGGGCAGGTTCGGCAAGCTCGTGCTCGTCAACCTCATCATGGTCGTCACCATCCTGCCCCTCGCCGCGCTCATCGTCTGGAGGATGCTGGCGCTCGGCGTGGAGGGGACGGTGGGACCCTACGGCGCGGGGCTGGGCGTGGGGTATCCCATCCTTCCCGAGCTCGTCGGCTATGCCGAAATGAGTATGTTCCAGGCGGACCTTCTCTTCTTTGCGCTCTTTATCCCCGCAGGCGCCATTGCGGCGCTCGGCATCTCGGGCGGCGGGTATATCATCCGCAACCTCATCTGGACGGAGGGCATCTTCGTCACCAACGACTTCCTGCGCGGCATCCGCCGCAACTATTGGAACGTGTTCGAGGCGGTGTTTGTCTTTACGCTCATCCTGTTCATCGCCCGCACGATGGGGAACCTCTCCGATTGGCTCGTCGCGCTCGGCGTGAACGGCGCGGGCTGGCTCATCGCCTCCAAGGTGATGGGGTACATCTTTGTGGCGCTCGCCGTCCTCATTTGTTTCTGGATGATCTCGCTGGGCATCAGCTACAAGCAGGGTCCTTGGGCGCTCTTCCGCAATGCCGTCGTCATGACCATCGGCACCTTCCCGCAGACGGTGTTCTTTGCGGCGCTCGCCACCTTCCCCGTCTTTATCACCATCTTCACGACGGGATTTTTCTCCATCATCATGCTGCTCATCCTCATCCTGTTCGGCGTCTCCTACGCGCTGCTCGTGTGGCTGGATTATTCGCAGTGGGCGTTCGACAGGTTCATCAACCCCAACATGGGCATTGCGACGGGCAGGGGGCTCTACAACAAGGAAAAGGGCAAGGAGACCGCCGCGCCCGCCGCTCCCGCCGACAGTGCGGCGATGCGCGAATACCGCCGCCTCATCGTGGCGCAGGGCAAGAGCAAGCTCGTCTGCCGTCCCATCAAGCCCATCGACGACGACCTCGAAGTGTATCAGCTTCCCGACTCCTTCTCCCGCGACGACCTCGCCAAACTGCGCGAGAGCAAGCAGGCGATCGAGGACGACACGCGCGCCTTTGAGGAAGAGCACAAGAACGACGAGCGGTATGTGGAATACAACCGCCAGTTCGAGGAGCGCGAACGCGCGCTCAAAGAGGAGGACGAGGGCAAGAAGAAAAAGAAGAAGCAGCCCGCGCGCCCCAAGATGCTCAACAAGCGGTGAGGGGGAGGCATGGCACAGGCGTACCGATACCTCGCCCGTTGGTTTGAACGGCTCAACGATGACTGCGGCTATGAACAATGGTCGCAGTATTTTCTTAAAGGGCTGCAGGCGCTCGGCGCGGGCAAACAGGGGCTGGAAGTGGGCTGCGGCAGCGGCGCCTTCTCGCGCGCGCTCGCGCGGGCGGGCTATGAAATGACGGGGTGCGATATCTCCGCGCCCATGCTCTCGGAGGGGATGCGCCTCGCGGCGGAGGCGGGCGTGCGCGTGCGTTTCGTGCAGGCGGACGCGGCGTCGCTCGCTTTGGGCAAGTTCGACTTTCTCCTCTCGCCCAACGACTGCTACAATTATATCTCGCCCGAGAGGCTCCCCGCGGCGTTCCGCCATGCGGCGTCCTCCTTAAAAAAGGGCGGCATCTTCTGGTTCGACCTCTCCTCCGAACAAAAACTCCGCAAAAAAATCGGCAACAACGTGTTTGCGGACGACAGGGATGAGGTTACATATCTGGTGCTGAATCATCTCTGTTCCGACCGCGTGGTGATGGACGTCACGCTCTTCGTGCGCAGAGACGACGGCGCGTTCGACCGCTTTGACGAACAGCACACGCAGTACATCCATCCTTCCGCGCGCGTAAGGGAGGTGCTTTGCTCGGCGGGGTTTGAAGTGCTCCGCACGGAGGGGCATCTCGGCGAGGCGGAAGAGGGAAGCGACAGGGTGAATTTTATATGCCGGAAACAGTAAGCAAACTTTATCGCGCGCTGGTCTTTGACGGGCGCGTCTCGCTCGCCGTGCTGGACACGACCGCGCTCGTCAACGAGGCGATCGCGCGCCATGCGCTCTCGCCCGTCGCGGCGGCGGCGCTGGGGCGCACCATGACGGCGGCAGCCTATCTTGCGGGCTGGCTGAAAGAGGAAAAGAGCTCGCTCTCCGTCTCGGTGGACGGGGGCGGCGTCGGCGGAAAGATCGGCGTCGCGGCAGACGGCGCGCTGCGCATCCGCGGGTTTATCGCAAACCCGCAGGCAGACCTTCCGCCCCGCGCGGACGGCAAGCTGGACGTCGGAACGTGCGTCGGAAAGAACGGTACGTTCACCGTCATCCGCGACGACGGCGACGGCATCCCCTTCGTGGGGACGAGCCCGCTCGTCTCGGGGGAGATCGCCGAGGACGTCTCCGCCTATTTTCTGACGAGCGAACAGCGTCCGACGGCGCTCGCGCTGGGCGTGAAAGTGGGCACGGACGGCAGGTGCACGGGCGCGGGGGGCGTCTTTTTGCAGCCCCTTCCGGGTGCGGGCGAGGAGGCACTTTCCTTTGCGGAGGAGCGCATCGCAAAGTATTCCGCCATCTCCTCCGTCATCGAACAAGAGGGTGCCCTTGCCGTGCTCGCCGCGTTCGGGGCAAAGGACGTCTCGGTGCGCGACGTCCTCTTTGCCTGCCACTGCACGCGGGAGCGCGCCGCCTCCGCCGTTTTATCCATGGGAAGGGCGGACGCCTTCGCGCTGTTGAAAGAGCGCGGCTGCGTCAGCGTGCACTGCCATTATTGCAACACCGACTATACATTTGATGAGGCCGATTTGCGCAAACTTTTCGGGGAGAGTGTATGACCGATCATGTACGGACGCTCGATCTGAGCGACGAATTTTTGTTGGAGAGCGTGGAAAACCGCCTGCAGGACGGGGATTATTTCGGCGCTCTCAAAATGCTGAACAAGAGAAATGAGATGTACGCGCCGAGTGCGGACGCCGAGGCGTTCGCCGCCGACATCTACGAGGGGCTGGAGCTCTGGCAGATGGCGGCGGACGCGTGGTTCCGCTTTCTCGATACCTGCAACGAAGCCGACTTCGGCGAGGGGTACGAGGGGCTTGCCGTTGCCTTCATGAACATGGGAAACGAGCTGCAATCGGCGCTCTACTACCACCGCGCCTTTGCGGAGGACGGGCAGCTCTCGCCCGAGGGCGTCTCGGAGATCGGCTCCCTGTTCCGCCGCGCGGCGGCGCCCCGCCTGCGCCTCGTGCCCACGGAGGACGACCCGCAGCCCGAAGTCATGACGGAGGGGCTCAACCTGCTGCGTTCGGGCGAATTGGAGGAGGCGCGCAAGAAGTTCGCCGAAGTGGGCGAAAAGAGCGCGGATTATCCCTCGGCGGCGGGGCTCTCCGCCATGTGCACCCTGATGCTCGGCGACGAGGAGGGGGCGCAGCGCGAGTGCGAGCGCCTTCTTGAGGTGTATCCCGACAACGTGCAGGCGCTCACGACGTACTGCGCCGTTTTAGGCGCGCGCGGGGACAAGGAGGGCGCCAAAAACGTGGCGGCGCACCTTGCCGAAGTTCCCGCCAAGGGGACGGACGATCTCTACCGCATCGCCACCGCATTGTGCGAGGCGGGGCTGGACGACGCCGCTTTTGAAAAGCTGAAAACGCTCTCGGAGCGCCTTCCTTACGACGAGAACGTGCTCTGGTTCTTATCGGTCGCCGCCTGCCGCACGGGAAGATTGGAGGATGCGATCTCCACGCTCGAGACGTTCACCACGCTCTATCCGCGCAAGGCGGTCGCGGGGTACTACCTCGAGCGGCTGCGCGCGCAGCGTGACGGCGACGAAAAGCCCGTTGCGATGAATTACTTCTACCGCGTGCCCGAGGACGAATACGAGACGGTGGCGGGCTTTCTGATGGCGGCGGTCACGGCGGACGAACGCGACGTGCGCCGCATTGCCGCCCTGCCCGAGCTCACCACGTTCTTCCGCATCGCCTTCGATGAGATGGAGGGGCGGGACGAAAAATTGCAGGCGGTCGCCACGCGCGTCGCCGTGCGCGTGCGCGCGGACGCCTTTTTGCGCGAAGTGCTCCTCGACTGTACGCTCGAGGAGTATTCCAAGCTCAACATCCTTCACGCGCTCACAATGCGCAACGAGGAGGACTCCTTCGGCGTCGTGTTCTGCAACGTCTACAAGGAATTTTTCACCCACAAGATCGAGATCGGGCAGAAGAAGGCGGAGGAATTTTTGAAGGCGTTCGGCGACGTCTATTCGCGCTATGCGCTGCTTGCCGAGGAGAACGAGGGCAAGCTCTGCGCGGCGGCGGAGGACGTCTACGCGACGCTCGAGGAGGCGGGTGCGCTCGACTACTGCGACGAACGCGCGGCGCTCGCTGCCGCCATCTACCGCGAGGCGCGCCTGAAGGGCGGCGAACACGGACTTGACGAGATCGTGCGGCTCTTTGACGCCAACAAATATACGACGCAGTGCATCCTCGATTTTATGATGTAAAGGGGGCAATATGAAAAAACTCATCGACTTTGACGGCTTGTTCGACGAAAAGCTCGCCGAATACATTCAGCAAAACCCCGAACGCTACACCGAGAAGGGGTGGGAGAACGTCATCCCCAAGCTCTATCAGAAGTTCGGGGACATCTACGTCGCCAAGGCGGGCGCGACGCCCAAGGAGTACTACGCGACGATGACGGACGAGGAGCTCGTTGAAACGCTCGGACGCCACTTTGACGAGAACGTCCCTGTCTCCGATTTTTTGTGTCGTGAGATCGAAAAGCGGGGCTGCACGGACGCGCTCGTCGCGCTCCTCTCCCGTCCCGAGGAGGAGATCTTAACGCTCGCCGTCAACCTCGCGGGCAGCAGCGAAAAGGCGTTTCCCGCTTACTTTACGCTCCTCACTTCCGACGTGAGCGCCGACATCAAGGAGGCGGTGTGCGAACAGCTCAAGGGCAACGCCGACGCCGCCAGGGAGCGCGCGCTCGCCCTCTATGCGGAGGGGAAGGAGCAGGAGATGATGCTGGAGATCCTCTCGCGCTGCAAGCAGCGGGACGATGAGATCTTTACTCTTCTCCTCAACGCCTTCCGCACGGGGGACGAAGTTCCCATGCACGCGAGCTATCTCGCCGCCTACGGCGACGAACGTGCGCTCCCCGTGCTCCTCGAATACATCGACCGCGACGACATCAACTTCCTCGAATTCCGCGAGGTAAAATACGCCATCGAGGCGCTGGGAGGGGAGTACACCAAGCCGCGCGACTTCACCGCCGATCCCTACTATCAGGAGATCTTGGAGCAGTCGCGCCTGCCCGTAGACCCCGATAAAAAGACAGATGCGTAGTACTATGCGTGGCATAATACTCTTAAAAGCAGCAAAAAGAGGTGCATTTCGCACCTCTTTTTGCGTAATTGTATTTACGAAACCCCGCGGATCGTCCGCGGGGTTCAAGAGAGGCTTTGCCGATGAGCAGAACTGAATTGGGGGGGGGTCGTTATAATATCTACCTTGCCCTCCCTGTGTAAGGGAGGGTGCCGAGCGGAGCGAGGCGGGAGGGTTGTAAAGGTTGGTGCCGCGCGTGCATGACAACCCTTCCGTCTGCTCTTTTCAATCGCAGACACCTCCCCTTGCACAGGGGAGGCGAGAGAAGAGGAAGGCTTCCCCTTGGGGGGAAGCTCCGCCGAAGGCGGTGATGAGGGGGACGGCAAAAGAACAGTCGCTCTGCTTGACCCCTCATCCGTCACTTCGTGACACCTGTCTCGGCGGCGCAAGGAGAACGCCGCCGGCGGTCACGGTTTTTGCCCACAATGGCAAAAACCTTAGTTCGCCGCGCGCGCACACCACACCGTGGTGGTGCGCATAACGCGCGGCTCACCCCCGAGGGGGAAGGCATGAGACTCGTTTACGGGTAACAAATAACAAATACATGACTGCCAGGTCGTCACAGGCGCGACTTGCGCGCTGCCCGTAATATGAGGGCTTACAGCCCGCCCCGCCTATGGCGGCACGAGCCGCAGGCGAAGTAAAATGAAAAACCACCAGTGGATGTTTATTCGTAATTTGCTTCAAAACGAGCGTTTATCGGATGACGGCGTTTTCCCCGTCGATGTGCAGTTCACACTGCCAGAAGGCGCAAAGCCCCGCCTCGAGCGCCGCGTAGTCGGCGCAGGCGATGCTCTCCACGGCGGAGTGCATGGCGAGCTGCGGAAGCCCGATGTCCACCGTCAGGATGCAGACCTGCCCGAGACTGATGGCGCCCAGCGTGGAGCCGCTGCGCGCGTCCGAGCGGTTGTAGAACACCTGCAAAGGGGCGCTTGCAAGCGCGAACACCTTTTTGATGACGGCGGAGGAGAGGGCGTCCGTCGTGTACGCGCCGCCCGCGTGTCCCTTGATGGCGACGCCTTTGCCGAGGTATGCCCGCTCCTGCGGATCGTACTTTTCCCCGTGGTTGGGGTGGAAGCCCTGCGCGTTGTCGAGGGAGATGCAAAAGGACGCCGCATAGGCGCGCAGCAGCTCCTCCTCATCCATCCCCTGTGAGAGGGCGATGCGACGCAGCACGCAGGACAAAAAGTCGCCCGCCGCGCCCTGGCGGGTGCGGCTGCCCACTTCCTCGCTGTCGAGGCACGCCGCCACGCACACGCCGTTCGCGCCCTGCGCAAGCGTCGTGAGCGAAGCATAGACGCTCGCAAGGTTGTCGATGCGGGGCGCTGCGAGAAATTCATCGTTTTCTCCCCAAAGATAGGGCTCCTGCGCGCACGCCGCAAACAGGTCGTAAGAGAGCGCGTCGCCTGTGACGCCCGAAAAATCGGCTGCGCCGAGGGACAACAGCGGCAGATCCTTCTGCGCCTCGGGTGCGAACTTTTCGTTGGCGGTGCGGTTCAGGTGGATGGCGAGGGAGGGGAGCGTCACCAGAAATTTGCTTGCGAAGCTCTCGGAGACAAGCCCGTTCTCCCGCTCGCGCACGATGCGCCCCGCAAGGCGCAGCGGGCGGTCGAAGAAGGTGTACCACAGCCCGCCGCCGTAGGGCTCGGTGTTGAGGCGGGTGCAGTTGCCGTCCGAGAGGGCGGCATTTTCCTTTAACTTCAAGGCGGGGGAATCGGTGTGGCTCGCCACGATCTTGAATCCCTTGCGCGCGTCGCCCGCCGTAAAGGCGATGAGCGCGCTCCCGCCCCGCACGACGAAGTAGCGCTTTCCCGCTGCAAGCGTCCATTTTTCGCTCTCGCGCAGCTCTTCAAACCCCTCCTGAAGGAGCAGGGCGCGCGCGTTGTCCACCGCGTGATAGGCGGTGAACGAGGTGCCGAGATATTGCATGAGTTCTTTCATAGCTGTGTTCCGTTGTTTTTTTCTTCAATTATAATGGTTCCGCCCCAAAAAATCAAGCCGCATCCGCACATTCCATACAAATTCCACAAATTTTTTTGCCTTTCCCCCTTGTCAAAACGCGCGCGGCGTGGTACAATATGTCGGTGAAGCAAAAGGAGATGCTACAAAATGTGGTTCGATGAAAGTGTATTCTATCAGATCTATCCGCTCGGGTTCTGCGGCGCGGAACGCGAGAACGATTTCGGCGAGACCCGCCACCGTCTCGGGCTCATCGAGGCGGAGATCCCCCGTCTGAAAGCGCTCGGCGTGGGCGCCGTGCTCTTCAACCCGCTCTTCGAGAGCGAGCGCCACGGCTACGATACGGTGGATTTTTACAAGGTGGACAGGCGTCTGGGCACCAACGAGGAGTTCGCGGCGCTCGTCAAAAAGCTGCACGAGGCGGGCATCCGCGTCGTGCTGGACGGCGTGTTCAATCACGTTGGCAGGGTGTTCCCGCCCTTTCGGGAGGTGCTCGAAAAGCGGGAAGGGACGGATTACCGCTTCTGGTTCAACATCAACTTTTGGGGAAATTCCCGCTACAACGACGGGCTCGATTACGAAAATTGGGAGGGGCATCCCGAGCTCGTCAAGCTCCGCCTCGACAATCAGGACCTGCAGCGTTATCTCATGGACGCGGTGCGCTTCTGGATCGACGAGTTCGGCATCGACGGGCTGCGCCTCGACGTGAGCTATCTGCTGCCGCCGTGGTTCATGGAGATGCTCCGCCGCACCGTGCGCGAGAAGCGGGAGGACTTCTTCCTCGTCGGCGAGGTCATCCACAACAACAATTTTCAGCAGAATGTCTGCCCCGAGCGGCTGGATTCCATCACCAATTACGAGGGGTTCCGCTCCATGCTCTCGGCGTTCAATTCAGGTAACCTCTTTGAGATCGAGCACTCCATGTCCCGCCTGTTCGCCGATACGCCGTGGGCGCTCTTCAAGGGCAAGCACCTGTTGAACTTCGTTGACAATCACGATGTGGAGCGCGCCTGTACGGCGCTCAAAAACAGGGCGAACATCTTCAACCTGTATACGCTGCTCTTTACGATGCCCGGCATCCCCTGCCTCTATTACGGTTCGGAATTCGGCGCGGAGGGGGACAAATCGGACCTTGACTACAAGCTCCGCCCCTTCATCGGCGACATCGACAAGACCGCCCATCCCGAACTTGCCGCGCACATCCAAAAACTTGCCGCCATCCGCAGGTGCTGCCCTGCGCTCTCGTACGGAACGTACGCAAAGGCGACGTGCATGAACACCAACTTCTCCTTCGTGCGGGAGTGGGAGGGGGAAAAGATCATCGTCGCCGTCAACATCGGCGACGGCGACTGCACCATCCGCGTGGAGGAGGCGGAGGGCACCGACCTTCTCGGCGGGCAGGTGCGCAATCTCAACGACATCTATCTTCCGCCGCACACCGCGTCCGTCTATCGCCGCAACTAACTTGAAATGATGAAAAGCGCGCCCCCTGCCGTGATGGCAGGGGGCGCGCCGCATTCGCGATCTTAATAGCGCACTCTGATGGTGTGGCGGGGGCACGCTTCGGCGCACTTTCCGCAGTTGACGCATACTTCATAGTCGATGACGGGCAGGTTGTCCTGCATCGTGATGGCGCCCGCGGGACAGGTGCGCGCGCACTTGCCGCAGGCGATGCAGCCGTTTTCGCACGCTTCCATCACGGCTTTCCCGCGCGCGTGCGAGGAGCAGGCGACGTACACCTTCGCGTCGGCGGGGATGCGTGCGAACAGCCCCTTGGGGCAGGCGTGGATGCACGCCCCGCACGAGATGCACTTGTCGGGATCGACGCTGGCGCACGCGTCGGGCAGAGAGATGGCGTTCTCGGGGCACACCCGCGTGCAGTTTCCCTCGCCCAGGCAGCCGTATTTGCATACCTTGTGCCCGCCCGCGAGCTTCTTCTCCTCGGCGCAGTCCTGCGCGCCGACATAGCGGTAGGCGTCCATGGCGTGCGTTCCGCCCGAACAGCGGCACACGCTGACGGTGGGCTTGGAGGCGGAGAAGGGCACACCCAGGACCTTTGCGATCTCCGCCTTCTCGCTCGTCTCCGTCACATGGCAGTCGGAGAGCTGCGCCTCGCCCCTGGCGAGTTTTTCGGCAAATCCCGCGCATCCCGTGCAGCCGCAGCCGCCGCAGTTGGCGCCCGCAAGGTGGGAGAGGATGTTCTCCACCTTCTCGTCGGCGTTGGTCTTGCAGAACCGCGCGACGAGCAGGATACAGACGGTGAGGAGCAGGGCAATGGCGGCGAACACGCCGAGCACGATGCCCACCTGCGCCCAGTTGACGGGCGCCAGAATCATGTTTTGCATATCCGCCTCCTTACAAAAGGGCAAAGACGTAGAACGCCATTGCCATGAACGACGCCGCCACCATCGTGATGGGGAATCCCTTCATGCACTTTGCGACGGGGAGTTTCTCCATCTTCTCGCGCACGCCGCCCATCAGCACCATGGCGAGCGTAAAGCCGACGCCTGCGCACAGCGCATACAAAAGGGCGAACCCGAGATTCATGGAGATGCCCGCCTCCAGCCCCGGAACGACGCCCGAGAGGTCGCTCACGAGCAGCAGTTCCGCAACGCCTAAAATGGCGCAGTTGGTGGTGATGAGCGGAAGGTAGATGCCCATCGAGCGGTAGAGGGCGGGGGAGAGCTTTTCGATGATCTTCTCAAGCATCTGAACGAGCGCCGCGATGACGAAGATGAAGAAGATGATCTCGAGGTATTCAATGCCGAGCGGCACCATGATATAGGTATAGAGCGGCCAGGTGACGAGGGTGGCGAGCACCATGACGAGCGTCACGGCGATGCCCATGGAGACGCCGCTCGAGACCTTTTTGGAGACGCCCAGAAAGGGACAGATCCCCAAAAATTTGACAAGGATGAAGTTCTGCGAAAAGACGGCGGAGATGACGATGAGAAGGATGGTCGCTGCCATTTCAGTTTTCCTCCTTGCCGGGTTCGGGCAGAGGCTGCGCGCCGTCGGGGATGCGCAGCGTCCGCGCCTTCCCGGCACGCCGCGCAAGTTCCGCCCGATTGGTCACGAGCACAAAGAGCGCGATGCAGATGCCGTACACGAAGAACGCGCCCGCGGAATTGGTGAAGAACCCGATGGTGAAGTCCATCACCTTGATGCCGAAGAAGCTCCCGCTGCCCAAAAATTCGCGGATGACGCCGATGAGCGTCAGGGCGAAAGTGAGCCCCAGCCCCGTCGCCACGCCGTCGATGGCGCTGTCTAAAACGGGGTTTTTGCTCGCAAACGCCTCCGCGCGTCCCAAAATGACGCAGTTGACGACGATGAGCGGCAAAAATACGCCCATGGCGTCATACAGATCGGGGATGTACTTTTCGAGCACCATGCGAAGCAGTGTGACCATCGTCGCGATGATGACGATGAACGCGGGGATGCGCACCGTGTTGGGGATGACCTTGCGGAGAAGGGAGATGATGACGTTGCTCAATAAGAGCACCACGGTGACGGAGATGCCCATGCCGAAGCTGTTGACGGCGGAGGTGGACATTCCGAGTGTCGCGCAGGTGCCCAGAACGAGCTTGAAGGTCGCGTTGTTGGTGATGAGCCCGTCATAGGCGATCTTGCCGTATTTTTTTGCGTTCATTGCGCACCTCCCGAAAGGACGGCTCTGAAATAGCACAGCGCCGTGTTCACGGCATTGCAGGCGGCGTTGGACGATTGGCTCGCGCCCGTCGCAATGTTGGTGAGATCGTCGGGGGCGTTCTTGTCCGCATTGAAGTACCCGCCCGCGGCGATGAGGTCGTTCTTCTGCGTGAACCCTTCATAGAAGGCACCGCTCAACGTGCTGATGTACGTCTGTCCCTCGTTGGATTCGTACACGACCTTCTCGATGCCCGTGAGCGCCTTGCCGCCCTCGCCCTCGGTGCAGGCGATGACCGTCCAAAGCGTCACGGTGCCCGCGCCGTCGCGGAAGCCGCCCTTTCCCGTCGTGTTCACAAGGTAGTTGCCGTCGTCGGTGATGAAGTAGATGCTGTTCACCGTTCCGTATTCGTTCTCGGCGTCCTCCGCGGAGACCTCCACGGGCTGCGCCGAGACGCTCTCCCCGTAAATTTTGGAGAGGGTGCGGTTGAGCCGTTCCTCGTCCGAGATATACAAAATATCGTTGAAGATGGCGAGCAGCGCGCCCGCGACGAGCACGATGGCGATGAGCACCGCAAGGCTCTTGAAGGCGTTGCTCTTAAAGAACTCTTTTACGGTCATTTGTTCGCCTCCTTTTTCTTCCGCACATACCCGAAGGGGCGGGGCTTTATCGCAATGTCAAGGAGGAAGACGGCGAAGTTCATCAAAAGGATGCAGAAGGAGACGACCTCCAGCCCCGTCGCCTTCCTAAGCCCCGCCGTCAGCAGTCCGAGCGCCGTAAAGTAGATGAGGTTCCCGAGCGTCGATTTGGGGGTGGTCACATAGTCGGTCGCCATAAAGCACGCGCCGAGGATGAGCCCGCCCGAGAGGACGGAGGGAAGGAAGTAGTCAAAGTTGAATCCCTCGAGCGCCACGGCAAACAGCCCCGTAACGCCGATATAGAGGAGAGGGAGATACCACTTGATGACGCCGCGCACGCACAGATAGACGTATCCGATGAGCAGGGCGAGCTTGCACGTCTCGCCGATGCACCCCGCAACGCCCGTCCCGAGAAAGAGGTCGAGGTTGGAGAGGATGGGCTTTTTGCCGAGCATATTCCCGAGCTGCGTCGCGCCCGTCGTGAGCGCGTCGCCCGCACCCGTGGGGCTGGTGGTGGCGCTCACCCAGGTGTTCGTCCACCAGATGTCGAGGTTCTGTTCCCCGATGGGGGCGAAGTTAGCGGCGGGGTACACCGTCATCAGAGCGAAGGAGATGAATAAAAATACGCGCCCCGCGATGGCGGGATTGACGATGTTCTTGCCCGTTCCGCCGAAGAGCATTTTGACGACGCCGACGGCAAAGATGCTCCCCAACAGGGGCATATACCAGCCCTCGATGTTGGCGGGAAGGCAGAGCGCGAGCAGCAGCCCCGTCACAAGGGAGGTATAGTCGAACTGCTTCGCCCAGGCGCGCACCACGCCGCCGTCCCGCCACACCTTGTGCTCGATGAGGTACCACACAAATTCGGTGAGGACGGCGGAGGCGAGGGAGACGGCGATGAGGACCGCCGCCTGCCAGCCGAAGTAGACGATGCCTGCCGCGGTCGCAGGGAGGAGGGCGATGAGCACGTCGAGCATGATGTGCTTTGTCGTGCGGCGCGTCTTGATGTGCGGCGCCGAAGAAAGGATCCTCATGGCTTCCTCCTTAACTGTTCCTTCGCGGTCTTGATGGCTTGCGCGAGCGGCCTGCGGGCGGGGCAGATGTAGCTGCACGCGCCGCATTCGATGCAGGCGAGCACGCCGCCGTACTTTGCCGCGTTCTCGTATTGCTTGGCGTTCGTGTAAAATTCCGTCTGCATGGGCATGAGCTTCATGGGGCAGACGGAAGCGCACTTTGCGCAGTTGATGCAGGGAGTGGGCTCGTCCGTGTTGGTCTCGGCGGGGGTGAGGAACAAAAATCCGCCCGTCGTCTTGGTGACGACCGCCTCATACCCCGTGAGCGCCGCGCCCGTCATGGGCCCGCCCGCCACGAGTTTTACGGCGTTTTCCTCGCCGCCGCACGCCTCGGCGAGCAGCGAGAGGGGGGTGCCGACGGGACAGATGAGGTTTTTGGGGGTGCGGATGCCGCCGCCCGTCACGGTGACGACGCGTTCGATGAGCGGCTTGCCCTCCTCCACCGCCTCGCAGACGGCGAACGCCGTGGCGACGTTCTGCACGATGACCCCCGTATGCGCGGGGAGCTTGCCGAGCGGCACTTTGCGCCCCGTGCAGCAGTAGATGAGCTGTTTCTCCGCGCCCATCGGGTATTGCTTTTTCAGGGGGACGACGTCGAGCTCGGTCTCCGAGAACCGCGCGATGGCTTGCGGCTTATTCTTTTCAACGGCGATGAGGATGCGCGTGACGCCCAGCGCCTTCGCCATATACTTCGCTCCGCGCACGATCTTCTCGCAGTTTCCGCGCATGAGCGCGTCGTCGCAGGTGAGGTAGGGCTCGCACTCCGCCCCGTTCAGGATGAGCGTATCGACGGGAACGGGGGGCGCAAGTTTGATGAAGGAGGGAAATCCCGCGCCGCCCATGCCGACGATGCCCGCCTCGCGGATGCGCTCCATGATCTCCTCCGCCGTGGGGGAGGAAAGGGGCGCAAGAAAGGCGTCCTCCTGCTCCCCGGATGCGGTGATGACGATGTATTCCGCCTCGCCGCCCCGTCCGTCGGGGCGCGTTTCGATCGCTTTCACCGTCCCTGCAACGCTCGCGTGGACGTTTGCGGAGACGCCGCCCGCGCACACGGCGATGCATTCGCCGCGCTTTACGGCCTGTCCCGCCTCCACCACGGGCAGGGCGGGCTTCCCCGCGTGCTGCAGCAGGGGAACGGCGACCTCCGCGGGCGTCGGGATGCGCTCGGGGGGGAGCTGTTCGGTGGGCGTCTTGTGCCCCGCGGGATGAACGCCGCGGAAAAACGCCTTGGGTCTTATGATCACGTTTTATCCTCCTTGGAGATCGATTGCCGCAGGGCGGGGACCGCCCTTGCGGGGAGAGACTTGCAAAGCATCGTCACGATGAGCCCGACGACGACGCCCGCCGCCGCGCCCATCAGCGTGAGATAGGGGGAATAGGCAAAGAGCAGCAGGGTGCCCGTCAGCGCGCAGTAGACAAAGAGCTGTGCGAGATTGTGCACCACGGCGCCCGCCACGCTCACCGCAAGAAAACTGATGTGCGGCAGAAGGCATAAAAGAAGGCGGGAGAGGGCGGCGGAAATGACGCCCGCCGTAAGCGAATAGAGCAGCATGGAGACGTTCCCCGCGAACAGGCTGCCGAGCACGGTGCGCACGAGCACCACGGCGAGCGCCTCGGGAAGTCCGTAGAGAAGGAGCGCCGTCAAGGAGAAGATGTTGGCAAATCCCAACTTTGCGCCCGGGAGAAAGGGGATGGGGATGAGGCTTTCGAGCAAAAACGCGGCAAGTCCCAGCCCTGCAAGGATGCCGAGCACGGCGATCTTTTTTCCCGTCTGTCTTTTCCCCGATTTCTCCATAACTATTATTATAATACTGCCGCAAAAAAAGTCAATCGACGGGCGGGAAAAAATGCGCATTTTGGCAGAAAAAGATGGGGCGGCGGCATTCATCACGGGGGAGCGGGCGCGCTTGACAACGACCCCGCAGGCGTGCTATACTCTTTCTATGGAAAAAATTTACGACTGCATCGTGGTGGGCGGCGGCATCGCGGGGTATTCCGCGGCGCTCACCTTAAAGAGCTTAAAGCGCGACGCCCTGTGGCTGGGCGCGGAGCTGTACGGTGAAAAGCTGCGCGCGGCGGAATATGTGCGCAACTATCCCGCCCTCGTGGGCGGCGGCGCGCTGTTCGCAGAGCGCCTCGAAGAACAACGAGAAAAAGAGGGCGTCCTCTTCACGCAGGGCAGGGCGGACGCCGTGTATGCGGGCGACGTGTTCACCGTCACGGCGGGGGAGAATGCCTACCTCGGGCGCACCGTCATTCTGGCGACGGGCGTCTCGCAGGCGGGCGCCGTCAAGGGGGAGGAGAACTTTCTCGGCAGGGGCGTGAGTTACTGCGCCGTGTGCGACGGCGCGCTCTACCGCGGGAAGGTCGTCGCCGCAGTCGTCGCCTCGGAAAAGTATGCGGAGGAGGTGGAATATCTCGCGGGGTTCGCCTCGTGCGTTCACGCCTTCTGCCTGTATCGGGACGCACGCTTTCACGCGCCCAACATTGTCCTCCATCGGGAAGTCCCGCGTGCCGTGGAGGGCGGGCTGCGCGTGGAGCGCCTCCTTTGCAAAGAGGGTGCGCTGGACGTTGCGGGCGTGTTCTTTCTGCGGGACGCCGCGCCGCCCTCGGCGCTCGTCGGCGGGCTGGAGACGGAGGGCGCGCAGGTCATAACGGGGCGGGACGGCTCCACCAACCTTGCGGGGCTGTTCGCCGCGGGCGACGTGACGGGCAGACCCTATCAGTACGCCAAGGCGGCGGGGGAGGGGCTCGTCGCGGCGTATTCCGCGCACGCCTACCTGGCAAAGGAGCGGGCATGATCAACGAGATCGAGCGCTCCATCATCAAAAAATTCCGCAAGGAGATCTGGTGTCCCTTCGTCAGGAGCGTCAAGCAGTACGAGCTGCTCTCCCCGGGGGATAAGATAGCCGTCTGCATCTCGGGCGGGAAGGACTCCTTTCTGCTCGCCAAGTGTATGCAGGAACTGTGCCGCCACGGACAGTATGCGTTCGGGCTGGAATTTCTCGTCATGGACCCGGGGTATGCTCCCGAAAACAGAAGACGTATCGAAGAAAACGCGGCAAGGCTGGAACTTCCCGTGCATATCTTTGAAAGCGACATCTTCTCGGTGGTGGACAGCGTGACGCAGGGCTCGGCGTGCTATCTGTGCGCGCGGATGCGGCGCGGCTACCTCTATGAGTTCGCCAAAAAGCTGGGCTGCAACAAGATCGCCCTCGGGCATCACTTCGACGACGTCGTCTCCACAACGCTGCTCGGAATGTTCTACGGGGCGGAAGTCAAAACGATGATGCCCAAACTCAAATCGACGAGCCACCCCGGGTTGGAACTCATCCGCCCGCTCTACGCCGTGCGCGAGCGCGACATCGTCGCGTGGGCGAACTATAACCATCTCTCCTTTTTAGGCTGCGCCTGCCGCTTTACGGAGCGCGTCGCGGGAAAAGAGGAGGAGAGCAAGCGCATGGAGATGAAACAGCTCCTCTCCGAGCTTGAAAAGGTCAATCCGGAGGCGGCGAACAACGTGTTCCGCAGTATGCACAACGTCGCGCTCGACTGCATCCCCGGCTGGCGGAAGGGGGGAGAAAAGCACTCCTTCCTCGAAGAATACCGCAAAGAATAACATTTTTTCAGAAAATCTCATAATTTTTGCGGATGCCCCTTGCAAGAACGGAAAAAATCGTGTATAATAGCGGAAAGGGCTTTTGAAAAGGCTCGGGAGATGGCACTATGACATTCAGGCAGCTTCAGGAATATCTTGACGCGGTGAAGTGGGAGGACAGCGTGGCGCGCTCCTGCGATATGTGCGGGCGCTATGCGCGCTGCCGCTATTGCGTGCGCACGGAGGAATATCCCTGCGCCATGGCGCACAACCGCCTCGTCGCGGCGACGAATGCGCCCGTGCCCGACCATGTTCCCGACTGGCTGCTCCCCGAACCCGACGTCGAGGCAAAATTCGGCGCGCTCACGGCGACGGAGGAGACTGCACTCGCCGTTTCCGCGCCCGCCGCGCTCGCCGTAAAGGCGCCCGCGCCCCTCGTCGCGCAGCCAGCACAGGCAGCCGCCCCGTCCAAGGATTCCGTGTCCGAACCTGAAAAGGCGGGCACCATGTCCGAGGAAGAAGGGGAAAAGGCGCCCTCCATGGGCACCATGTCCGAGGCAGAGCCCGTGGAAGGCGAAAATTCCGGGCGCCCCCGCCCGCACGTTCTTGTGCGTGGCACAAAGGGGAACGTGCGCCTTTGCACGCTCTCCCGCCGCCTTCCCACCGTCAGCTCCGAGCTCGGCGGCGAAGGGGAATAAACGTTGGTATTTGCGCGCCCCCTGCGTTGGGGAGCGCGGAGATATGATATCCTGTAATGGAATCCCTTACAGTGTGAGAAAGCGGGCAGAGCCCGTTTTTAAGGAGGTATAAGGTAGTTTCCTATCTATGGACAGTCGATGTATCGGACTGCTGATCGCACTTGTTGTGCTCGTCACCCTGTCGGGGCTTTTCAGCGCCACGGAGACGGCATACACCGGCTTTTCGCTCGTTCGCATGAGGCGATTTGCCAAGAACAAAAAATCTGCGCGCATGGCGTTCCGCCTGAGCGCGGACTATAACAGGATCTTGACGACGCTGCTCATTGCGGACAACATCGTGAACATTGCGTCGGCGACCATCGGCACGCTCATCTTCACGTCGCTCATCGGCGCGGAATTTGGCCCGACCGTCTCCACCGTCGTGCTCACCATCGTCCTGCTCATCTTCGGGGAGATCACCCCCAAGATCCTTGCAAAGCGCGTGCCCGAGACGTTTGCGTGCGTCGCCGCCTATCCGCTTTTGGTGTGTACATATCTTCTCCTGCCCCTTGTCTGGCTGTTCGGGGTGTGGAAGAAGTTTATTTTTTGCCTTTTCGGTCTCGGGAAGAAGCAGCCCAGGCTCACCGAGGAGGAATTTGAGATGCTCGTCTCCGACGTCGGAAAGGAGGGCGTGCTCAACGAAACGGAACAGGAGCTCATCCACAGGACGCTCCGCTACGACGAGCTCACCGTCTCTGACTGCATGATCCCGCTCGAGCGGGTGGTCGCGGTGGACGTGCGCGAGAACGACCGCGTCGTGTATAAGCTGTTCCGTGAGACCAACTTTTCGCGCCTGCCCGTCTATAAAGGCGTCAAGCGCAACATCGAAGGCGTTCTCTACCGCGCGGATTTCTATGAGAATATGCTTGCGGGAAGGCGCGATTTCGACAACATCATCCGCCCCGTATCCTTTGTTTCGCCCGACGAAAAGGTCTCCGGCCTCATGGAGCGCCTCCGCACGATGCGCGAACATATGCTTGCGGTCGGTTCCGAGGACAACGCACTCGGCATCATCACGCGCGAGGATATGGTGGAAGAACTCATCGGCGACGTGGACGACAAGTACGATCTGACGCCCGTTACGTCGCTGCCGACGCCCCCCGCGGCGCCGCAGCAGGCGTAAGGAGGACGGGATATGAATGCAGCAACCATCACGGCGCTCATAATAACGCTCGTCATCCTCATCACCTTATCCGGCTTTTTCAGCGCGACGGAGACCGCCTATACGGGCTACTCTCCCGTCAGGATGCGCCGCTTTGCCGCCAAAAAACGCACGGCGCGCGTGGCGTTAAAGCTCGGGGAAAACTACAACAAGATCTTAACGACGCTGCTCATCGGCAACAACATCGTCAACATCACGGCGTCCACCATCGGCACGGTGCTCTTTGTGGCGGCGCTGGGCGAGAGCCTGGGCGCGACCATTTCCACCATCGTCATCACCGCCGTCGTGCTCATCTTCGGCGAGGTGACGCCCAAGACGCTCGCAAAGGAATCGCCCGAGGCGTTCGCGTGCTTCGCCGCCTATCCGCTTCTCGTGCTCACCTACGTTCTCTGGCCGCTCAACTGGGTCTTCGGGCAGTGGGAGAGATTTGTCTTTTTCGTGTTCCGCCTCAACAAGGAGGCGCCCGCCTACACGGAGGCGGAGTTCAAAATGCTCGTCTCCGACGTCAAGGAGGACGGCGTCCTCAACGAAACGGAGCACGAGCTCATCCACCGCACGCTGCGCTTTGACGAGCTGCGCGTCGGAACGTGCATGATCCCGCTCTCCCGCGTGACCGCCGTCTCCGAACGCGAGAACGAGCGGCGCATCCTGCGCATCTTCCGCGAGACCAACTTCTCGCGCGTGCCCGTCTACCGCGGCGAGAAGGGGAACATCATCGGCATTCTTTACCGCGCCGATTTCTACGAGACGATGCTGGCGGGGAAGAAGGATTTTTCCTCCGTCATCCGTCCCGTTTCCGCCGCCTCGGAGGAGGAAAAGGTCTCGGCGCTCTTAAAGCGGATGCAGGCTGCGCGCGAGCACATGATGGTCGTGACGGACGAACAAGGCACGACGGGCATCATCACGCGCGAGGACATCATCGAAGAACTGTTGGGCGATCTGGACGACAAGTACGACTTGACGCCCGTCACGTCGCCCCTCAATCCCCTCGTTCCCGGACCGGAGGAAGGGGAGGAAGGCGAGCAAGAAGAATGAAACTCTATATCCCTGTCGCCTCGGGCGTGGAAGCGTCCGTCAAGCGGCAATTAAGATCGCTCGGCTACGGCGAATGCCCCGCCATCCTCGGAAGAGTTGCGCTCGAAGGGGACTGGCAGGACGTCGCCCGCCTCAACGTCTTTCTGCGCGCGGGCGAACGCGTGCTCATCGGGGTGGGAAGTTTTCCCGCCCCTGATTTTGATGCGCTCTTTGAAGGCGTCTCGGCGCTCCCGTGGGAGGAATTTCTCTCCGCACACACGCATATCCTGATGGACGGGAAATGCGTCAAAAGCGCGCTCATGGCGGTGAAGGCGACGGGCGGCGTCGTCAAAAAAGCCATCGCGGAGCGCCTCAAAGCGCGGCTCGGCGTCACCTCCCTCGACGAGCGCGGGGAACGTGCCGTCGTCGGCGTGTACCTCTATGAGGACACGGCGTATCTCACGCTGGATACCTCGGGCGACGGGCTGCACAAGCGCGGCTACCGCGTGCGCACCTACGACGCGCCCCTGCGCGAGACGACGGCTGCCGCGCTGGTGGAGAGCTCCTTCTTCCACGCGGGCAAGCCGTTTGCCGACGTCTTTTGCGGGAGCGGCACCATTCCCATCGAGGCGGCGCTGTATATGCGCCGCATCGCCCCCGGGAAGGGGCGGGAGTTCGACTTTACGCGCTGGAAGTGCGTACCGCGCGGCGTGCTCGCGCGGGCGCGCGAGGAGGCGGAGGCGGGGGAGGTGCGCTCTCCCATGCCCAAACTCCTCGCCTCGGACATCTCCAAGGAGGCGGTGGAGCTCGCACGTTTCCATGCCCGCCGCGCGGGCGTGGAGGAGGACATCCTCTTTTCGGTGCGCGATATGCGCGATTTTTCCTCGCAGGAGAAAAACGGCGTGCTCATCTGCAATCCGCCCTACGGCGAACGGATGCAGGAGGCGCACCTCTTCGACCTCTACCGCGACTTCGGCAGAATGTTCCGCGCGCTGCCCGATTGGAGCTGCTACTTTCTCTCCTCCTTTGCGGGCGCGGAGCGCGCCTTCGGCAAGCGGGCGGACAAAAAGCGCCGTCTCCCCAACGCGCACCTCGACTGCACCCTCTATTCCTATTTCGGGAAACCTCCGTGTAAAAAATGATAAACTGATGAATTCGGTCAAATTTTTTTGCGAGAGGGTTGACAAACAGGCGGACGCGGAGTATAATGAAGTCGGTAAATTGTTCAGGGGAGAACCTTCGATTTACCCTTAAATATCCGAAAAAGTTTTACAGGAGGAAGGTCACTTATGGAAATCAACGAGTACCTTGTCAAAAGTTTTCAGCTCATGCGCAACATGGAGAACATCGACTTCTTCGCGGGCGCGCACAAGCTCTCGCGCACGGAGTTCCGCCTGCTGCGAGAAGTCATCCTGGAGGCGGAAAAGGGGAAGAACATCATCTCTTCCGAACTTGCGCGCCGCCTCGGCATCACGCGTTCCGCCGTCTCGCAGGTCGTGACCAAGATGGAGAAGGAGGGCATCGTCTCCCGCGTGGATTCTCCCACGGACAGAAAGATCGCCTACATCTGCCTCTCCAAGAACGCACGCGACGTGTTTGAGGAACAGTGCAAGGAGGCGAACGCCACGATGGAGCGCATCATCGCGGAGGCGGGCGAGGCGCGCGTGAAAGCGTTCTTCGACCTCTACGACGAATTCAACAAAGCCATCGAAAAGGTGATGGGGAAGACCGATAAGAAGAAAGGTTCCGCCGACTGACGTCCTTGTTCATGCGGCCACATTTACGCGGCGCTTCATTTTGCGATAAGAGGTTATCATGCTAAAATTGACCGACATCCGGAAGGTCTACAAGGCTGCTTCCGGAGATGTTCACGCGCTCAAAGGCGTGAGCCTTGAATTCCGCGAGAATGAGTTCGTCTGCATTCTCGGCGCGTCGGGCTGCGGAAAGACCACCCTCCTCAACATCATCGGCGGACTTGACCATTACACTTCGGGCGACCTTGAGATTCAAGGTCGCTCGACCAAAGATTACAAGGACCGCGATTGGGACGTCTACCGCAACCACAGGATCGGCTTTATCTTCCAGACGTACAATCTCATCCCGCACCAGACCGTGTTGGGGAACGTGGAACTCGCGCTCACCATCGCGGGCGTGGGCAGGGAGGAGCGCAGGCAGCGCGCCACGCAGGCGCTGGAGCGCGTGGGGCTGGGGGGAGAACTCAACAAAAAGCCCAACCAGCTCTCGGGCGGACAGATGCAGCGCGTCGCCATCGCGCGCGCCCTCGTCAACAATCCCGACATCCTGCTCGCCGACGAGCCGACGGGCGCGCTTGACTCCGCCACGAGCGTGCAGATCATGGATCTCATCAAGGAGATCGCGGGCGAACGCCTCGTCATCATGGTCACGCACAATCCCGAGCTCGCTTATGAGTACGCGACGCGTATCGTCAAGCTCAAAGACGGCACGGTGGAGTCCGACTCCATGCCCTACGATTCCGCCGCGGAACTCTCGGCAAGGGCGGAGCAGCCGCAATCGGCACCCGCGCCCGCTCCCGCCGCCAAAGAGGGGATGCGCGCCAAGCAAGAGGGCGCTCCCGTCATGTCCGACTACCCCGAAGGGGAGGGAAAGGGCAAAAAGAAGGAGAAGAAGCCGCGGGCGCGCATGAGCTTTCTCACGTCGCTCGCGTTGAGCGCCAAAAATCTGCTCACCAAAAAGGGGCGCACCATTTTAACGTCCGTTGCGGGCAGCATCGGCATCATCAGCGTCAGCCTCGTTCTGGCGCTCTCCTCGGGCTTTAACAACTACGTCAGAAAGACGGAGGAGGATATGCTCTCCTACTATCCCGTCACGGTGACGGAGAGCGCGTTCGACATGGCGTCCATCATGACGTCCTTTACATCCCCGCAGGATATGCCCGATCTGGAGCAGCTCGGCGACAAGGTGTATGTCGATTCCTTCCTGACGAGCCTTGCCGAGGGCATGACGCTCACCAACAATATCACGGACGAATACCTCGACTATCTCTCCAAGATGGATAAAGAGTGGTATTCGGAGATCCAATACGGTTACGGCGTCTCCATCAGCGACAATCTCTTCACCCACGTCGATACGGCAAAAGACCCGTCTGCCGAACAGCTCGAAATGCAGACTTTGACGCGCTCATTGTCCAATCTGAAGGAGTATTATATCAGCGTCGTTTACCGCGTCGCACCCGACTATAAAGACCTCGTCGGATTTGCCGACTTCTTCGGCGACATTGTCAACGCCATGCCGGGGACGGGCGATATTTCTTCCGAAACATACGGGCAGTATGTTCAGTCGCAGTACGACATCGTGGCGGGCACCTTCCCCGAAAGCGAGAACGAAGTGGTGCTCGTCGTCGGCGCAAACAATCAGGTGAGCGATCTGACGCTTGCGCAGCTTGGCTTTCTCAATGAGGAGAAGTTTGCGGCGCTCTTCCGCCAGGGGGAGAGCTCAACGGACGACGGCGCGATCCCCGAGGAGTCCATCGTTGATTTTAATGAGATTATTGGAAAGCAGTACACGCTCTTTTACAACGGCGCCGTCTACGAGGAAAATCCCGACTATGTAAAGCCGACCATTTATTCGCCCAACCAAGATCACGCGTTCACCTATCAGGGAGAACGCGCGGAGGACGAACTCACGGCTCGGGAAGGGGAGGGCATCAACCTTACGGTCTCGGGCATCCTGCGCCTCAAAGACGGGCTCAATTACGGGTGTCTCACGAGCGGGCTCAACCTCACCGAGGCGCTCGTTGATACTTACATCGAGAACACCATCTCGGACGATACCTTCCTGCAATGGCTGAAAAACGATTCGACCATCACGCTGCCCATCCAGTCGGAGGACGGCGAGGCGGTCAGGATCTACCTCTCTCCCGCGGAAAATCTCGACGAATACTTCGACATCGAATCCGAGCTTTCCTACATTCTGGGGGACAGCGCGAGCGGCAGCCTTGGCGCCATCATTTCGCAACTCTCAAAATTAAACGCGTCCTTTGCGCCCGAGAGGGTCATTCGTCTGCTGGGCGGCGATCATACGGTGACTTCCATTTCGCTCTACGCCAATACCTTTGGCGGCAAGGAACTCATGCTCGACTACCTCGACCAGTGGAACACACTTCACGAGGACGACCCGTCCGTGCAGATCACCTATTCGGACACCGTGGGAATGCTCATGAGCATGGTGCAGCAGATTTTGGACATCATCACCTACGTTCTGGTGGCGTTCACGTCCATCTCGCTCGTCGTGTCCTCCGTCATGATCGGCATCATCACATACGTCTCGGTGGTGGAGCGCGTCAAGGAGATCGGCGTCTTGCGCTCGCTCGGCGCGCGAAAGCAGGACGTCAGAAATCTGTTCAACGCGGAGACCTTCATCATCGGGCTCGCGGCGGGGCTCATCGGCATCGGGCTCGCCTACTTCCTGTCCGTCTTTATCAACCTCATCATCTATTCGCTCGCGGGCATTGCGGGCATCGCGGCGCTCCCCGTCGGCACGGCGTTCATCATGGTGCTCGTGAGCGTGGTGCTGACGCTCGTCTCGGGGCTCATCCCCGCGCAGTCGGCAGCGAAGAAAGATCCCGTCATCGCCCTGCGCACCGAATAATCTTTGCAAAAGCCGTCCATAATGGTGGATAAACAAGACCAAAGGGGCGCGCCTATGGCAAAGAAGAAACTCAAAAAACTCACCGATGAAGAGTACGAACGCTATATCCGTTCGCTGCTTGACGAGTGAAAGAATGCTCTCCCGCAAGAGGGGGAGCATTTTTGTCATCATTAGAAACAAATCGACGGAAACCGCCAAAATATGCCGCCGCCCGCTGTGATATGATTTGTAAAAATGCGCGCGGGAGGGAACATGGCAAGAAAGATCGTGATAACGTCCGGGAAGGGCGGCGTCGGCAAGACGACACTCTGCTGCAATCTCGGCGTACAGCTTGCGCGCAGGGGATACCGCGTCATCGTATGCGATCTCGATTTCGGGCTCAACAATGCGGACGTGGTGCTGGGCGTCGAGAACCGCGCCCTCTACGATATTTCCGACGCCGTGGAAGGAAGGTGCCGTCCGCGGCAGGCGCTCGTGGCGCACCCGCGCTATCCGACGCTCTTTTCGCTCACCAGCAACCGCGTGCTCGAGCGCTACGTCTCGGCGCAGGCGGTGCGGCTCGTGCTGGAGGCGCTCTCTCCGCAGTTCGACTTTGTGCTCATCGACTCCCCCGCAGGCATCGAGGACGGCTTTCACCGCGCCGCCGCCTGTGCGGAGGAGGCGCTGCTCGTCACCACGCCGCACATCTCTGCGTTGCGCGACGCCGACCGCGTCGCGGGGATCTTAAAGAGTTACCGCTTTTACAGCGTGGGGCTCGTCGTCAACTTTGCGCGGCGGGAGCGGCGGCGGGGCGGACTGCTGCTCTCCGAGGAGATCGCCGCCACGCTGCGCCTTCCGCTCGCGGGGATCGTTCCCGAGGAGGAGAAGGTGTTTTCGGAGAACATCGTCGAGCGCTCGCGCGCCTTCCGCCTGATCGCCGACCGCATTCTTGCCGCAGGCATTCCGATGAAGGGGGGAGCATGAGAGGGGAGGAACTTCGCCGCCTTGAGGACCTGCTGCGCAGGGACAAGGCGATGATCTCGGAGGAGTGCGAGGCGGCTGCGGTGCGCGACTTCGCGCACGTTGCGCAGGAATATTTCGACCTCGACGGGCGCGTGGAATTTTCCCTGCGCGAGGAGAAGGGGGGCGGCGTCGTCACCATCTCTTTCCGCATCGTTCGTGTAAAAAATTTTACCGTTCTTTCCTGAACGCGCCCCAACCGTTTGACAAATTCGTTTCCTTTGTGTATAATTTTCAAAAAATCAAACCGTTCAAGAGGGAGCGACATGACAAGAAAATTTGTTCTGATGACGGATACGGGCTGCGATCTGCCCGAAGAATATTACGCCCAGCACGACATTGTGCGCGTGCGGCTCGGCTTTACGCTGGACGGCGTCACCTATGGCGGCGAGGACGGCGCGGAGATGGACGACAAGCACTTTTACGAACTGCTGCGCGGCGGCGCGATGCCCAAGACCTTCCAGATCACGCCCGCGCAGGCGGAAGCGCAGATGGAGCCCTTCATGCAGGAGGGGAAGGACATCCTCATCCTCTCCTTCTCGTCGGGGCTCTCGGGCACGTTCGAGAGCTATCTCTCCGCCGCAAAGGAGCTCTCCGCGCGCTATCCCGCCGCAAAGGTGCGCGTCGTCGATTCGCTCTGCGCCTCGCTCGGGCAGGGGCTGCTCGTTGACTACGTCGTGAAGAAGGCGGACGAGGGCGCCTCGCTCGACGAGGCGGCGGACTACGCGGAGGACTTAAAGGGGCACATCTGCCACTTCTTCACGGTGGACGATCTCTTCCACTTAAAGCGCGGCGGCAGGGTGTCGGGCGCGACGGCGGTCGTCGGCAAGATGCTGGGCATCAAGCCCGTTCTGTATGTGGACGACGCGGGGCATCTCATCGCCATCGGCAAGGCGATGGGGCGCAAGAAGTCGCTGGCGGCGCTCGTCGATAAGATGACGGAATTGCAGGAACTCGGAAAGGACGACCCTGTCTTTATCAGCCACGGCGACTGCCAAGCGGACGTCGACTATCTCATCGGGCTCATCAAGAACCGTTTCGGTGCGCGCGAAATTTTCGTCAACATGATCGGCAGTGTCATCGGAACGCACTCGGGTGCGGGCACGGTCGCTCTCTTCTTCAAGGGACGCCACCGCTGAACAATGCAGGGAGGGGCGCGGGACATCCCGCGCCTTTTTTGCTGTCAAAAATCCCCCGTCCGCGCATATACTGCGGGAGGGGGAAGGTGAATGCGGGTAGAATTTGTGACCAACGGCACACTTGCACAATTTGCGCAGCGCGGCGAAGCCGAACGGGCGGACGTCATCGTGTGCGGCTTTCAGGCGCTCGGCGAGGTGAGCTACGAACGAGAATTGAAGGGGGAGACGGGGCTATTCTACGACGTCGCGCTCCTCTCGCGCGAGCGCGCCTGCACGGTGGTGAGCGGGTGCTTCACAGACGCGCGCGGCATGAAAAAGAAGTCGGTCGTCGTGGCGGAGCGCGGGCGGGTACTGGGCGTTTCGGATATGCTCAACCGTCTGGACGGCAGCCGGTTCTGCGCGGGCGCAGGTGTCAAGATCTTTGAAACGAATGCGGGAAAGCTCGGCATTGTCGTCGCGGAAGATCTGTATTTTTCGCGCGTCGTCGAGACGCTCTCCGTCTGCGGGGCGGACGCCGCCGTGTGCGTGTTTGAACAGTTCACGGAGGGGATGGAGCCCCTCCTCGCGCGTGCGCAGGCGTTTTTGTGCGGCATTCCCGTTTTATTGTGCGGCTACGGCTATGCGCTCATCGCCGACATCGCGGGCAAGGTGCGCTTTGCCTCCGCGCAGAGCCCCTGTCTTTTCGACCTCGAAAAGGAACAGGCGTATCATCTGGTGGAGACGCGCCGCCGCGGCATCTACCGCAGTGCGGGAAAAAAATTTTAAGGTCTTGCAATCGGCTGAAAAATGTGGTATACTCTTGCCATGAGCAACGCCATCGACTTTATTTCCGCCTATAACACCATTGATTCCAAGCTGCGCGCCATCTACCGCGGGCGCGGCAATCTGCAGTTTTCCGACCTCGTCCGCCGCTGCGCCGAATTCAACAACACGGTGCGCAAGTATGAGGAGGATCTGCTGCTGTGCGCCAAGCTGCGCAACGTCATCGTGCACGACAGCAACAAGGACCGCATCATCGCCGAACCCTGCGACGATATGACGCAGCTCATCTGCCACGTCGCCGAGCTGTTGAGCCGCCCGCCCCGCCTCGCCGTCTTAAAGGATAAGAACGTCACGGGCATCGACGGGGACGCCACGCTCGCCGACGCACTCGTGCGCATCGCGCAGACCAACTATTCCAATCTCCCCGTCTACCGTAAGGGCAGGATGCTGGGCATCCTCAACAACCGCCGCCTCGTGCGCGTCATGGGGCAGGCGCTCGAGAAAGGGGAGGACATGGACGAATTCCTCACGACGCCCTGTTCGGACGTCCTGCGGGAGGAGGACATGAACAGGTTCTACCGCGTGCTGGGCAAAAAGAACACGGTGCAGGAGGCGATCGATGCCTTTGAGGACAACCGCAAACTCCTCGCCGTCGTCGTCACGGAAAACGGCTATGCGGGGGACACCATCGTCAATCTCCTCACCAGTGCCGACATTCCCATGCTCATGCGCATTCTCGAAGAGGGGTAAGAAAAAAGCGGACATAAGTGTCCGCTTTTTTGATGACGTTATGGATTTTTCGGGTCATTTGAGCGCGCGGGTCGCCGTGACGGCGAGCGCGCCCGGTCCGATGTGGCAGGACACGGAGAGGGAGAGGGGGTCGACGTAGACGACGGAAAGGTCGGGAAAGACGGTCTCCAATTCCTGTTTGAAGAGCTCCGCCTCGGCGGCGCTGTCGGTATGCGCGATGGAGAGCGTCATTTCGCCCGCCGCACGCAGGGGCGCGAAGCGCGTTTCAAGGTCGTGCTTTACGGCGCCGATCATCTCCTGTTTCGCCTGCTTGAAGGAGAGCACCTTTTTGTAGGCGTCGAGCTTTTCGCCCTGGATCTGCAGAACGGGCTTGATGCGCAAAATGGAGCCGACGAGGGCTGCGGCGGGGGTGAGCCGTCCGCCCTTTTTCAGATATTTGAGGGTGTCGAGGGAGATATAGATGCTCGAATCGTGCGCGGTCTGTTCGAGATACTCCTTGATCTCCGCGGCGGAACAGCCCTTTTCGGCGAGCTTCATTGCGTCGATCGCGCTCTGTTTGAGCGTGACGGAGATGCGCTGATTGTCCACGACCTGCACCCGTCCGCCATAGTCCTTTGCAAGGTTCTGCGCCGTGTGGCAGGTCTCCGAGAGGCCGCTCGACATGGGGATGTGCACGATCTCGTCGTACTCTTTGAGAAGTTCGTCCCAGAGCTCGGTGACCGCCGTGACGGAGGGCTGCGAGGTGGATACGGTCGCGTTTCCGCGCAGGTGCTCGTAGAACTCCTGCTGCGTGAGGTTGATGTCCTCGTAGTACTCTTCGCCATCGATCAGAAAGGGCATCGGGATGACGGAAAGCCCCAGCTTTTTCGCCTCCGCCTGCGTGATGCCGCTGTTGGAATCGGTGACGACCCTGATTTTCGACATATTGTTCTCCAATCTTTTTATTTCATTTATTGAACTAATTTCATTATAGCCCATCGCGCGGGGAAAGTCAACAGAAATCGGCGGCGCGTTCTGCGAAAATTCCTCCTGTCTCACATTGACATTTTTCGTGCCAAATAGTATAATATTTCATGCAAGCCAATTTGAAGGAGCAAAAGAGTATGTTCGAGATCGTCAGAAAGGAGGCGCTCAATCCCACCGTCATGCGGATGGACATCAAGGCGCCCCTTGTAGCCAAAAAGGCGAAGGCGGGGCAGTTCGTCATCCTGCGCGCCGACGAGCGCGGCGAGCGCATCCCGCTCACCGTTGCGGGGTGCGACAGGGAGGTGGGCACCGTTACCATCATCTTCCAGATCGTGGGCGGCGCGACGATGACGCTTGCAACGCTCAAAGAGGGCGGCTGCGTTGCCGATTTTGTCGGCCCGCTCGGCACGCCAACCCACATCGAGGGATTGAAAAAGGTCGCCGTCGTCGGCGGCGGCGTGGGCTGCGCCATCGCGTTGCCCGTCGCAAGGGCGCTGCATGAACAGGGGTGCGAAGTCACTTCCATCGTCGGGTTCCGTAGCCGCGACCTCGTCATTCTGGAGGACGAGTTCCGCGCGGTGAGCAAGCACTTTTATATGATGACGGACGACGGTTCGTACGGCGAGAAGGGCAACGTGTGCGTGCCCCTCGGAAAACTTCTTGCGGGCGGCGAACAGTTCGACGAAGTCATCACCATCGGACCGCTCGTTATGATGAAATTCGTCGCGGCGGCGACCAAGCCGTACGGCATCAAGACGGTCGCCAGCATGAACCCCATCATGATCGACGGAACTGGGATGTGCGGCTGCTGCCGCGTCACGGTGGGCGGCGAGATGAAGTTCGCCTGCGTGGACGGACCCGACTTCGACGCGCACCTCATCGACTTCGACGAGGCGATGAAGCGTTCGCGCACCTATGTCGAATTTGAGGCAAAGGCGCGCGAGAAACACTGCAATCTGTTCAAAAAGGAGGTGGAGTGAGATGCCCAAGTTCAACATGGACCCCAAAAAACATCCCATGCCTTCGCAGGAGCCCCTCGTCCGCAATAAAAATTTCAAGGAGGTCGCCCTCGGCTATGACGAGGCGACCGCTGTGGAGGAGGCAAAGCGCTGCCTGAACTGCAAAAACAAGCCCTGCGTCGCGGGTTGTCCCGTGGCGGTGGACATCCCCGCCTTCATTGCGCTCGTCGCGGAGGGGAAGTTTGAGGAGGCGTATGAGGTCATCGCGCGCACGTCCTCCCTGCCCGCCGTCTGCGGCAGAGTCTGCCCGCAGGAGACGCAGTGCGAGGGCAAGTGCACGCGCGGCATCAAGGGCGAGCCTGTCGGCATCGGAAGGCTGGAGCGTTTCGTCGCCGACTATCACATGGCGCATTCCTCCGCGCCCGCCAAAAAGCCGCAGCCGAACGGGCACAAGGTCGCCGTAGTCGGCTCGGGCCCCGCGGGGCTCACCTGCGCGGGCGATCTTGCCAAGCTCGGCTATGACGTCACCGTGTTCGAGGCGCTGCACGTCGCGGGCGGCGTCCTCGTGTACGGCATTCCCGAATTCCGTCTGCCCAAGGCGATCGTGCAAAAGGAAGTGGACGGCTTAAAGGCGCTCGGCGTGAAGATCGAGACGGATTCCGTCATCGGGCGCGTGCTCACCATTGAGGAGCTCAAAGAGGAATACGGCTTCGAGGCGGTGTTCCTCGGAACGGGCGCCGGGCTTCCCCGTTTCATGGGCATCCGGGGCGAGGGCGCCAAGGGGGTGTTCTCCGCCAATGAATATCTCACCCGCACCAATCTCATGAAGGCGTACGAGGAGGGGAGCGAAACGCCCATCCTGCACGCGAAGAAGGTGGCGGTCGTCGGCGGCGGGAATGTCGCGATGGACGCGGCGCGCTGCGCAAAGCGTTTGGGTGCGGAGACGGTGTACATCGTCTACCGCCGTTCGGAGGCGGAGCTGCCCGCCCGCCGTGAGGAGGTGGAGCACGCCAAGGAGGAGGAGATCGTCTTCCGCCTGCTCACCAATCCCGTGGAAATTCTGACGGATGCGGACGACAACGTGACGGGGCTGCGCTGCATCCGCATGGAGCTGGGCGAACCGGACGCCTCGGGGCGCCGCCGTCCCGTCGAAGTCGCGGGCAGTGAGTTCGAGATGGAGGTGGACTGCGTCATCATGGCGTTGGGCACGTCGCCCAATCCGCTCATCAAGCAGACGACGCCCGGACTTGCCACGCAGCGCCGCGGGGAGATCGTCGCCGACGAGAACGGCAAGACGAGCCTTGACGGCGTCTATGCGGGCGGCGACGCCGTGACGGGCGCCGCGACCGTCATCCTTGCGATGGGCGCGGGCAAGACGGCTGCAAAAGCCATCGACGAATATCTCCGCAGCAAATAAAGTTTGATTTGGAAAAGCGCCGGCGCTCCCGAAGGACGGCAGGGGATTTTCCGCAAAAACAGCATAACAAAAACACAGCGCACGATATCTTGCGAGCAAGACAGTGCGCTGGTTTATTTTGTCGTTGCGATAAGAAAAACGGGGACGGGGGAGAAGACATGACGATAAAGGAAATCGGATATTCGGAACGCGTCGCGGTCCGGTTGATCGCGCTTTCGGAAGAATGGGAGCGGGAAAATTCCTGTTACGGTTATCGCAGAAACAGCGCGGACGACCTCAAAGAGAAACGCATCTTTGTTGCCGAGGACAACGATCTGATCTGCGGATATTTGTTCGGTCATCGCACAACGACCGAGAAGGATACTTCAATTTATAAAGCGGGAACCTCGTGTTTTGAAATCGATGAGTTGTACGTCAAGGCGCAATATCGGAATCGCGGGGTCGGGAAAAAGCTGTTTCTTTACGCAGAAAAGGCGGTTTCGCCCGACGTTGACATGATCATGCTCACCGCAGCCGCCAAAAATTTCCGTGCGGTGCTGCATTTCTATATCGATGAGCTTGGAATGGATTTTTGGAGCGCGCGCCTTTTCAAAAGGATCGGATGAATTTTGCTCTTTATGGGGATCGCCGCCGCAAGCGCCGCTACATAAAATCATTTCGGAAGCCGTTTTTTCAGATAGCAGCAGTCCGTTTCCATCCCGCAGCGCGCATAGAGCGCAAGCGCGCGTTGATTGTAGGCGGAAACGCAGAGCTGCATCCATTCGCAGCCCTGTTCTGTGAAGTAGCGCTCCGCGCGGGCAAGGAGCGCCGTTCCGATGCCCTTGCCGCGCAGGGCTGCGGTCACGACAAGGTCGCTGATAAAGCCGCATTTCGGACAGGCCGTCGTGAGTTTGCTCTCCTCGCCGCAGGTCGGGATGGTACAGATGACGACGCCGACGGGCGCGTCATCCTCCATCGCGAGAAAGATCTTCCCCGAATGCTTTTGCACGGCGTTCAATGCGTGCGCGAAGTACCCGTCGCGGTAGGTGTCGCGCAGGACGATGATGCGGTAGGGGTCGATCGACGCGAGATGGCTCTGTAGTTCGACGAGCAGGTCTTTGACGGCGTCTTCATAGGCGGGCGTGTATTCGGCGATCTCCATGGGGCAGATGTTCTCCGTTGAGTAAATTTTTGAAATCGGACAAAGTAAGGGGCGTATCTTGCGATACGCCCCCGTTTTTTCATGGCGTTTATCATCATTTCGGTCGCTGATTCCGAAAAGTTCGATCTAAAGTCGTACTTACACTTTTCAACCTATCTTCCTTGCGTCTTGTTCGGTTGAACTCCTGGCTTTCGATCAGAAATTTCTTTCCCTTTTGCGCTCCGTTTTACCTTCTGCCTTCCGATGGGGGATCGTTTTCACATTTTCCACTTATGCGACTTTGTGGAACCTGCTTCATCGGTCTTTCATCTTATTGCTTCCGGCGGATGTTAAACCCATGCAACGAATGGAATTTCCTTTGGTTTTTGGTTTCCCTGTCTGTTTCCGTACGCGAAACTTCTCGTCTGCGGGTGGAATCCTTTTTCGTCTCTCAATCCGTTCCTTTTCCGTTCCCTCGCTTTTACTTTGCCTGCATCTTTTCTTTTTACTCTCTCATCTCTTCCCGTACCGATCATACGATCGTCCCGCAGAGGATACGCTTTGAAATAAGATTTGAAAAGGAAATTTGCCTGCTTGGTTTGGCGTGTTCCCGTTCCATTCCTGTTTTGAGGAACTTCCTTGGGTCATTCCCTTGTTGTGCCTTCATTATAGCATGGATTTTTAGTTTGTCAATAGTTTTGGTGAAAATATTTTTACTTTTTTGCAACTTTTTTTCGTTTACCCGCATTTGCGCCGAAAATGGGCAAAATTGCCCCGAAAATGTGCCAAAAACGGGGAGATCAGAACGTCTTGGCGTTGTAGCTTTCCAGAAAGCGGTTGATGCGGGGGAAGTCGGACGGGGTGACGATGGATAAAACCTTCTCGCCCAATACGCCGTTCTCGGTGACGATGACCGCAACGAGGTCCTTTCGCTCCTCAAAGGCAACGAACACTTCAAAGACGGTGGCGTCCTGACTCATGATGATGTATTTTTCCAGGT
This sequence comes from uncultured Clostridia bacterium, assembly GCA_944362555.1. Taxonomy (GTDB): domain Bacteria; phylum Bacillota; class Clostridia; order Christensenellales; family Borkfalkiaceae; genus Gallimonas. The sequence goes on from CALVTL010000004.1 coordinate 51,874, forward strand.
CGTAGTCGTGCAGGATGTCGCGGCAGAGGGTATGGTTGAAGAACTTTGCAAGGTCGTCGCCCGCCTTCACGCGCATCTCGATCTCCGAATACAGCCCGTAGCTGTTGATGACGCCCACCATCGTGCCGTGGTCGTAGACGATGAGCGTCTTCTGGCGGTGTTCGCGGAAGTTCTCTACGGCGGAGAGCACGGGCTTGTCGGCAAAGACAGAGGCGATTTTTTTGACTTTGATGGCGTCGATGAGGCGGGGCGGCTTGCACAGCAGCCCTTCGATGAACTCGATGTTCTGCACGACGTCGTCGCACGGAACGGCGATGACGGTCTCGTCCGCCGCGCCCGCCGCGCGGTGCACGATGGCGTTGCGCAGCTTTCCGTAGTCGATGAGCTCCGAACAGTACCGCCGCACGGTGATGTCCTCATCGCTGCATTTTTTGACAAGGTCGGTGAAGTTCATGGCAGCCCGCGCGCCGTGGATGAGCTTGAGCTGTGCCTCGATGCGGTTATAACTTTGCAGAAACCGCGCTGCGTTGGATATATCCATAACAACCTCCGCAAACAGTATACCATATTTATGGTTGCTGCACAAGGGGGGAGGGGAAAATTCCTTGGAAAACGCGGTAGAATGCGGCATACTTCGCGCCCGTCCGACGCGTTCGGTCATGCTCCGCGCGCCGCAAACCTTTATAATGTCATAAGAATATGGTCGTCTATTGGGAGTACGCCTTTCTTGAAAACGCCGTGTTGGACGGCTTCCTGCTGCTGCTCGCTTTGAAGTGCGCGCGCATGAAGGTGCGCGCCCTGCGGCTTGCGGCAGCCGCCTGCGCGGGCGGGGCGTTCGCGGTCGCGTTCCCTCTGATGCGCCTTCCCGTGTGGGCGGCGTACGTCGTGAAGTTCGCGTTCGGCGGTGTTCTGTCGCTTCTGGCGGGGAGCGGAACGCGCGCGAAGAGGTACGCTCTTCTCGCCGTCTGCTTTTTTGCCGTCACCTTTCTCTTCGGCGGCGCCTTGACGGCGCTCTATGCGTTCTTCGGCATAGAAACTGCTGACGGGACAGGGTTTTATTTGGAGCGCGTTCCCGTTGCGCTGCTTGTCGGCACGTTCGGGCTTCTGGGTGCGGGGGTGATCGCGGCGGCGAAGGCGTTCTTCCGCTTCCGCGCCGTCGAACGGAACCTCATCCCCTGCAAATTGGAAAACGCGGGAAAAACCCTGTCCTGCACGGGGTTTTATGACAGCGGAAACTGCCTCGCCTTTCAGGGAAAGCCCGTGTGCGTCATCTCCGCCGCGGGGGTGTTCGCCCTGTTCGGTGCCCATCCTTCGCCCGTCGGCAGGATGCGTATTACCACGGTGAACGCAAGCCGCTCCTCGCCCGTCTTTTGCTGCGAGCGCCTTGTGGCGGGCGGCGCCGCGTTTGAGCACGTTCTGCTGACGGTGGGGGACGTCGGGGAGCGCTTTCAGATCATATTCAATCCCGCACTATCGGAGGGGGTCGATGAAACTGCTTTATTTTCTCAAAAATTGGCTCATGCGCCTCAAATCGGGCGAAAACGTCGTGCATTATCTGTGCGGAAGCGAGGCGCTCCCGCTGCCGCTCTCCCCGGAGGAGGAGGCGGAGCTGCTGAAAAAGCTGGAGGAGAACAGGGAGGCGGAGGAGGTCAAGGCGAAGCTCATCGAGCATAACCTGCGCCTTGTGGTGTATCTCTCGCGCAAGTTCGAGAACACGGGCGTCGACGCGGACGACCTCATCTCCATCGGCACCATCGGGCTCATCAAAGCCATCAACTCCTTCCGCACCGATAAAAATATCAAACTTGCGACGTACGCCTCGCGCTGCATCGAGAACGAGATCTTAATGTATCTGCGCCGCACGGTGAAGCTGAAGAGCGAAGTCTCCTTCGACGAGCCGCTCAACACCGATTTCGAGGGGAACGAGCTGCTCCTCTCCGATATTCTGGGCACGGACAGCGAGGCGGTGTACGGCGGCGTGGAGGCGAACGTCGAGAAGGAGCTCTTAAAAGAGGCGCTGAAAAAGCTGCCCGAGCGCGAGCGCCGCATCATGGATATGCGCTTCGGGTTGAGCGGAAGGGAGGAGATGACGCAAAAGGACGTCGCCGATGAGCTGGGCATTTCCCAGAGTTATATCTCCCGCCTGGAAAAAAAGATCATCGAGCGCCTCAAAAAAGAGATCTCCAAATTGGTGTGACGGGAAAAGAAGGCGCGCGGGAAGGCGGCTTCCCCTCGGGAAGTGACAACAGGCGAGGGGATTCCTCACGCTCGCCTTCGGCTCGGTTCGGAATGACATAAGGAGTGTCATCCCGTCCGAACGCTCGCCTTCGGCTCGGTTCGGAATGACATAAGGGACGGCAGGCGGTGATGGGGGCGTTACGAATCGCTTTTTTCGATGCCGAGCAGACATAAAAGCGCCTGCCGCTTGTCGGGCGGGAGGGCGCGGTCGCGCTCCAGAAGCGCGGTCTCCTCCCTTGTCAAAAGCTGCGGCTCTTCCTCCTCGCGGAAGAACTGCGCAAGGGTCAGACCGAACGCATGGCAGAGCTGCTCCAGCACGTCGAGCTTGGGCGGCGTGTTGCGCTCATAGACGGATGCGAGCGTCGACTGCGGGATCAGAGCCTCCTGCGCAAGGCGGTAGTCCGTCCAGCCGCGCTCATTTTTGAGTTGTCTGATGCGTTCGATCACGTTCATATCAAATGAGAAAAAATAACAAACTGCCAAAAACGTGGGAAGGTGCGGGTGTCAGAATCTGACACCCGCTTTCGCTTTATATCACCGCGCCCGCCGCCCTTCAAACAGCGCGCCCGCCGCAGGAACGTTCAACAAAGCGAGGGGGGGGGTATGTCTTTGATGATGCGTTCGCCGTCGCGAACATAAAGCACGACCCGTATAGGGACGGGAGCAGAAATCGGCGGATCCCGGCAGGGAGTGCCGAGGAATATTATACCACGCCGCGGACTACAAAATATATCGCAGAAAAGTTGACAAAATATTGTTTTTGCGGTATAATGAGGTCGAAATCAAAAATGTTTTTTATGAATTTCACGCGCATTTTGTGTTGATTGTTTTCAAACGGCGCACATACATATTTGCATAACGCACCCCGTTTTGCGCATACGTTGTACAAAAAACGGGTCAGATTACGCGAAGATTTATAACCGAAAAGGGGCGTTTTTCGCTCCGCAGCCCACCAGGTTCACGTTTGTGGTGATACACAATGTGAACGGGTTTGTCGTCTTTTTTTGAAAAAATTTTTTTCTGCGGTAAAAAAATTTTCCCCATTTTCCTTTTCATTACGGAGATACCATGGACGTAAAACTCCCTTCTATGCAAGACGCGGACAGCGGCGAAACGACAGAGCGCCTTATGCCGCAGCCCAATGAGAGTGCGCCGGAACACGCGGCGGAACAGTCCGCCGCGCCCAAAGAGCCTATTTTTTCGGAGCGCCCCGAATGCCCCGACGGTAATGAAAAAAATGAACAATCGGGCGGGGAGCAGGCGAAGGGCAAGCGCCGCACGGGCGACATCGTCGCCATCGTCATCATGGCGGTGCTCTCCGTTATCCTCATCCCCGTGCTTGCCGTCAACCTTTCCCTTATTATCAAAGGCAGCCTGCGGCAGGACGTTCCGCCCGATATTTTCGGTGTCGCGCCGCTTGCCGTCACGTCCGGTTCGATGGACGGCAGCGAGGAGGACAGCTTCCCCGAGGGCGCGCTCATCTTCGTCCGCATTTTCTCGGAGGAGGAAAAGCAGAGTCTGAAGATCGGGGACGTCGTCACCTTCCGCGCCGCCGATAACGCCTATGTCACGCACCGCATCGTGGATGTCACGACGGAGGGGGAGCAGATCGTCACGGTCACGACGCGCGGCGACGCGAACGCCGTGACGGACGGTGCCATCGCCATCGGGAACGTCATCGGCATCTGCACGGGGCACGTCAACGGGCTGGGCGATTTCTCCATCTTTTTGCAGACCCCGTCGGGCATTCTGGTGTTCATCGGCATTCCCGTGCTGCTCTTTATTGCTTACGACGTCACGCGCATCATATTATATAACCGCAGGGCGAAGCGGGAGGTTGTCGCGGAGGGCGGGGAACAGCTCGAACAGGCGCAGTCCGAACTTGACAGCGCGCGCAATGAACTGCGCGACAAAGAGGAGGAGCTCGCCCGTCTGCGCGCCCAACTCGCCGAACGCGTGAAACAGGCAAATTCCGACGAAAACAGCAAAACCTCTTGACAATTCTCGGGGGGGGGTATAAGTAGGAATAGACGAGGGCGCGGCAAAGAGCAGCGCTATGATAGTAGCTCCTTCAGTCACTGCGTGACAGCTCCCTCAAAGAGGGAGCCATCGGACGAGGGTGCGGAGGAATCTGCCCTTGCCTCCCTCCGTGAGGGAGGTGCCGTCCGACGCAAGGAGGAATGTCCCGCTTGCGGGAGAATTCCGACGAAGCGGCGCACGAGCCCCAAGGGGGCGAAGTGGCGGAGCGAGGAATCCCTCGGACTCTCCCCACGTCATTCCGAGCGAAGCGAGGAATCCATTGGGAAGAGATAAAGAGCGAGGAGATTCCTCACACTCGCCTTCGGCTCGGTTCGGAATGACGTAAGGGGCGTCATTCCACCCCACACAAGGCGGGAAAAATTACACCAAGGTAAAATCGGCGACTGTGCCACACGCGTTGCCGTTTTACATAAAAACAAATTGAAAGGAGTAGGAAAAAATGACAAAGAAGAAGAGCATCATCACGAAGTTGTTTGTTGCGCTTGTCGCACTGACGCTCATCAGCTGCTGCTTCCTCGGCAGCACGTTCGCGCGCTACACCAGCGGCGGGAACGGAAGCGCTACGACGAACATTGCACTGTGGGATGTCAGCCTTACCGGTGCAGGTTCGTCCGGGGCTTTCGATGTATCGCTTGCCGAGAAACTTACGCCCTCTGCGGAAGAGTATAGCGACGCCAAAGATCGTACGAACACCACGGGTAAGGTTCTCGTTGCAACGATCAAGTACAACATTGAAGTCGCAGGCAACCTGACGATCACCGCATCCGATCTTTTGCCCGTGTTCAACACCGGTACTAATCAGGCGGGGACTGCTTATGCAACCGCACTTGGCTCGGGAATGTCCGTGGGCGAAGGTGCTGTTACGGGTACGCCTTCGCAGGATCAGTTCAACAAGGTGTTCGAGTTGAAACTGTATACGGGGACGGATCAAGGCGGAACAGGAAGCCAAGACTACACCAGCGGAAGCGAAATCACGATGACGGTTGGTTCTGCGCAGACACTGTACGTCTTTGCGGAAGTGACTTGGACGTCGCTTGATACGGATGCAACGCTTTCCGGCACGAGTGAGACGCTTGCAGATGCCATCGACACTTGGTTTGGTGAAAATCTTGCATCTCTTTCGACGACGTTGACGTATAAGGCAGTTCAGAGCGCCCAGATCCCCGCAGCATCGGGTGACTGATTTTTCAAAAATCAGAACGAACAATTTTTTTCCAGACTTCTAAAAAATAATTGCCGTGCCGCGTAGGTGTGGTATCGATGGCAGGGCGTAAACGCAGACATTCGTCGCATCGGCAAAAGGGCTTTTTGAAAAAAGTCCGCTCCCTTCGCGCACCTTAAAAAGGCGCACGCGTCCCTCCCTTTTGGGGGGTGCAGGAAGGGTCGTCGAAGGTGGCGAGAGGTCTGCAAGCGGGGAAAAATTTCCCGTGCGTCCGCTGTGTACGCTTTCCGCTATGCGGTCAAAGCGTACACAGAGCTCACGGGCGAAGAAAAAATGGGGAAAGGATGAGACCATTTTAGCCTCTTCTATAAGGGGGGCAGTCGCATTGCCGCACGTTTTGAACGGGTGCAGTATTGCAGGATAGCATAATGGAGACATTATGAGCGAACAGGATAAGGAAAACAAAATCGTCCCCGACGAAGAACGGGAGAATGCCGCCTCCGTGCAGGAGGAGCTTTCCGCTGCCGCGAACGACGCCGACGGGGTGCAGGTAGAGGGCGGCGAAGGCACGCAGGAAGAGGGCTTCCCCTTGGGGGGAAGCTGTCCCAAAGGGACTGATGAGGGGAACGGCACTGTTTCTCGTCATCCCGAGGAGCCGCAGAGCGGCGACGAGGGATCCCATGGGGCAGCGACAGAGAGTGAGGGGATTCCTCAATCGGCTGCGCCTCATGACGGAATGACGGAAAAAGAAGGCAGTGAAGGCGCGGACGACGATGCTCTTGCCTCCCCTGTGCAAGGGGAGGTGGACGACGCGGATGCGTCGGACGGAAGGGTTGTAGAAGGCAGCGAGGGCGGGATGCCCGTTCTGCCGCCGATGGAGAAGCGGGAGCGGCTGACGTTCGCCGAGAAGATGTCGGAGGCGGGCTATGTCGTAGGCCGCCGTTACGACGCGGTGAAAAACGCCTTTTTGAGCTACAAATCGACGTTAAAGCGCCCCAAACCGCTGCATTGCCGGTTCTCCACCAACAGCGAGACGTTCACCGTCGGGAAGAAACTCCTCGCCAAGCTGGTCTTGGTGAGCGGTTATCTGCGCCTTTTTGTGGCGCTCGATCCCAAGGCATACAACGAACAAAAATACCATCATAAGGATTATACCGAGGTCGCCCGTTACGAAAAGACCCCGCTTATGATCAAGCTCTCGTCCGACAGGCAGGAAAAGTACGCCGTCGAGCTCATCGACGATCTGATGCGCGCCAATAACTTTGAGCCGGACGAGAACTATGTGCCGACCGACCAGGCGGACGTGTTCATGACCGCCGCCCGCACGCGCAAAAAGACCAAGGTGGTCTATGTGCCCGTGCCCGTCGGCGGCGCGGGAGGGGACGCCGCCGCAGAAACCGCCGCGGCGCAAGACGGCGCGCAAAAAGAGGGCTTCCCCTTGGGGGGAAGCTGTCCCGAAGGGACTGATGAGGGGGACGGCGCGCAGGAAACGAGCGAAGCCCCTCATCCGTCTGCTGCGCAGACACCTTCCCCCGAGGGGGAAGGCAGCGAGGCGGCGCTTTCCGAAACGGAAGAGCTCACCCCCGAGGGGGAAGGCGGCGAAGGCACGCAGGACGACGATGCTCTTGCCTCCCCTGTGCAAGGGGAGGTGGACGACGCGGATGCGTCGGACGGAAGGGTTTCCGAAGGCAGCGAGGGCGAACCCGCAGCGCCCGAACGGGAGAGCAGCGAAGAACGGGCGCTCGTTCCTGCGCCCGACGCCATCGACGTCAAGCTGCCCCGCCGCGGGCGCGTCCGCAACAAGAAGGGCGAGCGGTGCGGCAAGATCCGCCGCAGCGTCTGGTACTCCGAAGAGGGCGACACGCGCGGCGAGTTCCGCAAAGAGGAGCGCAACGTCTTCCTCTACTCCGACAAAGAGCGCAGGTGCTACGTCGATAAGAACAACAACATTTTAGCGCTCGACCACACCTATGTTGCCACCATCCATCGCACGTCGTGGCTGCCCATCCTCATCATCGTGATCATCCTCGCCATCGCGACGGTTTTGTCGGTGGTGCTCGGCGCATACTTCTTAAATCGCAGCGTTGATTACGCGCCCGTGCTGTTCATCGCGCATGAGGACGGAACGCAGTGGCAGGACGAGGAAGATCTGCCCGTCTTTGTCAACGAGACCTTCGGCGACGCCAAAGTCGCCCCGGGCATGGAGGGCAGTTACCGCTTCTCCCTGCGCAACGATAACGACGACGCGCTCGTATTCTCCCTTCTCTTTGAGGAGGAGAATGAATACGGCATCGGGCTTGTCTACAAATTAAAGCGTGACGGCGTGTATGTTTCGGGCGCGGAAGGTCACCTTTCGCCCGGGGAGCTGGGCGTCACCGAGATGACCATCGAAGCCCGCTCCACCACGGTATTCGAGATCGAGTGGTATTGGGCGCACAACGACGAGGCAGACACCGCCGCGGGCGAAGCTGCCGCCGACTACACCCTGCATATCGCGTTCAGCGCCTATGTGAGCGATCGGGCGTGATATGCGCAGAACGGTCCGTATCATCAAAGGCGTGATAAAGGGCGTACTTCTCGCCATCGTCGGCGTCCTCGCCCTTTACAGCGTGTATATGCTCATTGCGCGCTACGCCTTTCACAACGAAATGCCCTCCTTTTTCGGGCTCTCGTTCGCCGTTGTGGCGACGGGCAGCATGGAGCCTGCCATCTCGGCGGGGGATGTCATCGTCGTCTGCGCGCAGGAGACGTATGAAGAGGGCGACATTGTCACCTATTATTCCGAAGATTTTCAAGGCTATGTCACGCACCGCATCGTGAGCAAGACGGGGAACGCCGTCATCACGCAGGGAGACGCCAACAACACGCAGGACTCGCCCATCACCGAGGGCGACATCGTGGGCAAGGTCGTCTCCGTATGGCGCGGGTTCGGCAGCGTCGTCAACTTTTTGCAGACGCCGCTCGGGCTGTTCAGCGTACTTGCGGGCGGTGTGGTGCTGTGGCTTCTGACCGATCTTCTGACGGGAGCATTTGGGAAAAAAGATGAACAGGAAGATTAAGAAAAAAAAGATCCCCATTCTTTCCTATCTTTGCTATCTTCTCGTCGTGAGCGTGCTGTTCACGGGCGTCACTTTTTCGCGCTATTCCACCGCCACGAGCGGCGATCTGGGCGCGAATGTCTCGCCGTTCATTGCGTCGTACCGCATCGACAATCTCTCTTCCAACACCTACACCAACGCAAATTTCTGGCTGGAAAACAACACGCAGCAGGGCGTGTCGCGCTATGTGCGCTTTACGGTCGCAAACCATCGCCCCGCGTCGGAGGCGGCGGGCGCGACAGAACTCACCAGCGACGTCGATCTCTCCTCCAAGATCCGTTTTTATCTCCCCGCCGAGTTTGCCGACAATCTCGCCATTCAGCTTTTGGGGGAGGACGGCAATGCGGTGATGCCGCAGATCGTCCTCGGCAATCTGATTTATCAGATAACGGAAGATCCGGTAAAACATACCCATACAGAAGGCGACATCACGACCGATCTGGGCGAGTATTATGATTATGTTTTAAATAGTTCGAACAAGAAGCAGTTTGTAGATTATACCACAAATCCGAGAACCATTGAAACGAGCGGCTTCCGCGATTATGCGGCTGCCGCCTGCACCGACGCCACCCTTACCATGAGCGGCGGGCTGGATACAGACGGCGGCACCATCACCGCAAAGTGGAATACCACCAACACGCTTACCATCACGGCGTCAAAGACCATGCAGACGTATTCCGTCGGCTTCCGCCGTGTCGAAGGCGCGGGCGACAACAAAAACGAAAACGCGATCATGCCGCAGCTCTTTCTCGATCTGGAAAAGGAGATGACGTTCTACACCGTCGAGCTGGATATTCCCACCGTCATGCAGTTGACGGGCGGCACGCAGCAGGAGCACACCTTCGATCTCTACCTCGCCCTCACCGACAACATTCAGAGCGACGACCTCGACGTCAATTGGACGGAGGACCACGATTCCCTTCTTACCAATGGCGGCACATTCAACGGCGCGACGGTCACGGGCTATCACTTCGACTACGACGCAGCCATTTATAAGAAAGTGGACGGAAAGTGGCAGGAGAGCGGCACCACGCAGATCCGCGTGCAAAAGACGTTTGCAAGAGATAAAGAGCCCGAAAAACTCACCTTCCACCATGTCGCGCCCATCAGCGAAACAACGGTGAGCTACGTCCATCCCATCGAAGATTTTTATACATTTGCAGATAACAAATTTAAGCAATTTATGGAAAACGACGCGCCCGCGAAGCCCGCGGACATTGCCGCTGCGCAGACCCTCTTCGGGCTGTGCTCGCAGTTCCAGGCGACGCGCGATCAGAACGTAGATCCCGAATACTATATTTCCTTTGCGGGCGTCCCCGACGACCCGTTCTACCTCGATTATGCAGGGCAAACGGGAGAAACAGGAGCAACGGGAGAGACCGGCGCAACGGGAGAAACGGAGCAAACGGGGGAGGCGGCTCCCAAACAGACGACCATCTTAATGTCGTTGAGTAAGAGTTTTTACACAAGTCTGACGGTGGTATTCACGCAGACGTCATTGCCGCGCACGCAGGGCGGTGCGGAAGGAGGCAGCGTATGACGAACAAGCGCAATCTCGTGATGGGGATCTTTTTGTCCCTGCTCATTATCACGCTCATGACGTTTTCCTTGACCTACGCGCGCTACACCGACGAATTGCAGTCGGACGGCGAGATCAGCGGGGACATCGAGTACATCGTCTCCAACCAGATCGAGGTGGATTCCGTCAATTCCTTCATTTCCGCCATCGAGAACGGCTACACGAACATTAAAATTTCCGACGACGTTGACAATCCGCTCGTCATCACGGGCGGCGTTTCCGACGTCAACTCCGATCTTACCATCGACCTCAACGGGCACGAATTGCAGCGCAACAACCGCGACCCCGTGCTCAACGTCACGGACGGCGTCCGCCTCACCATCAAGGACTCCAAGGGGGGCGGGTGCTTCTATAACCCCGTCGGCAGCGCGCTGCGCGTTTCGGGCGGCACGCTCACGGTGACGAGCGGCATCTTCGAGAGCGGTCCCCGCACGGGATATGAGTATCCAGAGAACGGCGACGGCTTTATCGACGCCAATTACCGCTATGCGGGCGAATATGTCGAAGGGAATGAGAGCCAAGCAGGGGCGACCATCGGCAGCGCAGAAGCCGTCACCTATTATACGCCGGACGGCAGCGGGGGATACAGTGGAACTCCCTCAAAAATGCCCATCATCACGCCGAAAGTGCTGGATACGGGCAAAACGACAGAGGATAAAGAGAAGCGCTTCCGCATCAACGGGAATATGTATTTTGAAAACGATTATTCCGCGCAGATCCCCGCCGACACCTACCTGTATTACACCATTTCGGGCGCCAATGTCGAGAACACCAACATGGCGGCGACCGATAAGAGCGCCAATTTCTACTATACCTATTATGTCAAGTATGTCAAGCAGGAAGCGGACGACACAGTCTCTTATGAGGGCACAACGGAGGGCGAAGACACCCTCCTCGTCACCATTTACGGCTACACGAACGTAAAGGGCGGTGCGACCGATTCTGCCAACTTTGCCGCCATTCAGATGGAGGACGGCTATCTCGACGTGCAGGGCGGCAGATATACCGCCTATTTCGGCAAGGGCGAGACCAACTGCGTCTACGCCTCGGGCGGCGAGATGACCGTGCAGAACGGCGCGTTCGAGGCGCTTCAATCGGGCGTCTGCGTGCGCATGGCGTCGCAGAGCACCTCGGCTGCGGCGGGGAAACTTGCCGTCAGAAGCGGCTCGTTCTATTCCCAGGAGGGTGACACCATCTTCGTCACGGGCGGCAATATGTCCGTCACGGGCGGAACATTTATAAAAGTAGCAGAGACATCGCAGATGGTGCCGGGCGCAAACAACGCCGCCATCCACGTCAGCGGCGGCAAGCTCGTCATGACGGGCGCAGGCGAGGATAATCGTATCACATTCAGCCTCACGGGCTCCCACCTGTACGGCATCAACGTGGAGCACGGCGAGGCGTCCACCCTTGCCGAGGGCGACATGGCGGAAATTTCCTATGCCGCCTTCACCTTTGAGGGCGTCGGCAACAACAATTACGCCATCAATTCCGCGAACGCAGCCGTTTCGGTCAAAAATACAAATTTCACGTTCGGCGGCGCGAGCACTTCCAACCGCTGTATCTCCGTTTCGGGCGGGAACGCAAAGGCGAGCGTATCGTCCGCCACCTTCACCTACAACGGCGGCAGCAGCAATTATGCCGTCTATTCGGAGGGCGGAACTGTCACGGGCGCCGACCTCTCCTTCGCGTTCAACGGGGACGGCTCCTCCAACACGGGCATTTACACCACGGGCGGCACGGTCACAGTCGAGAACGGCGAATTTAAATTTTTGGGCACGCCAGGCAGTTCCAGCGATAACTTCGGAATTTATTCCGAAAAGGGGCCGGACGGCGATGCGGGCACTATTATCTGCGACGATTCCACGTTCGTCATCAACGGCTCTTATTCCGCAGGCATCCTCGCCTTCGGCGGCACCGTCACGCTGAGCGGCAAATTTTATTGCAAAGTGGTGGACGGGCGCCCTTCGCTCGATGGTCAAAATAACGTTCTTTCCAGCACGGCGATCAGCGTCGAGGGCGGCATCGTCAATTTGGATTTGGATAAAGATAAAGAAAACCCGAGCACCATCACGACCAACGGCTTGGGTATCACCTCGCTGCCCGGGGACGGTGCAAATTCCAAAATCAACATCAATGGAAATCTGACGCTTGTGCCCGAGACGGGTGGGGACAACGGCACCGCCATCTATCTGAACGGCGGCACGCTCAAAATTGAAGCAGGCGCCAAAGTCGATATTACCTGTAACCTGGCAAAGAGTGGCACGAAGGCGCTCCTCTGGGCAGATGCACCCAAAGGCACGTCGCATACCGTCGCGAAGACCGACCCCAACAACGGCATTTACGTCAACGGCGGCTCCCTTATTTCCTATGGCACCCTCAACGTCACCCACACCGGGGTGCAGAACGATCGGTATGAAAATCAGACTGAAAATACAGGAAATTATGCGTTCTTAAATCAGCAGATCAAGAGCTATGCGGTGCGCGTTGAAAGTTCGGGTGAGGCACAACCCAAAGTCACCATCGAAAAGGGTAATATCCAAAATTCCGTCGGCGGTGGGGTCTATGTTTCAAGCGGCACTGTCAAACTTGGAGCTTCGGAAAACGCTTCGGAAAACGCGGGGACTTCGCAAAACACTTTGAACATAGCCACTACGGGTAAGGATTTATATACTAACGGATATTATGACGGAAATTATTATGACGGAAATTATATTGGGACTTCGGGTACTTGGACTTATAATCAAAGCCAAACGGGCGGTCATGCCGTGGAAGTCGGCGGCGGACGGCTTACCATTTTGGGCGGGAGCTATAAAGCCGCCCACGGCAACGGCATCCTTGTCCGCAATATGGGCACCTCGACGGACAACACCGTCAATATTTCGGGCGGAACGTTTATCGGCGGCTACAACAAGACAGACGGCGGCAGGCAAGTCGGTCCCGGTGCCTCGTACGGGCTGTATGTGATGAGCGGGAATATCACGGTCAATATTTCCGGCGGGACGTTTGGATCGACAGCGAGTTCAACCAAAGTGGTGGAGAATGTTTCGATCGGTAACAACAGTGCCGCGGCATTCATGGGAACGACGTCGGGCAACGCTGAAGTGCACATCACAGGCGGGAATTTCTATGCCTATAACGGCGACGCGATGAGTGTGTTCCGCTTTGCGGATGTGACTTTTGGCTCAGAATCGGAGCCGTTGGATGGTGATGAGAATCGTGTTGAGATTGGTACGGAACAGACTTCCGTCGATGTTGCCGGTATTTCGGTTCAAGATGATTTATTGTTTACGGGAGAAAGAAATAGGGGTTCCAATCTTACGATTTATTCAGAGAACGACAACGGCTTCAAAATCGATTCGCAGGGTTATGCGATCTACTACGGTGGCTCGCAGGACAAAGTTGCCATTTACGGCGGAACGTTTACGGGAACAGATAGTGGTAGTGGGATCCAAATTTCCGCTGGTTTGGGCACGACGCACGCTATGGTGATCAAGGGCGGCACGTTCAATGGGGGGAATGCGTTCTACTATGGCGCCAGTGCAAGTGTGGACGACGGTCTGCTCATCGAAGGCGGAACGTTTACAGGAACCAACTACGGATTCTATTTTAATGCAAACCCTTACTCGAATTCCGCAGGGACAACAAATAATGTAGCCATCATCGGTGGTGTTTTCTCGGGCGATTCAAGGGCATTTTATGCCACTGATCACTCGATTAAGGTTGGGGACGTATTTACCGAGCATAATCAATCGCCCAATCGATACGCAACGTTTGATAAAGGTGGTCATGTAGGGAATGTCGGAGGAGGAAAAGGAGATCGCATAACAGGGGACTGGAGTTATCAATCGCAATTAAATGAAAAAGAGTATAGGCTCACAATTACAAATCCGTAGTAAATTGAAACACATATTTAAAAGGGCGCACGGGTGTGCGCCCTTTTTCCGCGCTCTCGCTCCAACCCGTTATACCGCCGTCCCTGTGCCCCAACCCGTCATCCCGCCCGACCCCAATCGTCATCCCGAACGTATGTGAGGGATCTCCCCGCATTTGCATTTTGTCCCTTGCCACGGGATTCCTCCGCTCCACCTTGTTCCGCGTTCGGAATGACAGGGAGGGGAGGAGCCTTCCCCCACGGGGGAAGGTGTCACGAAGTGACGGATGAGGGGTCATGCCAGGAACTTTTTTCTTTGCTGTCCTCCTCATCACCGCCTTCGGCGGAGCCGTCTCGGCGGCGCGGGAGTCCCCCCGCGCCGCGCATCATTTCATCAATATGGAACGCCCGTATAAAATGCGGCTCGTTCGCGCATACTTCCCTTGTACAACATGGCATTTTCATGCCAAAGGAGGGGGTATGCTGCAAAAGGTCAACATCTGCGGCGTGGATACCGCAGGGCTTCCCAAGCTCTCCCACAAGGAGAACGAGGAGCTGATGCGCCGCTTAAAATCGGGCGATAAAGCCGCGCGGGACAGGTTTATCATCGGAAATATGCGCCTTGTGCTCTCGCTCGTCAAGCGCTTCTGGGCAAAGAACGCCAACGCGGACGACGTCTTTCAGGCGGGCTGCGTGGGGCTTATCAAGGCAATCGACGGCTTCGACCTTTCTTTCAACGTCAAATTTTCCACTTACGCCGTTCCGATGATCCTGGGTGAGATCAAGCGCTATCTGCGCGACGGGAACTCGCTGCGCGTCTCCCGCTCCATCCGCGACGCCGCCTATCGCATCTTAAAGGTGCGCGAAAGTCTGGAGGAGCACGACGAGGAGGCAACCATCGAACGCATTGCCGAGGTCATGCAGGTGCAGCAGCGCGAGGTCGTCTATGCGCTCGACGCCATCTCCGACCCCGTTTCGCTCTACGAGCCCGTTTACAATAAATCGGGCGACACGCTGCAGCTCCTGGACCAGCTCTTTGACGAAACGCAGAGCGAGGAACGCTGGACGGAGCGCGTCGCCTTAAAGGACGCCATCGCCCGCCTTGCCGAGCGTGAACGCAAGATCCTCACCCTGCGCTATTACGAGGGCAAGACGCAGACGGAAATCTCCGAGGAAGTGGGCATTTCGCAGGCGCAGGTCTCCCGCCTCGAAAAAAACGCCATCGGCACCCTCCGTAAAGAGATCGGCTGAACGTCCGAATTTTACTTTGTGTCATCCGAAAATTTCTCAATGTCGTTCCGGGGATTTATCAATGTCATTCCGAGGAATTTTTCAACGACATTCTGAAGCATTTCTCGACGTCATTCTGAAGCATTTCTCGACGTCATTCCGAAGCATTTCTCAACGTCATTCCGAAGCATTTCTTAACGTCATTCCGAAGCATTTCTTAACGTCATTCCGAGGAATGAAATGACGAGGAATCCCCTTGAAAGTGACAAAGAGGACGGGGGCAAATTTTTCAATATGTCATCCCGAACCGAGCAAAAGCGAGTGTGAGGGATCTCCTCATAAGTGACAAAGAGGAAGGGGATTCCTCACAGGCAAGGGCGCGCGTCGAAAGACGCGCGCCCTTGCCGTTCGGAATGACGGGAAAGAGCGTCATCCCGCGTCGGTTGTCACGAATATAAGTTTTCGCGCATATACTGTTGGTATGGAGACGAGTTACTGCGAACTGCACCGCAAGGAGGCGGTCAATTTAACGGACGGAAAACGCCTCGGACGGGTGAGCGACGTGGTGTTCACTTATCCCGAGGGGCGGGTGCAGGGCATCGTCGTGCCCGGGGGAAGGGGCTTTCGCTGGGGGCGCGCGGAGATCTTCATCGATTTGAAGTGCATCAAAAAAATCGGGGTGGACGTCATCCTCGTGGACATCCGTTCCGCGCCGAAGCCCGAAAAGCGCGGGAATAAGTGGGGGAACTCCTGTTCGCGTGAGGCGCAATTCTCCCCGCCCGACCGCCGCGATTACGGCGATTACGAGTGATTTTCGCCAGATTACATAGTATTATGTCACGCATAATACATCGTTTTGCCGTCAAATAACCCCCGTTCGCAGCGCGGACGGGGGCGTCTTGTTGTATAAACGAAAACCCCGCGATAGTCGCGGGGTTCAAGAGAGGCTTTGCCGATGAGCAAAACTGAATTGGGGGCGCATTATAATATCTATCCCTTGCCCTCCCTGTGTAAGGGAGGGTGCCGAGCGAAGCGAGGCGGGAGGGTTGTAAAGGTTTGTGTCGCGCGTGCATGACAACCCTTCCGTCTGCTCTTTTCAATCGCAGACACCTCCCCTTGCACAGGGGAGGCGAGAGAGGAGGAAGGCTTCCCCTTGGGGGGAAGCTCCGCCGAAGGCGGTGATGAGGGGGACGGCAAAGGAACAGTCGCTCTGCTTGACCCCTCATCCGTCACTTCGTGACACCTTCCCCCGAGGGGGAAGGCATGAGACCCGTTTACGGGTAACAAGTAACAAATGCGTGACTGCCAGGTCGTCACAGGCGCGACTTGCGCGCTGCCCGTAATATGAGGCTTACAGCCCGTCCCACCTATGGGGCACGAGCCGCAGGCGAAGTGAAATGAAAAACCACCGGCGGAAATTATTTTCAGGAAAAATTCTGTCGGACTGTTTAACGATTGTCGTAGCAGTCGCACATCGTGCCGTCGGGCAGAAATCCCGTGTCCGAGCACTTTGTGCAGGCATAGCGGGGAACGAAGTCGGCGTCCGAAAGCCCCAGCCGCGCGAGCGCGGCGGCGCGCGCCTTTTTGGCGGCGTTCACCTTTTCGCGCAGGGCGGGGAGCGTCTCGGGGGAGAAGATCTCTGCGCGGGCAAGTTCTATCTCACCCTTTTTGACGGCGCTCTCCGCGCGTGCAAACGCCGCGTCCTTCTGTGCCCTTGCGTTCGCCTGTTCCGCATGGGAGAGTGCCGCGCGCCTGCGGGCGGCATACCAGCGTTCGCGCTCGCTGCGGGCGTCGGCGGAGATCGCCGCCTCCGATTTGATCTCCGTGCGTGCCGCCTTGTGTTCCGTCTGCGCGGGGATCGCCTCGGGCGTCATTGCGCCCACGCGCTTCCATTCGGCGAGCAGCTTGTTCATATAGGGCAGGGGGGCGGACGCGCTCGATGCGCGCTTTGCCGCCTCCATGATCATCGCGTCGGGGAAATTCCAGCTCCGCCACGTTTCGATCATATCGAGCGCGGAGCGCGTCTTGCGGATGACGCCGCACTCCGTCTGGATCTTTTGCAGAAGGCGAAGCTGCTTTTCGCGCGCGGCGCAATAGGCATTGACGCTGCCCTCGTCCACGACGCCCTGCGCATACAGTTCTTCGAGCAGTTCGTCAAATTCGGGAAAGCCGTAGGAGAACTTCATCGCAAGCGCCGCGAGAGGGGCGAGGCTGTTTTCGTCGTAGCCGCGTTCCAGCCACTTTTCGGCGTACTCCTCGCAGAACGCGCGCGGATTGCCCACCTTGACGCCCAGCTTTTTGCCGACGAGAAAGACGATGTCCGCCTCCTCCCTGCGCCGCGCAAGGTATTCCTTTGCCTCCTGTTCGCCGTGCACGCCCTTTTCGTGCAGTTCGGAAACGAGCACGTCGAGCGTTGCGAGCGTGCCCTTGCCGAGCGCCTGCGCACAGGCGAGTACCGCGCCTTCCTCCATGCCTGCCTGCGTCCACTTTTCGAGATAGGAATAGTCGCTCTCCTGCGCCTTTTTGGTGATGCCCAGCGCCTGATGAAGCCGCGCAAGTTCCTTTTCGCGCAGATGGAAGTCGGCAAGGTCCGCCTCCACCTGGTCATAAGTATACTTGTGCTCGCGCACGAGCTTGGCGGCTTTGTTGAGAATGTGCGCGCAGGACAGCTTTTCGCCGTCCTTTTTGGCGCAATATTCGGCGATCAGCAAAAACGCCTGCTGTTCCATGGGATTATTTTCGAGAAATTCGAGCACGCGCTGCATCTCGTAGGGCTTGAAGTCCTTTTTGGCGCGCTGCAAGATCTGGAAAAATTCGCGGTTGAAGGCGGCGTATTTTTCGGGACGGATGGTCTTGGGGCGCCCGACTGCCGCGTTCACGGGGAGATACTCGACATAGAGGGGGCTGCGCGAGAGGATGCGCACGAGGTCACACTCCTCCCAGAAGGAAAAAATTTCCAGCAGCTTCTCCTCGGAGAGCTTCAAAAGTTTTGCGCAGGTGGCGCTGTCGAGCTCCGCCGACACCTGGCACAGATACAGCCCGTAGAGATAGACGCGCACGGCGTCGCCGTCCGCCTGCGGCAGATATTTCGTGATGAACTGGTTCTCCACGCTCGTGAACATATTCGCGCTGAAATCTTTGGAAAATGCGGCGAAGGACATAAATTTTCTCCCGTGTTTTTGCGTTGCGGCTGCCGAATGTCGGGTGAACGCTTGCTTTTTTTTCAAAGGCGTTGTATAATGGTCATGTTTCATATTGCGGGACTTTGCGCCCTGCGGGGCGCGTTCCGCGCATTCGCCTTTTCCTGCAAAAGGATATTGAACACAGTATATCACAAACGGCGGGCAAACGCAATATGTTTTCCGCCCGCCGCACACTTTTTCCGACGCGTGAGAGCATGAATATTTTACACACTTCCGATTGGCATATCGGCAAACGCCTGATGGATCGCGAACGGCTGCCCGAGCAGGAGCAGGCGCTCGAGGAGATCGCCCGCATCTGCGAGGAACGCTCCGTCGAGCTCGTTCTCGTCGCGGGGGACGTCTTTGATACCTATATGCCCTCCGCCGAGGCGGAGGAGGTGTTTTTCCGCGCCGTCAAGCGCATCGCGGGCGGGGAGCGCGCCGTGGTCATCGTGAGCGGCAATCACGACGACGGCGTCCGCCTTGCCGCCTCCGCGCCCCTTGCCGCCGAGGAGGGCATCTACCTCTTCGGGAACGGGGGAAGTGCGGCTTTTTCGGGCGGAGACCGCCCCGTGCGCGCCGTCGAGGCGGGGGAAGGGTACCTTGTCATGGAGAATGCCCGCGGGGAGCGGGTCTATCTCAACCTTTTGCCCTACCCCAACGAGGCGCGCCTCAAAGAGGAAAAGACGGAAGAGGGGTATGCGGACAAGCTGCGCCGCTGGCTGGAACGCGGCGAGGCGGGCTACCGCGGCGGGATGGCGCATATTCTTTTGTCCCATCTCTTCGTGACGGGCGGAAAGGTGAGCGAGAGCGAGCGCGACATCGACCTCGGCGGGGCGCGCGCGGTGCCGCTCTCCCTGTTTGCGCCCTTTGATTACGTCGCCCTCGGGCACCTGCATAAACCGCAGAAATTGGGCGAACGGGTGCGCTACTCCGGCTCCATTTTGCAGTATTCCTTCGACGAGAGCGAAAAAAAGCAGGTCGTCTTACTGCACACCGACGGGCAGAACATCACGGCGGAGGACATTCCACTTTCGGCGGGAAAACGGCTCGTCCGCCTCGAGGAGCGCGACGTTACACGCGCCGTGCAGCTTTTGAAGGCGTATGAGGGCGCGTTCATCGAACTCACCCTGCACCTTGCGGCGCCGCTCACCTCGGCAGAAACACAGCAGCTCCGCGCCGCCAACGAGGGCCTCGTCTCCCTCATCGTGCGCACGCGGGGCGCGGCAACTGCCACGGTCGTCAGCCGCAGCACACTCTCTCCCGGGGAGCTGTTCGCGCAGTACTACCGCTCCGTCTACGGCGACGACCCCGCCTCGGACCTCACGCAGGCGTTCCTGGAACTGTTGGAGGAGGGCGCATGAAACCCGTCAGTCTTTCATTTTGCGGCATCAACTCCTTCTCCGAGCCCGCGACCATCGATTTTGAAAAGTTGCTCGAATTCGGTATCTTCGGCATCTTCGGGGATACGGGCTCGGGCAAGAGCACCATTCTGGACTGCATCGGCTTTGCCCTCTACGGGAACGTGGCGCGTTCGCGTTCGGGGAGCATTGCGGAGATCCTGCACTATTCCCTCGACAAGGGGTATGTGCACTTCGTCTTTGAGATCGTCTTTGAGGGCGCGCGCAGGACGTTCCGCGTCGAGCGGGAATTGAAGCGCAAGAACGCCGCGCAGACGCTCAAAGTGTACGAAAAGAAAGGGGATTCCCTCCTCGTCCTCGCCGACGGCGTCAGGGAGGGGAACGCGCTTCTGGAGCGCATCATAGGGCTCGAACAGCGCGACTTTGAAAAGTGCATCGCGCTCCCGCAGGGGGAATTTGCCCAATTTGTCAGATCGGCGCGCGCGGACAGACTGAAGCTCGTCTCCCGCCTCTTTGATCTGGAGGCTTACGGCGAGGGGCTCGTCAAGCGTGCGGGCGCGAAGATGGCGGAGGCGCGCGAGGAGCTCCGCGTGACGGAGGCAAAACTCGCGCAGTTTGAAGGCTACACCAAGGAGTCCCACGCCGCCTTAAAAGAAAAGGAACGCGCATCCGTTGCGGAGGACGCGGCGCTGCGTGCGGAACTCACCACACTGCGCGCGGAGGAGAAGGCGCTCACTTCGCGCGTGCAGCTTCGCAGGGAATACGACGAAAAACAGGCGAAGTTTGCGCGGCTCGAGGCGCAGAAGGAGGGGATGCGCGCCCTCAACGAGGAGCTGGAGCGGCTGGACAGGGCGTCTGCCGCCCTGCGCGACGCAGACGAAGCGGAGCGCGACGAGAAAAGCGCAGCCTCCTGCGCCGCGGCGCTTACCTCCGCCAAAGAGGCGCGGGAGCGGGCGCAGAAGGCGCACGACGAGGCGCTTTTGTGGGATATGCCCCGCGCGGAAGAGGAGGAGCATCGGCTCTCCGACCGCTACGCCCGCGCCAAGAGCGATGAGGTGCGCAGAACGCAGCTTATCAAGGCGCAGAAGAAGCATGAGGAATTGCAGGCGCGCTTCTCCGCGGAACGGGACGCGTTCAAGGACTTTGACTACGAGCGTGAAAGGGCGCGCCTGGAACAGGAGGAGGCGGCGCTCGGCAGCGGCGATTTTCTTGCATTTGCGGAGAAGAACGGCAAGGCGGAGCTCCTGCACGCCGAATACGCCGTATTCGCGGACGAGCTTACCGTCCTCACCCGAAAACATCCCGCGATCGAGGCGGACAGCCGTCCGCTCATCCAAAAATACACGGCGCTCTCCGCGGGCGGCACGACCGACCTCGCCCGCCTGCGCAAAGAGTACGAGGAACAGGATCGCGACCGCGAGAAGCTGCGTAAGGAGCGGCTTGCGCTGGAAGCGGCGAAGGGGGCGTACGAGAGGCATCTCGCCGCGTTGCAGTCGCTCTCCGAGCAGCTCGCCGAAACAAAGGAGCTCATCCGCTCGCTCGGTGAGGGGGAGGAGGGGCTTCCCCCCGCGTCGGAACTTTTTGACCGGCTCACCGCCCTGCGCCGCGAATTGCAGCGCAGGAAGAACGCGCGGGAGGAGGCACAGAAGGCGCTCTCCGAAGCCTGCGCCGCTTATGCCGCGACGGAGGCGCGCGAAAAGGCCGCCTCGGAGCGGGCGGCATCCTCCAGGGAGCGGCTTGTGCGCACCCTCTCGGAGGGAAAGTTCTCCTCCGTGCAGGAAGCGAAGGCGCTGTGCGAACGCTACGGCGATCCCCGCGTCGCGCGCGAGCGCGTGGAGGCATACCGCGAGGAGTACGGCGCGCTGCGCGCACGGCTCAAAGAATTGCAGAAAGAGGACATTTCGGATGCCACGCAGGAGGCGCTCTCCGCCTTGCAGGCAAAGATCTCCGGAAAGCAGGCGCGTGCGGAGGCGTGTTCCGCCGAAAGCGCGCTCCTTCGGAGCGAGCTTGCCCGCAGCGAGGAGGGGCTGCGCCGCAAGGCGGAGCTGGAAAAGGAGCATTCCGCGCTCGGGCAGACGTTTGCACGCTACGAGCGGCTGCGGAAGCTCCTCGAGGGCAATAAATTCATGGAGTACGTCGCCGAGGAGTATTTGCAGACGGTGGCGGAAAACGCGAGCGGGAGATTGCTGTCGCTCACGGACGGCAGATATTTTCTGCGCTATGAGGGCGGGTTCTTCGTCGGAGACAACTTCAACGGCGGGGCGCTGCGCGGGGTGTATACGCTCTCGGGCGGGGAGACCTTCCTCGTTTCCCTCTCTCTGGCGCTCGCGTTGAGCGCGGAGATCTGCGCGCGCTCGCTGCGGCCCATCGAATTTTTCTTCCTCGACGAGGGATTCGGCACATTGGACGAGCACCTTATCGACGTCGTGATGGACAGCCTCGAACGCCTGCGCGGCGAGCACTTCTCCATCGGCATCATCTCGCACGTCGAGGAGTTAAAGCACAGGATCGAGCGCAAACTGCTCGTAAAAAAGGCGACCGAGAGGCACGGTTCGCAAATCGAAATGGAGTGAGGTGGCATTTGGCTAGCACATTTCTGACGCCCGTAACGCTATGGAAGGACTTTGACGACACGCTCCCCTTGGAAACGGAACTGCTTTCCGAACGCAAGGCGGAGGGCGCCGTCTGCCGCGAGATCTGTTTTCTCGGGCGAAAAGCCGGCACCGAACGGGTGAAAATTTATGCGCAGTACTTCCTGCCTGCGGGGGAGGAGCGCTTTCCCGTCGTCCTCGTTCTGTTTGAGGCGGGCTGTCCCTTCGACGCCGCGTTCGTGCGCCGCTTCACTTCGCGCGGGTACGGCGTGCTGTGCGTGGACTACTGCGGCGAGAACGGCTCGGCGGAGCACACCGTCTATCCCGCCGCCATTGACTATGCAAACTATGTGCGCGCGGGCAGCCATCTGGAGAGCGCGTCGCCCTCCGCAAGGGAGACGAGCTGGTATGAATGGGCGTGCGTGGCGCGCTATGCGGCAAAATTTCTCTCCTCCCGCCCCGAGGTCACGCGCTTCGGCGCCGTCGGGCTGCGCACGGGCGGCGAAGTGCTCTTCAAGATCGCGCCCTATGCGCCGCTCTCCTGCCTCATCTCCGTGTGCGCGGCGGGCTGGCTCGCCTACCGCGGCATGGCGAAGTTCTCGGAGGGGGAGAAGAAGGTGTTCGACGAGGACCATCACCGCTTTATCGCGGGCATCGATTCGCAGAGCTACGCGCCCTACGTCAAGTGCCCCGTCCTGCTCCTCTCCGCCGTCAACGATAAAAAGCATGATTACGACCGCGTCTACGATACCTTCCAGCTCCTGCCGGAGAGTACGGAAAAGGCGTTTCTCTATTCCTCGCACGGGAACGGGCTCATCGGGATGCACTCGCTCGCCGACCTCGACCTCTTCCTTGACAAGTATCTGAAGGCGCGCTCCGTGTTCGTGAGCGATCCCATCGCGCTCTCCGTCGAGGAGGAGGACGGCAGGCTCGTCGCCCGCGCGCAGTTCGACGAGGAAGGGGAGCTGCACGAATACGGCATCTTCTACACCGAGCGCATCACGGGCTCGCACGCGCGCGACTGGACGCGCGTGATGGGCGTTCCCGCCAACCTCAAGGGGAACGTGGGCACCTTCCCGCTCGATCTGTATGAAAAGAGCGACCGCGCCCTCGTCTACGCCTTCGCCAATTATTCCAACAACTTCTCCGTGACTTCCAAAATTCAGGAAGTCGTCGTCAGAAAGCCCTATCGGAACGTCTGCGTCAAGAGCCGCATCGTCTATTCCTCCGAGCGGGACGGGCTCAACGGCATCTCGGGCTTCCGCCGCCGTGCGCGCTCCGTCGCCGACTGCTTTGCGGACGGGAAGGGGGTGGACGCCAAGCTGCTCGCGGGCTACGGGGGAATCCTCGGCGCGACGGCGGAGGCGGGCGTCGTCTCCTACCGCGTCAACGAACCGCGCTATTCTGCGCCCGAGGGCGCCTCGCTGCGCCTCGACGCCTACTGTGCGGAGGACGCCACGTTGAAGATCACCTTCTACTTTGACGAGGATGAGGAGAACGGCTACAGCGCCGAAGTGCACGTCGCGGGGGGCGGCAAGTGGAAGAGCATCCTCCTCGACCCCGCCGATTTCAAATCCTCTACGGGCGCCCATCCCGAGACGTTTGCGGGCGCGCTCTCCCTCGTGTTCGTGGGCAGCGCGCAGGTGCTCATCAACAACGTGTTATGGATCTGACATCGCTTTGCCTGCACACCGTCGTCGAGACGAGAAAACCGCACCCCTGCGGGGGAAAACTGTGGGAAATCGTCCGCACGGGCGCAGATTACAAAATAAAGTGCCTCACCTGCGGAAGGGTGGTGATGCTCTCGCCCGACGAACTCAAAAAGCGGGTGCGGCGCATCGCGCAGCCCGCGCAGGGCGGCGCGGAGGGGGGCGAATGAGGCGTTTGAGCCGTCCCGCCATGCTGAACGAGCGGCGCGGGGGGCGCGCGGCGGACGTACTTTTATGGGTGCTCTTTTGCGTCGTTCTGCTCGTTCTTATCTTTGACATCGTGCGCGCAAGCAGCTTTCTCATCGTCGAGGTCAAGGGCAATTCCATGCTCGATACCCTCTACGGCGGCGAGCGCGTCGGGTTCGATTACCGCGGGGGCGACATCGTGTATGCCGTGCGCGGCAACGACGCCGACCGCGGGGAGATCGTCATCCTCGATACGACGTCGTCGGACGCCTTTGACGCGGGCGGGGGCGCCGTCTTTACGGCGCCGGTCATCATCAAGCGGCTCATTGCAGCCGAGGGTGACTGCGTTAAATGCGAGAAGGGCATCGTCTACCGCAAGTGCGCGGGGGGCGAATACGCCCCGCTCGACGAGCCGTACGCCAAGGGCAGGACGCCCGACTTTGCGGAAGTCAGGGTCGGGAAAAATCAGATCTTCTTTTTGGGCGATAACCGTGCGAACAGCGCGGATTCCGAGGATATCGTAAACAAGGGCTATGCGCTCCTCACGGCGGACGCCATCGTCGGCGTCGTGCACGGCTGGGCGCTCGCCGTCAAGGGCGCGACGACGTGGCTGGAAAACGCGCGCGCCGCCATTCTCGGGCTATTCTGAAATTTACGGGAGGACTTCTTTATGATCCAGATCACCGCCGACAGCACCTGCGACCTCGGCAAGAGCATCGCACAGCGCAACATCGGCATCATGCCGCTCTCCGTCATTCTGGGCGAAACGCCCCACTCTGACGGCGTGGACATCGTTCCGCAGGACATCTTCGACTATGTCGAGCGAACGGGGCAGCTCCCCAAGACGGCTGCGCCGAGCATCGGCGACTACGAGGACTATTTCCGCCCCTATGTGGAGGCGGGCAACACCGTCATCCATTTCAGCATCTCCTCCAAGGCGTCCTCCTCCTGCTCCTATGCGCAGGCGGCGGCAAAGGCGTTCGGCGGGAAGGTGTTCGTCGTGGACAGCAAGGCGCTCTCCACGGGACAGGGGCTGCTCATCCTGAAGGCGGCGGACCTGCGCGACAAGGGCGCCTCCGCGGAGGAGATCGTGGAAACGGTCAACGCGCTGCGCCCCCTCGTCAATACCTCCTTCGTGCCCGACCGCCTCGACTACCTCTACAAGGGGGGCAGGTGCTCGCGCATGGCGTTCTATGGCGCAAACCTTTTGAAGATCCATCCGCTCATCGAGATGAACGACGGGCAGCTCGTCGCGGGGAAGAAGTACCGCGGGAGCATGGTCAAGTGCATCGAGCAGTATGTCGACGACCTCGCCGTCAAATATCCGAAGTATGAAAAGACGCGCTGCTTCATCACGCACAGCATGGCGGACGAGGCGGTGGTGGAGACGGCGAGAAAGAAGGTCGCCGAGAAATTCGCCTTCGACGAGGTGCTTGAAACGGTGGCGGGTTCCGTCATCACGGGGCACTGCGGCAGGAACACGCTGGGCGTGCTGTTCATCGCGGAGGAGAACGCATGACCGGGCTTTACTCGGACGCCGACCTCTGGGACGCACACCGCCAGCGCAGCCGCATCCTGGGCGGCTTCTACGCGGTGACGGGCGTCTATCTTGCGGCGTTCATCGCGCTGTTCGTCTACTTCGTCATGCTGCCGTACGACGACCCCAACCAGGATTGGGTCATCGCCGTGGAGTGCGTTCTCACGGCACTCTACATCAT
Organism: uncultured Clostridia bacterium; assembly: GCA_944362555.1. GTDB lineage: Bacteria > Bacillota > Clostridia > Christensenellales > Borkfalkiaceae > Gallimonas. Next base: position 77,842 of record CALVTL010000004.1, read on the forward strand.
CTTTCTCTTTCCCTACATGGGCATCTCCTTCAAGCGCTGCAACGCCTATTTCAAGATGCTCAAATTTATCTCGGTGGGGCTGAAAGAGTATTCCGTTGCGCCCTTTACGGGCATCGACGACTGGACAACGCGCGACGGTGTGGACGTCAACGTCGCCCTGTTCAAAGTGCACAACTATAAGCGGGACGAGGACATGATCCGTCAGATCTATGTGGACGGAGAAAAGGACTTCCCGCCCTTTGAAGAGGGGCAGAGGGTGCGGTTTATTTCGCAGGGCAATCTGCTCATCGAATACGAGATCATCAAGGAGAACGAACAATGCGGGCAGTCTTAACGGTCACGGGCTCCGACCGCTGCGGCATCATCGCCACGGTCAGCGTCTATCTCTATGAACACAAGGTAAACATCGAGGACATCTCCCAGACCATTCTGGGCGATCAGTTCGCCATGATCATGATGGTGGACACCTCCAGGAGCACGGTGGAATTCGACCGTCTCGGCAAGGAACTCTCCGAACTCGGCGAGAATATCGGCATGACGGTGCGTCTGCAGCACGCGGACATCTTCGACGCCATGCACAACGTATAAAAGAAGTAAGGTATGTTCAGTAAATTTGACGTCATTGAAACCATCGAAATGATCGAAAAGGAGCACCTCGACATCCGCACGGTGACGATGGGAATTTCGCTCCTTCCCTGCATCCGCGCGAGCGCCAAGGAGACGGCGCAGGCGGTCTACGACCTCGTGTGCCGCAAGGCGGAAAAGCTCGTTCCCACGGCGAACGCGCTCTCGGCGGAGTACGGTATCCCCATCGTCAACAAGCGCGTGTCGGTGACGCCCGTCTCCCTCATCACGGCGGCGTTCCCCGGGGAGAGCGCCAAGGTGGGCGAGGCGCTCGACAGGGCGGCAGGACAGCTCGGCATCGACTTTTTAGGCGGATATTCGGCGCTCGTTCATAAGGGCACGGCGGACTATGAACAGGCGTTTTTGTACACCATTCCCGAGGTGCTCGCCAATACACAGCGGCTGTGCTCGTCGGTGAACGTCGGCTCGTCCAAGTCGGGCATCAACATGGACGCCGTCCGCACGATGGGCGAGATCGTCTTAAAGACGGCGCAGCTCACAAAGGATAAGGACGGGCTGGGGTGCGCCAAGCTCGTCGTGTTCTGCAACGCGGTGGAGGACAACCCCTTCATGGCGGGGGCGTTCCACGGCGTGGGCGAAGGGGACACCGTCATCAACGTCGGCGTGTCCGGTCCCGGCGTCGTGCAGCACGCGTTGAAGTTCGTCCCCGACGCCGACCTCACGGACGCGGCGGAGGTCATCAAGCGTACGGCGTTCAAAATTACGCGCGCCGGGCAGCTCATTGCAAAAGAGGCGGCAAAGCGCCTCTCCGCCCGCTTCGGCATCGTCGACCTTTCGCTCGCGCCCACGCCCGCGCGCGGGGATTCCGTCGCGCACATTCTGGAAGAGCTGGGGCTGGAAGTGGTGGGCTGCCACGGCACCACGGCGGCGCTCGCCATGCTCAACGACGCGGTGAAGAAGGGCGGCGTCATGGCGTCCTCCCGCGTGGGCGGACTCTCGGGCGCGTTCATTCCCGTCTCCGAGGACATCGGCATGATCGAATCGGCAGCGGCGGGGCGCATCTCCCTCGACAAATTGGAGGCGATGACGTGCGTCTGCTCGGTGGGGCTGGATATGATCGCCATCCCGGGCGACACGCCCGCCGAGACCATCTCCGCCATCATCGCGGACGAGGCGGCGATCGGCATGGTCAACAACAAGACGACGGCGGTGCGCGTCATCCCCGCGCCCGGCAAACAGGTGGGGGAGGAAGTGAGCTTCGGCGGACTTCTGGGGCGCGCGCCCGTCATGCCCGTTCATACGGGGGACGCGGGCAAGTTCATTCGCCGCGGCGGGCTCATTCCCGCACCCATCCACAGTTTCAAGAACTAAATAAGGAGCTTTTCTCATGGAACGCAACAATGTAGAGACCAAATACCGCTGGAAGATGGAGGACGTCTTCCCCTCCGACGAAGCGTGGGAGAAGGCGTATTCCGAGCTGGAGACCCTGCCCGATTTTGCCGCCTTCCGCGGAACGCTCGGCGATGCGGAGAACGTCGCCGCCTTCTTTGCGGCGACCGCCGAATATGAAAAGAAGCTCATGCTCGTCTATCTCTATGCCCATTCGCGGCACGACGAGGATCTGCGCGTCACCAAATACAATTCCTATATGGCGAAGGTCATGAGCCTGTTCACAAAGTACGGCGCGGCGACGGCGTTCGCCGAGCCCGAGCTCATTTCCCTTCCCGAGGAGAAGCTCGCCGCCTTTGTAAAGGACGAGCGCCTCAAAGATCACGACTACGCGCTCTCCCGCATGATCGCGCGCAAACAGCACGTCCTCTCCGAGAAGGAGGAGGCGCTGCTCGCGCAGGCTGCGGAGCCGCTCGGCGTCTCCTCCGACGTGTTCGATATGCTCGACGACGCCGAGCTCAATCTTCCTTATATCACCTATCAGGGCAAGCGCGTCAGGCTCTCGCACGGGCTGTATTCCGTCATTTTGAGCGGAAAGGACAGGGCTGCGCGCGCGAACGTCTTCAAAAAGTACTACGCCGCGTATGAACGCATCGTCAACACGCTTGCGACCACCTACTTCGGCAACGTCAAAAAGGACATCTTCTATAAGAACGCACGCGGCTATCAAAGCTGCCTTGAGATGGCGCTCTCCGAGGAGGACGTCACGCGCGACGTCTATGAAAACCTCATTTCTGCCGTGCACGATGGAGCGCCCGTCATGCACCGCTATATGCAGGTGCGCAAGCAGGCGCTGGGGCTTGCAGCCATGCACATGTACGACATCTATATCCCGCTTGTCGAGGACGCCGAGCTGCGCCTTTCCTACGAGGACGCCTACGAGCTCGTCTTAAAGGGGCTTGCGCCGCTCGGAGAGGAGTACATCTCCCTTCTGAAAAAGGGCAGGGACGAGCGCTGGATCGACGTGTGCGAGACGGAGGGCAAGGCGAGCGGCGCCTATTCCATCGGCGTCTACGGAACGCACCCCTTTGTGCTTCTGAACTATCAGCAGACGACGCACGACGTCTTTACCATCGCGCACGAGATGGGGCATTCGCTGCATTCGTGGTACTCCAACAAGACGCAGCCGTACGCCAAATCCGACTATAAGATTTTCGTTGCGGAAGTGGCGAGCACTGTCAACGAAGTGCTGCTCTTAAAGTACCTTCTGCGCACGTCGGAGGATAAGAACCTGCGCAAGTATCTTCTGAACTACTTCATGGATATGATCCGCACGACGCTCTTCCGTCAGACGCAGTTTGCCGAGTTCGAGCAGGAGGCGCACGCCATGGCGGAGCGCGGCGAGCCGCTCAACAAGGACAATCTCTCCGAGCTCTACTATTCGCTCAACAAAAAGTATTACGGAAAGGCGCTCACGCACGACAAGCAGATCGCCATCGAGTGGGCGCGCATCCCGCACTTCTATCGCTCCTTCTACGTCTATAAGTACGCGACGGGCATCACGGCAGCCATCGCCATTGCCGACAAGATCCTCACCGAGGGCGCGCCCGCCGTCGAGCGCTATCTCAACTTCTTAAAGGGCGGCTGCTCCACCGACCCCGTGACGCTCTTAAAGGGCGCGGGCGCCGATCTCACCAAAAAGGAGACGTTCGCCGCCGCCATGAAGGAGTTCACCGACGCGCTCGCGGAATTCGAGGCGCTTGCATAAGACTTGCATAAAACATAAGAGGCAGGGGATATGTCGAACAATCAGATGCCGCACAACCTCGAAGCGGAGGCGGCGCTCCTCGGGTGCATCATCATCGACGGGGACATCCAATCCGAACTATTAGAGACGCTGCGCGGGGAGGACTTCTATCAGGAGTCCAATCAGCTCATGCTGGACGCCATGCAGAAGGTGTACGCCGCGCACAAGCCCATCGACGTCGTCACGCTCACCGATATGCTGGAGCGCGAGGGCACGCTGGAGCGCGCGGGCGGCTTGCAGCGCGTCACGGAGCTTGCCGAAGTCACCCCTTCGGCAGCCAATTTCAAGCAGTATTTTGAGATCGTCCGCCGCGACGCCATCCGCCGCAGCCTCATCCGCGCGGCAAAAAAGATCATCGAAACGAGCACCAACGGCACGAGCGCGCGCGAGGCGGTGTCTTTTGCGGAAAAGCAGGTGTACGACATCTCCAAGCAGGAGGACAACAGCCAGCTCGCGGGACTCTCGGACGGCGTCGTCATCCGTCAGGTGCTGGGCAAGTTCGAGGACATCCAATCCGACCCCAATGCCTTCCGCGGTCTGGAGACGGGCTTCAAGCACCTCGACCGCATCACCAACGGGCTGCAAAAGTCCGACCTCATCGTGCTTGCGGCGCGCCCCGGCATGGGCAAGACGTCGCTCGCCATGAACATCGTGGAGAACGTCTGCCTCAACAAGGGCAGGACGGCTGCCGTATTTTCCCTCGAAATGCCCCGTTCGCAGATCGTGCAGCGCCTTCTGTGCGCGCACGCGGGCGTGAGCATGGAGAAGGCGCTCTCGGGCAAGCTCGTGCAGAAGGAGTGGAAGAACCTCATGATCGCGAGCGACAAATTGCAGCGCAGCAAGCTGTTCATCGACGATTCCTCCCGCGTGACGCCCGCGGAAATTTTGTCGAAGTGCCGCCGCCTCTCCGCCGCCGTCGGCTCGCTCGATCTCGTGATGATCGACTATATCCAGCTCATGGGGGGCGCGGGCGGAAAAAAGGGGGACGGCTCTTTTGAAAACCGTCAGCAGGAGATCGCCTCCATCACGCGCGATCTGAAGATCATGGCGAAGGAGCTGGACGTGCCCGTCATCGCGCTCTCGCAGCTCCGCCGCATCCAGACCAAAGAACCGCAGCTCTCCGACCTGCGTGAATCGGGCGCCATTGAGCAGGACGCCGACATCGTCATGTTCATCAACCGCCCCGACGTCACCGCCACGGCGGAGGAACTCGCCAAAAAGACGGTCGTCAAAGGCGCGGCGGAACTCATTCTCGCCAAGCACCGCAACGGCGCTCTGGGGCGCGTGCAGCTCCGCTTCATCGGCGAGAGCACCAAGTTCGTCGACGTGGACGAGCAAAACCTGCCCGAGGAGGAACCCGAGTACTACGTCGCCCCGCCCGAGGGTTACCCCGAGGAATATCCCGGCGAGGGCTTCCCGGACGACGGGGAGTTCCCCGCATGACCACGCGCATCCTGCCCGTCACGCCGCAGTCGCTCGCGTATGCAAAAGAGCTCATCGACGCGGGCGAAGTCGTCGCCTTTCACACGGAGACCGTCTACGGGCTCGGCGCGGACGCGACGAACGACGAGGCAGTCAGAAAGATCTTCGCCTTAAAGGGGCGCCCTGCGGACAATCCGCTCATAGCGCACGTCCACGAGGGGTACGATATTTCTTCTCTCGTGGAGACGCCCGCCTGGACAAAACGGCTGCGGGACAGGTTTTTACCCGGTCCGCTCACCATGGTATACCCCTCCAAGGGAAAGGTGAGCGCGTATGTTTCGAGCGGGCTTCCCACGCTCTCCATCCGCGTTCCGTCCTCGCCCGCGGCGCAGGCTTTTTTGCGCGCGGTGGACCGTCCCATCGCCGCGCCCAGCGCCAACCGTTCCAAACACGTCTCGCCCGTCACGGCGCAGCACGTCTACGACGACTTCGCGGGGGACATCCCGCTCATCCTGGACGGCGGCGCGTCGCAGGGAGGCATCGAGAGCACCGTGCTCGACTGCACGGGCGCGGTCCCGCTCATCCTGCGTGCGGGGCTCGTCACGCGCGAGATGATCGTCGCAGAGGTGGGCGCGTGCGAAAATTATGTCTTACAAGAGGGCGAAAAGCCCAAGAGCCCGGGCATGGCGTACAAGCACTACGCGCCCGCCTGCGCTACGAAGTTTTTCGGCGCGCAGGAGCTCTCCGCCGCCGTGCAGTGCTACCAGAACGAGGAGGCGGCAGGGGGCGCGCCCTGCCTTTTGTGCGAGCACGCCGTCTGCGGGCAATATCCTGCCCTGCGTGCGCTCGATCTGGGGCGCACGCCCGAGGAGATGGCGGCAAACTTATATGCGCATCTGCGCACGGGCGAACGGCAGGCGACGCTGCTCATCGGCGTCGAGCCGCGCGCACGGGGCGGCGTGATGGACGGCGTCCTCAACCGGATGCTGCGCGCGTTCGGTCAGGACGCAAAGGAGCGCCGCCATGACGGTTAAAAAGACCAAGACGGATAAGACCGTGACGGTCAAGAAAGGCAACACAAAACAGGCGGCTGCCGCGCACAAGGCGGGAAAAACGTACAAAAAGATCGTGTTTGTCTGCACGGGCAACACCTGCCGCTCGCCCATGGCGGAGGCGGCACTGCGCGCCGAATTGAAGCGCCGCAAGATCCGCTGGTACTCCGTTACTTCAGCGGGGCTGGCGGCGCAGAAGGGCGCGCCGATGGCGGAGAATGCACGAGCCGTCCTCACGGAGGCGGGCATCCCGTATTCCCAAACCTTTCACGCCAAGCCCCTGACGCCCGCCATGGTGAAGGACGCCTACGCCGTCATCTGCATGACGCGCGAGCAGGCGGCGCGCATCGGCGGGGACAACGTCTGCGCCATCTCCATGTTCGCGGGAAAGGACATTCCCGACCCGTACGGGCAGGGGATGGAGGTATACCGCGCCACATTGCAGGCGATCGGAAGCTGCCTTCCGCAGCTCATCGCCATTCTCAATATCGGAAACGAATAAATTATGAAGGGGGAACACCTTATGAAAATTGCACTCGGATGCGACCATGGCGGACTTGCGCTCAAAAACGCGGTCAAGGAATGGCTGAAAGCGAACGGCTATGAGGCCGTGGACTTCGGAACGGACAGCTTTGCGTCCTGCGACTATCCCGAATTCGCGCAGAACGCGGCGGAGGCGGTCGCAAAGGGGGAATGCGAAAAGGGCATCCTCGTCTGCACGACGGGCATCGGCATCTCCATCGCCGCCAACAAGGTGCGCGGCATCCGCTGCGCGCTGTGCTCGGAGCCGCTCTCCGCAAAAATGACGCGCCTGCACAACGACGCCAATATGCTCGCGCTCGGCGGCGGGATGATCGGCGTCAATCTCGGGCTGGAGATCGCAAAGACCTTTTTGGAGACGCCCTTTTCGGGGGAGGAAAAGCACGCGCGCCGCATCGCAAAGATCGCGGCGATCGAGGAGAAATACTGCAAGTAACGGGAGGTGCCGCCGATGAAGGCGCTGCGTGACAAAATCGTCGAATCGCTGACGTCCATCCTGCCCATCGCGCTCATCGTGCTCGTTCTGAGCGTGGCGTTCGTGCCGATGGACACGGGTACCTTTGTGCTCTTTCTCGTAGGCGTCGTGCTGCTCATCGTGGGGCTCGGCTGCTTTATGCTGGGCGCGGATATGTCCATGCTCGTCATCGGCGAGAAGATCGGTACCACCATGACGCGCTCGCGCAAGATCTGGCTCATCGCGCTCCTGTCCTTCGTCATCGGCATCATCGTGACGATCGCCGAGCCCGATCTGCAGATCCTTGCGGAGCAGGTGCCCGCCATTGCGCAAAAGACGCCGCTCGGGAACTATCTGCTCATTTTGACGGTGGCGGTGGGCGTCGGCATCTTTTTAACGGTCGGGATGCTGCGCATCGTCCTGCGCATCCCGCTGCACTATCTGCTCATCGGCTTTTATGTTATCGCCTTTGTCTTGAGCATCTTCGTCTCTCCCGACTTTTGGGCGGTCTCCTTCGACTCGGGCGGGGTGACGACGGGTCCCATGACGGTGCCCTTCATCATGTCGCTCGGCGTCGGCGTCGCGTCCATCCGCAGCGGAAAGGGGAGCAAGAACGATTCCTTCGGTCTCGTCGCCTTTTCGAGCGTGGGCCCCATCATCGCCGTGCTGGTGCTCGGCATCATCTTCCGCATCAGCGACGTGGAGTACGTTCTGGAAGACTTGAAGGTCGTGGAGGATACGCGCGGCGTGTTCTTCACCTATCTCGAAGGATTCGGGCACTACGCGCAGGAAGTCGCCATCGCCATTTCGCCCATCCTCGTCTTTTTCGTGCTCTTCCAGCTTTCCGCCCGCGTCTTCCGCAAGCGCCAGCTCGTGCGCATCCTCGTCGGATTTTTGTACACCTTTGTGGGGCTCACCGTCTTTTTGTCGGGTGCGAACGTCGGGTTCATGCCCGTCGGACGGCTCGTGGGACAGGGACTTGCCTCGCTCTGGGGCGGGTGGCTGCTCATTCCCGTCGGCATGGTCATCGGGTACTTCGTGGTCGCGGCAGAACCTGCCGTCCACGTTCTCAACAAGCAGGTGGAGCGCATGAGTGCGGGCGCCATCTCCTCTTCCGCCATGATGAAGGGGATGTGCATCGGCGTGTGCGCCTCGCTGGGGCTCGCCATGATGCGCATTCTGACGGGCGTCAACATCATGTATATCCTCATCCCGGGGTATGTCATCGCGCTCGTCCTCACCTTCTTCACGCCGCCTCTTTTTACGGGTATCGCCTTTGACTCGGGCGGCGTGGCGAGCGGTGCGATGGTCTCCTCCTTCGTTCTGCCCATGGCGATCGGGGCGTGCAGCGTGCTCGACCCAACGGCGATCATGACGCAGGCGTTCGGCTGCGTGGCGTTCGTCGCGCTCACGCCGCTCATCACCATCCAACTCCTCGGCATCATGTACCGCCGCAAGACGAGCAAGATCAAGCGCAATTTCCTGAGCGTCGAGGACAGGGTGCTCGAATACGAGGTGTACTGAAATGGAAAAAGTGGAAAAGGGCCGCAAAGACGCGGCGCGCAGGGAGAACGTGCTCGATGCACTCGCCAAGGCGGGGGAGGCGCTCGGCAGCAAGCTGGGCGTGCGTTCCGCCCCCAAACATCCCAACCGCACCAAGCTGCTCATAAGCATCGTCAACACGCGCGACGAGGCGGCGCTCAAAGAGGCGATCGACGACTTTTCCGTCTCCCTCTCCGTCGCGTTCGCGGGATTGGGAACGGCGCACTCGCAGGTGCTCGACTATCTCGGCATCGGCGAAACGGAGAAGGTCGTCGTGCTCTCCCTCATCCCGGAGGGCGATGAAGAGGCGATCATGCGCAGCATCCGCACAAAAATATCGCTCTATCTTGTGGGACGGGGCATTTCCTTTACCGTTCCGCTGACGGCGATCTCGGAGATCGTGGCAAACGGCATCGCAAGTGCCGCCTCGGAAAAATCGGTAGACGGGAGCAAGATCATGACATCGGAAACCAGAAAATATGACCTCATCGTGGCATCTCTCGCCGCAGGCTTCGCCGAGGAGGCGATGGAAGCGGCGCGTCAGGCGGGCGCGGCGGGCGGCACCATCATCCACGCGCACGCCATGAACAACGCAAAGGCGGAGCAGTTCATCGGCGTCTCCATCATGGAGGAGCGCGACATTCTGCTCATCCTCTGCAAGCGGGACGGCAAACTTCCCGTCATGCAGGCGCTGTTCGAGAAGGTGGGCTTAAAGACGCAGGCGAACGGCATCATCTTTTCGCTTCCCGTCGACCGCACGGCGGGCATCTCTGCCGCGGACGAAGCGGCGGAAGAGCACGCATGAGCCGCGTCATCGCCATCGGCGGCGGCGAGATCAAGAACCGCGAGACGCTGCTCATCGACGAATATCTCGCCAATGAGGCGAAGAAGGCGGCGGGGGACAGGCGCGCGTGCGCCCTGTTCCTGCCCACCGCCAGCCACGACTGTATGCCCTATTATAACACCTTCCATAAGGTGTATACGGGCATCTTCGGCTTGAAGACGGACGTCGCCCTGTGCGTGCGCGGCGCCTTCGACCGCGAGAAGATGCATTCCAAGTTTGAGAAGGCGGATCTTATCTATGTCGGCGGCGGCAATACCGTGTTCATGCTCGAAACATGGCGGCAGACGGGGCTTCTTGAAGAGATCCGCGCGGCGTATGAGCGCGGCGTTCTCTTCGCGGGGCTGTCCGCAGGCGCCATCTGCTGGTTCGAGGAGATGTACTCCGATTCCGTCGTCGAGGGGGAATACGCCCTCCATGCGGGACTTGGCTGGATAAAAGGAAAAATTTCTCCGCATTACAACGAAAGAACGCTTGACTTTGACGAAACGGTGTTGTATAATAGATTTCGCGCTTGGGGCGTGGAGAACAACGCCGCCGTGGAATTTGTGAACGGCGAGCCCGTTCGGAAGATCGGCAGCGGCAGGGTGTTTGTTCTCGACGGCACCGACGGCGTGTCCGTCAAAAAGACGGAATGGAACGCGGATCAGACGTAATGTCCCGCTGCGGTGCTCCCGCCGCATGAAAAACGGGGAATATGCGGACGTGGCGAAATTGGCAGACGCGCAGGTTTCAGGTTCCTGTGGGAGACCATGGGGGTTCAAGTCCCTTCGTCCGCACCAAAAGAGAGACGGCGCTTTTGCTCCGTCTCTCTTTTAATATAGAAAAACACGAAGGGACTTGAGGGGGGAGGCGTTTGCGGGAGCAAACGGTTTGCGCGGGAAGTAATGCAGTGGATCAGCAGTGGCGCAAACTGAACAGCGCGGTGCGCTGTTCACCGGGGCGCGCCGCAAAGGCGCAAGTCCCTTCGTCCGCGATGAATTGTCAAACTAAGTGCAACACTTAGCGAGATTTTCTTGGAACAAATCTTGCGGTGTTCGGAAATGCAAAA
>CALVTL010000005.1 GCA_944362555.1 uncultured Clostridia bacterium
CAGAATAAGTACGAGCGCAGCCGCTCCATGCTCTTCGGCGGCGATCCCGCCAGCAGCTACCGCAACAACCTCATCTTCGACAGCGATTCGCAGTTCAACACGCAGCCCCGCCGCTCCTCCGTGCGGCCCGTGGAGGAGGGCGCGCAGCCCGCACAGCCCGCGCAGCCGCAGAGCTATGCGGAGCGCTACGCGGCGGAGGCTTCCGCCACCCGTCCCGCCATGCCCCGTCAGGTGACGCAGATAAAGCCGGACGTCCCCGCGGCGGACGACTTCAACTATCCGCAGTCGCCCTCCTACCGCGCGCCCGCCGACCCCGCCGCCGAGGAGGCGCACGACTACTATGTGCACGACGTGGACGAGTTTGCGGGACTTTCCTCGCAGCCGACCATCGACGACGTGCCCGTCGAACCCGTCGCGCCCGCACCTTCCGCCGCGCCCGCCGCGCCTGCGCCCGAGCCCGTGCGTCCCTCGTATGAGGCGCCTGCGCCCGAGCCCGTCCGCCCCTCGTATGAGGCGCCTGCGCCCGAGCCCGTCCGCCCCTCGTATGAGGCGCCCGCGCCCGAGCCCGTCCGCCCTTCGTACGAGGCGCCCGCCGAGACGCCCGCGCCGCGTGCGGACGAGCGGGAACAGACCTTCCGCAGCATCTTCTCGCAGCCCGTGCCCGAGCGCACGCGCGTGCAGGAGACGCCCGTGCGCCCTTCGTATGAAGCGCCCGCACAGCCCGCGGCGCCCGCCATGCCCGAGGCGCGCCCGTTTGAAAGCAGCGACGAGGACACCATGTCCGCGCACAGCCGCATGGAGCGCCCCTCGTTTGAGGCACCCGTGTCCGAGCCCGTCCGCCCTTCGTATGAGGAGCCCGTGCGCCCCTCGTATGAAGAGCCTGCACCCGATACGCGTTTTTCGTCCGACAATTCCGCCGCCGGACTCTTTGACGACGAGGACGACGACGTCGCCGATTTCCGCCGCGACGACAGCATTTCCGGGCCCGTGCGCGCGGAGCGCGGAGAGCGCACCGAACGCAGCGAGCGCGCCCTGCGCGCTGCCCCCGCGGCAGCGACGCCCGTTCCCGCCGAGGAGGCGCCCGCGCCGCAGCGGCACGTCTACAAGCCGTACGTCCTGCCGAGCACGGACTGCCTCGGCGACTATGCCAATTCCGCCGCCATCTCGCAGGAGGAGGTGGAGCAGAATTCCGCGGTCATCGTGGATACGCTCGCGGGCTTCCGCGTGGACGCGGAGGTCATCCGCGTGACGACGGGCGCCACCGTCACCCGTTACGACATCGACATCCCGAGGAACATCGCTGTCTCGCAGGTCATCAAGCGGGACGCGGAGATCGCCATGCGCCTGCACACGCGCGACGGCGTGAATATCTACTCCAACTCGGAGGCGGGCGCCATCTCCATCGAAGTGCCCAACTCCGTGCGCTCCACGGTGGGGCTGAAGGCGGTCATGCAGGCGGAGGAGTACAAAAACGGCAAGCCGGGCAGCCTCATGTTCGCCGTCGGGCAGGACGTCGAGGGGCGCAACGTGGTGGGGAACATCGTCAAAATGACGCACATCCTCGTCGCGGGGTCCACCAACTCGGGTAAATCCATCTGCCTCGACTCCATGCTCATCAGCCTCGTGTGCAAATATTCGCCCGAGGAGCTGCGCCTCATCCTCATCGACCCCAAAAAGACGGAGTTCATCGTCTTTGACGGGCTGCCCCACCTCATGATCAACGAGATCATTTCGGACGCGCAGAAGGCGGTCGCCGCATTCAACTGGGCGATCAAGGAGATGGAGCGCCGCTTCGACCTGTTTGAAAAGAAGACGCGCGCGGGCATCAACGTGCGCAACATCGACGAATATAACAACGCGAGAACGGAGGACGACGAGCGCCTTCCCAAGCTGGTCATCGTCGTCGACGAGCTCGCCGACCTCATGTCCGTCGCCAAAAAGGACATCGAGGAGCGCATCCAGCGCCTCACGCAGAAGGCGCGCGCCGCGGGCATCCACCTCGTGCTCGCCACCCAGCGCCCCTCGGTGGACGTCATCACGGGCGTCATCAAGAGCAACCTGCCCACGCGTATGGCGCTGCGCGTCATCTCCGACGTCGACTCGCGCACCATCCTCGACGAATCGGGCGCGCAGAAGCTGCTCGGCAACGGCGATATGCTCTACCGCACGGGCGGTATGTTCAACTCCATGCGCGTGCAGGGCGCCTTTGTCAGCTCGCAGGAGATGCAGGACATCGTGGAGGACATCAAGGCGCACAACGAGGCGTATTTCGATACCTCCGTCGCCGATTTCATCAACAAGACGGAGGGCGAGGGCGGCTCCTCGGGCAGCGCGGACGCGGAGGACGGCTCGGTCGACCCGCAGTATATCAAAGCGCTCGGCATCGTCGTCAAATTGGGACAGGCGTCCATCTCGCTCATCCAGCGCAAGTGCTCGGTGGGGTACAACCACGCGGGCAAGATCATCGAATGGATGGAGCTCATGGGTTACATTTCCCCCTTCGACGGCAAGGCGAAGGCGCGCTCGGTGCTCCTCACCAAGGAAGATTTTGAAGCCAAGTACGGAGATATCAACTGATGCACAAAGTTTTCGGGATGATCTCCCTCGGCTGCGACAAGAACCGTGTGGACGGCGAGCGGCTGCTGGGAGAGGTGCGCCGCCACGGCTGTCCCATCACGGACGACCCCTACAAGGCGCAGGTGCTCATCGTCAATACCTGCGCCTTTTTGAACGCCGCGCGCGAGGAGGCCATCAAGGCGGTCATCGAGAGCGACCTTCTGCGCACGGGCGCGCTTGAAAAGATCGTCGTCGCGGGGTGCCTTCCCCAGAAGTTTATCTCCGAACTCTTCCCCGCCCTCACGGAGGGGGACGTCTTTCTGGGCGTTTCAGACTGCTCCGAGCTCTTTCCCGCGCTCGAGCGCGCCTATTCCGGCGAGCGGGTGAACGCCGTCGGAAGGGGCAGGGAGGGGAGCGAGCGCGTCATCACCACGCCGCCCCATATAAAGTATTTAAAGATCGCCGACGGGTGCTTCAATCACTGCACCTACTGCCTCATCCCCGCCATCCGCGGCAGATACCGCTCCTATCCCATGGAGCAGCTTATTTCCGAGGCGAAGGGGCTCGGCGAAACGCAGGAGCTCGTGCTCGTCGCGCAGGACACCACCCGCTACGGCGAGGACACGGGCAAAAATTTATTTGTCGGATTGCTCCAAAAACTTTCCGAACTTGACAATATCTGTCATATTCGGCTGCTATACTGTTATCCGGAAGTGGTCACGGACGAGCTCATCCGCGAACTTCGCGACAACCCCAAGCTCATAAAATATCTCGACATCCCGCTGCAGCACAGCGAGGACCGCATCTTAAAATTGATGGGCAGGCGGGGGACGCGGGCGGAGTACCTCGCGCTCTTTGCAAAGCTGCGCAAGGAAGTGCCGGACATCGCCCTGCGCTCCACCTTCATCGCGGGCTTTCCCGGGGAGACGGAGGAGGAGCACAAGGCGCTCATGGCGTTTTTGCGGGAGGCGCGCATCGAGAACTGCGGCTTCTTCGCCTATTCGCGGGAGGAGGGCACGCCCGCATACAAACTGCCCGCCCAGGTGCATCCCCGTACCAAGGAGCGGCGGGTGCGCGAGCTGTACGCCGTGCAGGAGGCGCTCTCGCGCGGGCGGCTCCAAGGCTATGTCGGGCGGCGGGTGCGCGTTCTGTGCGACGGCGCCGACTTCGAGCGCGGCTGCTTTACGGGACATACCGCCTTTCAGGCGTACGACGTGGACGGCAAGGTGTATTTCAACGCCCCGCAGGCGGAGACGGGCAAATTTTACGACGTCTTTGTCGAGGGCGCGGACGAAGCCGACCTCTTCGGTCACCGCTCGGACGCGGAGGACTGAACGCTTTTCAAGCCGCGGCACACCATGCGGCATAACAGAATAAAATCCAGAACAAAGGAGCTACTGCCTTGAATCTTCCCAATAAGATCACGCTAACGCGCATCTTCATGATCCCCGTCTTTGTCCTCATCTTTTATCTGGACGTGATGAACGGGTGGAACTACCTCGTCTCCGCCATCGTCTTTTTGCTCGCGGCGGCGACGGACGCCCTTGACGGGCACATCGCGCGCAGCCGCAACCTCGTCACCAACCTCGGAAAATTCCTCGACCCCATCGCGGACAAGGTGCTCGTCTCCACGGCGTTCATCGTGCTTCTGACGCGCGGCGGCGCGTTTGAAGTGTCCTTCTTCGCGGGCTGGGGGCTCATCACGGCGGGCATCTGCGTCGCCGTCATCCTCGCGCGCGAGCTCATCGTCAGCGGCTTCCGCATGATCGCCGCGGGCAGGGGGCTGGTGCTGGCGGCGGACAAGCTCGGCAAACTCAAAACGGTCTTTCAGGACGCCTCCATCGCGCTCATGCTCGCGGGCATGACCTTTTTGGGCGGCACGGCGGGCGTCGTCATCTTTACGGCGGGCGTCGTCTGCTTCTACCTGTGCACCCTTCTGACGGTGCTCTCGGGCGTCAATTATATCGTGAAGAACAAAGAGGTCCTGCGCGAGCCCTCTGCCGCGCCCGAGGCGCAGAGCGCGCAGAGCGGGCAGGAGGCGCAGGGGTGAAGTACGCGGGCATCGTCCTTCGCAATACCAAAAATCCCGTCGGAACGGTGGACTACGCGCCCGTGTTCGACGCGCTGCTTGCGGGCGGCGTGTTCGTGGACGAGATCGAACTGCTCGCCTACGACGTGCCGAGCAAGGTCTCGGCGGCGCTTTTACGTCTCTCCACCGAGTGCGACGGCGTCTTTCTCGTCTGCGCGCCCGTTCTGCTTGCCTCCGCAAAGGAGGCGGTGAGCGTCGCCTGCGAGGAAAAATTTTCCGAGGAGTACACGCTCGAGACGGAGGACTGTCTCTTCTGCGTGCTGCCCGAAGGGGAACGCGGCGCGCAGCTCGTCAAGACCGAGCTTGTTCCGCGCGTGGACAGGCGCAGGCGGCACACCTATGCGCGCGTTGTGCTGCGCACCTGCTCCGCCCCGCGTGAGGCGGTGCGCGCCGCCCTCAAAAAGGCGGACGAGGCGGGCGGCGGCAAGCTCACCCTCCATGCGAGCGACGAATACGGCTGCGGGCGCGTGGAGGTCATCTACGACCAGGAGACCCCCAAAATGACGGCGGACGAGGTGGTGCGCATCCTCGCCACCGATTTAAAGGATTACGTCTACGCCATGGAGGACGTCACGCTCGCGGAGCGCCTCGTGGAGGCGCTCAAGCTCCACCGAATGCACGTCTCCACGGCGGAATCCTTCACGGCGGGCGGCGTGGGGCGCGCCATCGTGCGCATCCCGGGCGCGAGCCGCGTCTTTTTCGAGGGCATCAACGCCTACGACAACAAGGCGAAGAAGGAGCGGCTGCACGTCAACGAGTACACCCTCATGAGCAAGGGCGCCGTCTCGGACGAAACGGCGTACGAGATGTCGGCGGGGCTCCTGCGGGAGGGCAACTGCGACCTCGCCATCGCCACGACGGGCATCGCGGGACCCGAGGCGGACGGCACCAACAAGCCCGTGGGGCTGTGCTTTCTCGCCGTCGGCACCCGTGAGCGCGTGCGCGTGTTCCGCTTTCAGCTCGCGGGGGACAGGGAGACGGTGACGCGCACGGCGATCAACTACGCCCTCTTTCTGGCGTATAAGGAAATTTCGTAAAAAATCAAGGAGTTATCGATATGAACGAAGAAAAACGCAAGGCATTGGACGCCGTCCTCGCCCAGATCGAAAAGGCGTACGGCAAGGGCGCCATCATGAAGCTCGGGGAGGACGCGGGCAACACCGACATCGAAGTCATCCCCACGGGGTGCCTCTCCCTCGATCTGGCGCTCGGCATCGGGGGACTTCCCCGCGGCAGGATGATCGAAATTTACGGACCCGAGTCGTCGGGCAAGACGACGGTCGCGCTGCACGCCGTCGCCGAGGCGCAGAAATTGGGCGGCGTGGCGGCGTTCGTGGACGCCGAGCACGCCCTCGACCCCGTCTATGCCAAAAAGCTGGGCGTCGATTTGGATGACCTGTACGTCTCCCAGCCCGACACGGGCGAGCAGGCGCTCGACATCGTGGACGCGCTCGTGCGCTCCTCCGCCGTCGACATCATCGTGGTGGACTCCGTCGCCGCGCTCACGCCCAAGGCGGAGATCGAGGGGGACATGGGGGATTCGCACGTCGGCTTGCAGGCGCGCCTCATGTCGCAGGCGCTGCGCAAACTCACCGCCATCGTCAACAAGAGCAAGACGTGCGTCGTCTTTATCAACCAGCTCCGCGAGAAGGTGGGCGTCATGTTCGGCAATCCCGAAGTCACCCCGGGCGGCAAGGCGCTGAAGTTCTATGCCTCCGTGCGCATCGACATCCGCAAGACGGATATCCTGAAGGATACGGACGGGGCGGCGGGCAACCGCACGCGCGCAAAGGTCGTCAAGAACAAGCTCGCGCCTCCCTTCCGTCAGGCGGAGTTCGACATCATGTACGGCGAGGGCGTCTCGCAGGAGGGGTGCCTCATCGACCTCGGCGTGCAGTACGACATCATCAAAAAGAGCGGCGCGTGGTTCAGCTATAACGACCAGAAAGTCGCCAACGGCCGCGAGAAGATGCGGCAGTTCTTAAAGGACAATCCCGAGCTCGCCAAGGAGATCGAACAGCGCATCCGCACGGCAGCCAAGGGCGCGCCCGTCGACGAAGTGGCAGGCGCGGAAGAGGCGTAACGCGCCGCGGACAGCGTATGAAGTATTTTTATTTGCGGACGGCGGCGGTGAGCCCTTCGTTGAAGGTCGCCGATCCCGCCTACAACGCCGCGTGTATCTGCGGGCACATTGCAGAGCAGGCGCAGCGGGGCACGGAGCTGCTCGTCTTTCCCGAGCTCTCCCTCTCGGGCTACACCTGCGGCGATCTCTTTTTGCAAAAGACGCTGCTCGACGGCTGCCTTGCGGGGCTGCGCGCCGTGGCGGAGGCGACGAAGGGCAAAAAGATGCTCGTCTTTGTCGGGCTGCCCGCCGTGTGCGAGGGCAAGCTCTATAACTGCGCCGCCGCGCTTGCGGACGGCGAGGTGCTCGGGCTCGTTCCCAAGACGCACCTTCCCAATTACAACGAATTTTACGAGACGCGCCACTTTGCGGCGGGGCAGCGGGAGCTCGCCTTCGCCCCCCTGTGGGAGGGGAAACGGGCGCCTCTCTCCACCGATCTTTTATTCTGCGCCGCGGGGCATCCGGAGATAGCCGTCGCCTGCGAGATCTGCGAGGACGTGTGGGTCGCCGACCCGCCCTCCTCCCGCCATGCGCAGGCGGGCGCGTCCGTCATCGTCAACCTCTCCGCCAGCAACGAGCTGGTCGGAAAATCCGCCTACCGCAGCCATATCCTCGCCGCGCAGTCGGGCAAGTGCGTGTGCGCCTATGTCTACTGCGACGCGGGTATGGACGAGTCCACCTCGGACATGGTATTCGCGGGCAACAACATGGTGTATGAAAACGGCGCGCTGCTTGCCGCTGCCGCTCCCTTCTCGGGGGAGGCGTGCACGGCGGACGTGGACGTCGGATTTCTGCTCGCCGAGCGCCGCAGGCTCAACACCTTCGGCAGCCGCAACGAGACGGCGGAGTACTTCTGCGCGGAGGCGGACTTTCTCACGGACGCGCTTCCCGCGCCCGCGGTCGTGCCGCACCCCTTCATCCCGCAGGGGGAGGGGGAGCGCTCGGAACGTGCGGAGAGCATTCTTGCGATGCAGGCGCACGCGCTCGCCAAGCGGCTGCGCGTGACGGGCGCCAAGGCAGCCGTCATCGGCATCTCGGGCGGGCTGGATTCCACCCTCGCCCTCCTCGTCACGGCGCGCGCCTTCGACCTTCTTAAAAAGGACAGGAAGGACATCCTCGCCTACACCATGCCCGGGTTCGGCACGACGGGCAGGACGAAGAACAACTCCGTCGCCCTCATGAAGGCGATGGGCGTCACGGCGCGCACCGTGCGCATCACGGACGCCGTTCTGCGGCACTTTAAGGACATCGGGCACGACCCCGCGCTCCTCAACGCGACGTATGAGAACGCGCAGGCGCGCTACCGCACCATGGTCCTGATGGACGCCGCCAACGAGGCGGGCGGGCTGGTCGTCGGCACGGGGGATCTCTCCGAGCTCGCCCTCGGCTGGTGCACCTACAACGGCGACCACATGAGCATGTACGCCGTCAACTGCTCGGTGCCCAAGACGCTCGTCAAGTACCTCGTCGCCGCCGAGGCGGCGCGGCTGGGGGGCAGAACGGAGCGCATCCTCTCCGATATCCTTTCCACGGAGATCTCTCCCGAGCTGCTGCCGCCCGACGCGGCGGGCAACATTGCCCAGAAGACGGAGGACCTCATCGGGCCCTACGAGCTGCACGATTTCTATCTCTATCACTTCCTGCGACGCGGCGATCCGCCGCAAAAGACGTTCTACCTTGCCAAGCTGGCGTTTGCGGGCAGGTACGACGACGCGACGCTCAAAAAGTGGCTCGTCAATTTCTACCGCCGCTTCTTCTCGCAGCAGTTCAAGCGCAACTGCGTGCCGGACGGCGTGAAGGTGGGCTCCGTCTCCCTCTCGCCGCGCGCCGACTGGCGGATGCCGTCCGACGCTTCCGCTGCGCTCTGGCTCTCGGAGGCAGAATCGCTCTGACGTATGGGCGCTCTGCGGGGCGCGCTGCGGCGATATTTCCGATATTTTTTGGAAATTTTCGGATAGACCTTGACTTTTTTTGCGAAAAGGGATATAATAATCATAAGAACAACATAAAAGGAGATATCGGAAATGGCAAAGAGCAGAGGCGATTATTTCGGGCTTGGCCGTCTGGTCAGCATCATTCTCGCGATCATTCCCATCACGGCGCTCGTCCTCGGCGCGATCACGCGCTTTTCGGAGGGCAAGATCCTCGCGGGCATCCTGCGCATCCTCCTCGGCTGGAACATCATCTGGATCGTTGACCTCGTCCTGATGATCCTCAGCGGACGTATCCTGCGCATCATTCCCCTGTAAGAAAGCAAAAAATCCTGCGCCCCGTGCGCAGGATTTTTTCTTTGGAAACGGGAAGAACGTTATTTATCGAAAACATTGGGGGAAATACTGTGGAGCAAGTTCTTCTTATAATCGAAGTTTGCTCGCTGGATATATTGCAGAGAACCTATCCGCAGTTTCATGCCACCCGTCATGACAGCGTCGTCGATCATGACGGGAAGGACGGGTTTGCCCACATTTATCGCATAATTGATCTCATTTGCAACTTCATGCGAAACCGAAGAACTTCGCGACCAAAACAGAAGGACTTGTGCGCAGTGCTCAAGTTTGTCGGCAATGATATCGGGCCAATTCTGCCCGCCCCGTATCCCTGCCGTATCATACCACAACCTGCATCCGTGGTTGCGCAGCATGGTAAGGTCTTCCATGATGGTATCTCTGTCGTTGTGGGAATAGCTTGTAAACAGATATTGTTCATGACCCTGATAGGGGAATTCGACATAGGCGGAATCATTGAGCTTGTCTTGACTTTCAAGCGATTTTTTAATAATATTTTTGAGCTGTCTGCATACCGAATTGCTGTCAAATTCGCTGCCTTCTCCGCCGAATATCACGATATCGTCAAAAAGATCGATGTTCTCCGTGTACAATTTTCGCAGCATTCCGCCAAGTTGTACACGACGTCTGATTTCCTCTTCGGCGTCGTTTCCGCAGTGCTTTTTGTAAATTTCTTCCAGCCGTTCGGGGTCGGTGTATACAAAAATCGTGTTCACATAACCGCCATAGCCTGCCTTCAATTCACTGTATATTTCCGGTCTGTCCGATGAACACGTCAAAAGGCAGTTCTTTTTTCCGCACAATGCGTCGGAGATATCGCCGTCGCATATTCCGATCGTTCTGCCGAATGACGGGTAGGTGAAGCGGCAGTGATTGATCGCCGCTTCGCTTGCGTCACGCTTTGGGGAAAGCGTGTGCCATTGAACGTCCGCGGGCGTGTACATGATTTTTTCTATGATATCAAAGTTCTCTTTGCGGAAAAAATCGGTCACGATCTCGCGCAAGCCGGACGGCAGTCCACAGATAACGGTCAGCATATTGCTTTCTCCTCAAGTTTGTTTACCGATATTTTAATCCTTTTGCGCCATTTTGTCAATATTGCAAAATAAATTTTTATATTTTGTGGACGGTTTATGGTACAGCAAAATCTGAAAAAACGCAAAAAGCCGCCTCTTGGCGGCTTTTTGCATGAATTTTCAGAGATGTTCGGTGCGGAAGGGGACGCCCGTCTCCACGTCCTTCCAGGTGAGGACATTTTCGTCGAGCACGAGGTAGGAGTGGGGGCTGTTCTCCTTGGGGATGGAGACGGAGCCGCAGTTGACGTACAGGCAGTTTTCGCGCTGCTCGAAGGCGGGAACGTGGAAGTGCCCGCACACGAGCACGTCATTTTTGGAAAGGTGCGCGTATTCGTTGTGCCCGTGCGTTAAAATGAGCGTTCTGCCGCCCGCGGGCAGCAGCGCGAACGCCGCCGTGACGGGAAATTCCAGCACCATGCCGTCCACTTCCGAGTCGCAGTTGCCGCGCACGCACACGATGTGCTCCTTCAAGGAGTTGAGGATGGCGGCGGTCTCCAACGTGGAATAGTCGCGCGGGAGCGCGTTGCGCGCGCCGTGATACAAAAGATCGCCCAATAAAATGAGCTTCTGCGCGCCCTCCTGAAGGTAGCGCTCTTTCAACAGGCGGCAGTAGTAAGCCGAGCCGTGGATGTCCGATGCAATGACGTATTTCATGCCGTTTCCTCCAATTCCTTGATGATGGCGCGCAGTTTTTGCAGAACGCCGCCCTCCGTGTTGGGCGGGATGACGCGCCCGATGAGCTTTTTGAGCGGCGGATAGGCGTTTTCGGGAACGTAGGCGCTGCCGCATTCGCAGAGCATCTCAAAGTCGTTCATGTGATCGCCGAAGGCGACGCACTCCTCCTTTTCAAAGGAGAACGCCCTGCGGATGAAGCGGATCGCCTCGCCTTTGTCGGAATCGGGGACGGAGACGTCGCACCAATCAAAGCCCGAGAGGATGGTGCGCAGCCGCGGCAGCCGCTGCGGGAGCACCTTGATGCAGTTCTCCGCCGCGGCGATCTCGTCGTAGACGGCGATCTTGCAGATGTCCTCCTTCCCGATCACGTCGTCGAGGTTTTCCACCTTCTTGCAGTTGGTGTAGGAGAGCATCGCGTATTTGAAAAAGGGCATCTCGCTGTTCTCGATATACGCAAAGTTTGCGCCGCACAGCATGGGGAAAAGGTGGGGAAGGGCGCGGATCTCGCGGATGGCGTCGCGCACGTCGCGGTCGGGGATGGGGGAGAGGTGCAGCGTCTTTCCGCGGTATTTGACGAGCGCGCCGTTCTCGCAGATGAACACGACGTCCTGCTCCACGGGCGCGAACAGTTGTTTTAAGTTTGCATACTGCCGTCCGCTGGCGGGGGCGAACAGAACGCCCAGATCTTTGAGTCTGCGGATGAGGGGGAACACTTCCTCCGGCAGGTGTTTTTCCCCGTCCAGAAGCGTCCCGTCCAGGTCGCAAGCGATGAATTTTATCATATCGGTATTCTCTCGTCCGACGTTGCAGGCGCGCCGCCGCCTCGGACATGGTATGCCCGCATTGCGTCGGGGCGCACCATGTTCAGATGAGGGTGACGGTGTTGATCTGCTTTAAGTTCTGCGTGGCGCCCACGGGGTGGTCTTTCAGGATCGCCTCGATGCGGTCGCTCTTCTGGGTGAGAAATTCAAAGGCGGAGAAGTCCACCGCGCCGCTCACGATGAGGTTGATGGCTGCCTCCAGATTGTCCGAACGGTGGGTGACGCAGTAGACGGAGAGCTGCTTGCGGAAGGGGAGCGAGAAGTCTACGCTGAACTTTTCGCCGAAGCCGCAGAAGACGACGTTCGCGTGCGGCGCGCACACCGAGAAGGGGAGCGCGGGGTCGTTGCGGTAGGTGGAGGCGAGGTACACCGCGCCGCTCACCAGCCGTCCGCCCGTCACGTTGGCGACGTTTTCCAGCAGGTGCTCGTCCGCCGCCATCGTGTAGTAGATGCCGCACGTCTTGGCAAATTCCAGCCGCTCGGGCTCGGCGTCGATGAGGATGGGTGCCGCCTGCTGATAGATGAGGATCTGGCACAGCAGGAGCCCCGGAAGGTTGGCGCCCACCACGGCGACGTGCTGCCCCTTTTTCACGCCCAGCTTGTCCGCCGCCGCCTTGGCGAGGGCGACGTGGTGCAGCAAAAGCGCCTTTCCGTCGCCGACCGAATCGGGCAGCGGGGTGACGTCCTCGGGCGGAAGGTTGACAAGGTCGCGCAAAAATCCGTCCGTCGTGCGCCCCGAAAGCAGAAAGTCATCCTCGGAAAAATCCTTCGCGCGGGTGCCCGTATCGGGCGCGTCGGTGACGGCGTGCAGTAAAACGCGCGTCCCCTTGGGGAGATAGCTCACGCCGCCCTCTTCGGCGACGAGCCCCACGGCATAGCGCCCGGGGATGAGTGGATAGCGCGCGGGCAGCGCGCCCGAATAGAGCGCGGCGTCCGTGCCGTTGAAGAACAGTTTGGTGATGCGCACGCGCACCTTGCCCTCCTCGCGGGCGGGGTTCTCCGTCTCGCTGTGTTCGAGCTTTCCCGGCGCGGTGAGTTTCCACACGTTCATAAAATACCTCTCTCCTGACGGAAGTACAAACTCCGCAGGATACTTGTATTATACCCGAAAGCGCCGCGATTTGCAAGTATTTCGCCCGTTTTTTCGCGCTTTTGTCACGAAGCGCGCGTGTTTGCGCTTTTTTTCGCTTTCTGCGGCGAAATCAGTTGACGAGCGCCGCCAAAAAAGGTATAATAACTTCCGTATTTTGCATAATAAGCGAGGTGAACGGAAATGAAGCCTGACATTCATCCCAAATATCACGAGGTGACGGTCGTCTGCGCCTGCGGCGAGACGTTCAAGACGGGCACGACGAAGGATGTTGACGTGATGAAGGTGGATATCTGCAGCAAGTGCCACCCCTTCTTTACGGGACGCCAGAAGCTCGTCGATACCGGCGGACGCGTCGACAAGTTCAAGAAAAGATACGGCATCTGAAAAGGGGAAACAGCTCCGCACCGAGGGGCTGTTTTCACTTTGCTCTCATGCGGGCAGGCGCGCGATCCGCGCGCATTTGCTTACGCGCGGGCGCGCGTCCGCGTACAATTTGCTACGGCTTTCACGGCGTCCGTGCGGCGCCGCGCGGACGCAGCGCATGAACGTTTAGAGAAAGGGACGGTATGAGAAAGAAAAAACAGCGCACATACATCGGCGGGCAAGCCGTCATCGAGGGCGTCATGATGCGCTCCAAGAGCGGCATGGCGACCTGCGTGCGCGAGGAGAGCGGGGCTTTGCAGCTGGAAGCCAAGCGCCTTACGCCCCCCGAAAAACAGAAAAAGTGGATGCGCCTCCCCTTCATCCGCGGGGTGGTGAGCTTTATCTCGTCCCTCGTGCTCGGGATGAGCTCGCTCATGCGCAGCTCGGAGGTGTACGGCTCCGAGGAAGAGGAGCAGCCCTCCAAATTCACCAAGTGGCTCGCCGAACATTGGAAGATTTCTTTGGGCGGCGTGCTTTCGGTGGTGTCCACCGTCATCGGCGTGGCGCTCGCCGTCATCCTGTTTTTGTTCCTGCCCAACTATTTTGCGGCGCTCATCTCCAACGCGGCTCCCGCCGTGGGGGATGCGGGCAGTCTGTGGTACAACCTCATCGAGGGCGGCTTCCGCCTCGTCATCTTCATTTTGTATATTCTGTTCACCCTCATCTTTCCCATGATGCGGGAGACATACCGCTACCACGGCGCCGAACACAAGACCATCAACTGCTACGAATACGGCGACGAGCTCACGCCCGAGAACGTGAAAAAGGCGTCCCGCCTGCACGACAGGTGCGGCACCACCTTCCTCTTCATCGTGCTCATCATCTCCATCGTCGTGTTCGCGCTCGCCAACTGGGGGCTCTCCGCCCTCGGACTTGCCGAACTCGGCAGAGTGCCCGCCTTCCTCATCGCCTTTTTGGTGAAACTTCTGCTGCTGCCCGTCGTCGCAGCCGTCTCTTATGAGATCCTGCGGCTGCTCGCCAAGACGGACTCCGTGCTCGTGCTGCCCCTCAAGGCGCCCGGGTATCTGCTGCAGATGCTCACCACGCGGGAGCCGGACGAGAAGATGATCGAATGCGCCATCTGCGCCTTCAACAAGGCGAAGGAGATGGACGACGACCCCGCCTCGCCCGAAAAACTGTTTGCGACAGAAACCAAGCTCTCCGTCCTGCTCGCCATGATGAAAAAGAACTTTGCGGAGCGGGACATCGACGCCTCGGACGCGGAGTGGATCGCCTCCATCGAGCTGGGCATCCCGCGCAGCGCGCTCTCGGAGGAACGCATCGTCACCCGCAAGGAGTGCGCCGCCATCCTCAACGTCTACGAGCAGCGCATGACGGGGCGGCCGCTGTGGTACGTCTACGGCGACGCGGAGTTCTACGGCTACACCTTCAAGGTGGACGAGCGCGTGCTCATCCCCCGTCCCGAGACGGAGATCCTCGTGCGGCAGGCGGTCGCCTCCTTAAAGGACGGCGACAGTATGCTCGATCTTTGCACGGGCAGCGGCGCCATTGCGGTGGCGGTCGCCTGCGAGGCGGCAAAGGACAAGAACGTCACCGTCGTCGCCTCCGACATCTCGGAGGAGGCGCTGGAAGTCGCGCGGGAGAACGCCCGCCTCAACAAGGCGAACGTCTCCTTCGTCCGTGCCGACCTCTTCCAGGGGGTGCGCGGCAGATATAACCTCATCACCGTCAACCCGCCCTATATCCGCAGTGCGGAGATCGCGGCGCTCTCCAGGGACGTGCGCGACTTCGAGCCGCACCTCGCCCTCGACGGCGGCGTGGACGGGCTGGACTTCTACCGCCGCATCGCGGAAAAGATCAACCGCTACATCGTCCGCGGGGGGATGTGCATCCTCGAATGCGGCGAGGGGCAGGCGCAGGAGATCATCCGCATCTTCCGCACCGTCGCCCGCTGCGACTTTGCGATGGTCGTAAGGGATCTTGCGGGCGTCGAGCGCATCGTCAAGATCGGGTTTTAACATGATCTCAAGACTGCAAGCGATCGCCGCGCGCTATGAAGAACTCGGCGAACTGCTCTCCCGTCCCGAGACGCTCTCCGACATGGAGAACTGGAAAAAGCTCTCGCGCGAGCGCGCGGAGCTGGAGCCCGTTGCCGAAGGGTACGCCGCCTACAAAAAGAAGGAGGCGGAGCGGGACGCGGCGCTCGCGGAGGCGGAGAAGGAGACGGGGGAGATGCGGGAGCTCCTCCTCGACGAGGCGCTCGCCTGCAAGGGGGCGCTCGCGGAGATGGAGCGCGATCTCAAAGTGCTCCTGCTGCCCAAGGACCGCAACGACGAGCGCGGCTGTACGCTGGAGATCCGCGCGGGCGCGGGCGGCGAGGAGGCGGCGCTCTTTGCCTACGACCTGTACAGAATGTATCAGAGCTTCTGCGAGAAGCACCGCTTCGGCTGGGAGACGGTGGACGTCAACGAGACGGAGCTGGGCGGCATGAAGGAGGCGATCGTCAACATCGACGGAAAGGGCGCCTACGCGCGGCTCAAATACGAGAGCGGCGTGCACCGCGTCCAGCGCGTGCCCGAGACCGAATCGCAGGGGCGCATCCACACCTCCACGGTGACGGTCGCCGTCCTGCCGGAGGCGGAGGAAGTGGACGTCAAGCTGGACGAAAAGGACATCCGCGTCGATCTGTTCCGTTCCTCGGGCGCGGGCGGGCAGAAGGTCAACAAGACGGAGACCGCCATCCGCCTCACCCATTTCCCGACGGGCATCGTCGTCACCTGCCAGGACGAGCGCAGCCAGCTCAAAAACAAGGAGAAGGCGTACAGGGTGCTCCGCAGCCGCCTGTACGATTATTACAATTCGCGCGCCGCGTCCGCGGAGGCGGCAAACCGCAGGAGCCTTGTGGGGACGGGGGACAGGAGCGAACGCATCCGCACCTACAACTTCCCGCAGGACCGCATCACCGACCACCGCATCGGGCTCAGCCTGCACGGCATGGAGGGCTTTCTTGCGGGCGGGCTGGACGAGATGATCGACGCCCTCGCGCGGGCGGACACCGAGCGCAGGCTCGCGCAGTCCGCCGATGAATAAGACTTTTTTCAAATGAGGTGATATTATGGAACGACTTGCAAAACGCATCCGCACCATCTCTCCTTCGCAGACGCTCGCCATCAGCGCCAAGGCAAAGGCGATGAAGGCGGCGGGGGAGAACGTCATCAACTTCGGCGTCGGCGAACCCGACTTCCCCACGCCCGACTACATCGTCGAGGCAGCCGTCCGCGCCCTTCATGAGGGCAAGACCAAGTACACCCCTTCCTCGGGGCTGCCCGCGCTGCGCAGCGCCGTCTGCGAAAAGTTCCGCCGCGAAAACGGGCTTGTCTACGAGCCCTCGCAGATCATCGTGTCCAACGGCGCCAAGCACTCCATCTTCAACGTCTGCTACGCCCTTGTGGACGAGGGGGACGAGGTCATCATCCCGTCGCCCTATTGGCTCACCTATCCCGAGGTCGTCAAGACGTGCGGCGGCGTGCCCGTCTTTGTGGAGGGCAGCAAGGAGAACGGCTTCAAAATCACGGCGGAGCAGCTCGAAGCCGCCGTCACGCCCAAGACCAAGCTCCTCATCTTCAATTCGCCCTGCAACCCCACGGGCGCCGTCTATTCGGAGGAAGAGGTGCGCGCGCTTGCCGCCGTGTGCGAAAAGCACGACATCTTCGTCCTGTCCGATGAAATTTACGAAAAGCTCATCTATACGGACGCCAGGCCCTTCTCGATGGCGGCGGTGTCCGACAAGATGAAGGAGCTCACCATCACGGTGAACGGCGTCTCCAAGACGTTCGCCATGACGGGCTGGCGCATCGGGTATCTCGCCGCGCCCAAGGCGATCGCCAAAGCCATCGACTCCTTCCAGAGCCATGCGACGAGCAACGCCTGCTCCATCGCCCAGTGCGCGACCATCGAGGCGCTCACTTCCCCCGTATCGGAGGAGAAGATAAAAGAGATGTGCGCCATCTTCGCGAGCCGCCGCGCCGCCGCCGTGGAGCGCATCGCAAAGATGAAGGACGTCTACTGCATCGTGCCCGAGGGCGCGTTCTATGTGATGCTCGTCGTCTCGGGCGTGTACGGCAAAAAGTGCGGGGAAAAGGTGCTTTCCTCCTCCGCCGACTTCGCCGAGGCGCTCCTCGAAACGGAGAAGGTGGCGGTGGTGCCCGGCGCGCCCTTCGGCGCGGATGACTGCGTGCGCCTCTCCTATTCCCTCTCCATGGAGGATATGCTCGAGGGGCTCGGCCGCATCGAGGCGTTCCTCAAAGGGCTCAATTAAAGAAAAAGTAAAATTTTTCGGGGAAATTTTGCAAATCCCCTTGAAAAGTACACGAAAACTTGGTAGAATAGAGAAAACAATATCCGTCTTCGGACGGGGCAGGAGGATTCAACATGGTAAAGATCATTTGCGGACCCAAGGGGAGCGGCAAAACAAAGCGCATCATCGATGCGGCGAACGAGGCAGTTTCCGTCGCCAAGGGGAACCTGATCTTCATCACCGATACAAAGCGGTATATGTACGATCTGCGCCGTGAGGTGCGCTTCATCGATTCGAGCGACTTCTCCATCGCGGGAGAGGACGCACTGTGCGGCTTCATCAAGGGCGTCATCGCAGGCGGATACGACAACGAGTACGTCTATGTGGACGGCATCGCACGCATCGCGGGCAAAGCCATCAAGGATATGGCGCAGTTCTTCTACATGATGGAGAAGGTCGCCCAGATGCGCGATCTCAAGCTGTACATCACCTGCAGCTGCGCGGAGGAGGAACTTCCCGACTTCGCCAAGAAGTATTTATAAGGCAAGGTAGCGGGCACCGCCCGAACAGAGCAGCCGTCCCTTCTTCAAGGGACGGTTTGCATACGCAGAAAAACGCGCGCGGCGCGGACGGAGGAGATCATGCAATTTATCAGTACGAGAGGAGAGGAACGCGTCACGGGCGCACAGGCGATCGTGAAGGGCATTGCAAGCGACGGCGGGCTGTTCGTTCCCGCGTCCTTCCCTGCCGTCACAAGGGAGGAGCTCGAGGGGATGCTCACGATGGACTACCCCGAGCGCGCCGCCTTCATCCTTCATAAATATCTCGACGAATACGACAAAGAGGAGCTGCTCTCCGCCCTGAAAAAGGCGTATTCCCAATTTGAGGGCGGGGACGCCGCCCCCCTCGTGCGCGTGGAGAACGGGATGTATATGCTCGAGCTCTTCCACGGGCCGACGTGCGCCTTCAAGGACATGGCGCTCACCGTGCTGCCCTATCTGCTCCGCAAGGGGTGCGACATCGTCGGCATCAGGGAGAATATCCTCATCCTCGTCGCCACCAGCGGCGATACCGGGAAAGCGGCCCTCGAAGGGTTCAAGGACGCGTCCGGGATCAAGATCATGGTCTTTTATCCCGACGACGGCGTGTCCAAGATGCAGAAGCTCCAGATGTGCACGCAGGAGGGGAGCAACGTCAACGTCGTCGCCGTCAAGGGCAATTTCGACGACTGCCAGACGGGCGTCAAAAAGATCTTCGCCTCCGAGGAATGCAAGCGCGCCCTCGCTCAAAAGGGGTATCTGCTCTCCTCGGCGAACTCCATCAACTTCGGCCGTCTCGCCCCGCAGATCTGCTACTATTTTTCGGCGTACTGCGACCTCGTCACCTCCGACCAGATCGCGATGGGGGAGAAGGTCAATTTCACCGTGCCCACGGGCAACTTCGGCAACATCCTCGCGGCGTACTACGCCAAGCAGATGGGACTGCCCGTCGGAACGCTCGTGTGCGCCTCCAACAAAAACAACGTCTTGACGGACTTCTGGAACAAGGGGACGTACGACGTCAAGCGCCCCTTCTATAAGACGATGTCTCCCTCCATGGACATCCTCGTCTCCTCCAATCTGGAGCGGCTCATCTTCGAGCTCTCGGGTAGGGACGCGGCGCTCACCAGGGAGCGCATGACGCAGCTCTCCGCCACGGGCAGATATTCGCTGCGCGCCGAGGAGCTCAAAAAGGTGCGCTCGGAGTTCTTTGCGGGCTACGCCTCCGAGAGCGACACGGTGGACTGCATCTACGAGTTCTTCGAGGAGTACGGCTATCCCATGGATACGCATACGGGCGTGGCGATGAGCGTCGCCCAGCGCTATGAGGAGAAGAAAAAGAAGGAGGAGCCCAAGGAGCCGCTCCCGCCCATGGTGGTCGTCTCCACGGCAAGTCCCTACAAGTTCCCGCAGGACGTCCTGTACGCGCTCACGGGCAACGACGTCAAAGACAGTTTCAAGGGCATCAAGCGCATCAACCTTCTGACCGCCATGAAGGTGCCCGAATCGCTCAAAGCCATCCGCTACAAGCCCATCCTCTTCAAACAGACGACCTCGCCCGACAAGATGTTCGACGAAGTCATGAAATTCGTATAACGTTACGCCCCGCCGCTTTGATGAGAGCGGCGGGGCGTATTCTGTTGATTTTGCTTATAGACTTATAGAAGCTGCCGAGGGCGGGGGACGTGTCACACGAACAGCGTTTCAAACTCCCCCGTATGGCGGGCGGTGAGGACGTTGTAGAGGTCGTTGGCGCGTACGTCCGTCTCAAAGCAGGCGAGCGCCTCGTGCCGCAGCAGGGAGTAGTCGCTCTTGCGGGCGATGAGGGGGAACGCACCCCCGCCCAGCATGGCGAGCGTCTCCTCCGCGCCCTCCTTTTTCACGGCAAGCGTCCTGAAATAGAGGGGGGAGCGCGCATAGGAGAGCACCGCCTCGCGCGCGATCCCCAAAAAGTTCTGCATGAGCACGCGGCGGATGCGGGCGGCGGTGTAGCGGCGGGACACCGTCTTTTCCGTCAGGGTCTTCATGTCGGGGTTGGCGCGCAGGATGGCGCGGATGCGGTTCTCCAGTCCCTCCGCGCAGTCGGGACAGCCCGCCGTCTGCGCGGGCGCCGCCTCCAAAAACGCGCACAGGACAGGCTTTTCCCAAGCGACGGGGGCGTAGCCGAGCACGTCGCGCAGGACGGAGGGTGGCAGGTTCGCCTTCAACGCCTTTTTCGCCTTGCGGGAGGGGTCGGTCATGGCGGCGCGCAGCGCGCTCGCGGAGGAGAAGTTGGCAAGCAGGGTGTTGTCGGCATATCCCCCGCCCACGCGCGGAACGGGGATGGGGTCGATGGCGGCGTTCTCCGCAAGGATGGCGCGGCAGTACTCCGTTCCTAAAATGTTGTTGGGGGAGGAGAGGAGCGCCTCGTCCACGTCCGCGCCCGAGGCGAGCAGCGCCGCGTTGCGTGCGCGGATGTAGCTCGTTCCGTCTTTTAAGTTCTCTTTGAGCGCCGCCTTGAATTGCTTGCTCTCCGCAAGGGTGGCGCGCGCCGTGCGCAGAAAGTCCTCTTTTGCTCCGCTCTCGCAGCCGAAGGCGAGCGCCGCAACGGAGGGCAGGGCGGCGAGCAGGTGCACCGCGCCCCGCGCGAACAGCTCGGCGGGGGCGACGGAGAAGGCGGCGGGCAGCTCGATGACGGCGTCCGCGCCGTTCTCCACGGCGTGTCTTGCGCGCACCGCCTTGTGAAAGACGGCGGCTTCCCCGCGCTGGGTGAAATTCCCGCTCATGACGCAGAGCACCTTTTCGCACCCCGAGAGGGCGCGGGCGCGCTCCAACTGATACTTGTGCCCGTTATGGAAGGGATTATATTCGCAAATTACCGCACAAAATTTCATGTTTTTTCCCTTGTGACCTTTACAATCCCGATAAAATGTTGTATAATGACATAGGAATGAAGGTCTGTGCCTTTATTATACACGAAAAGCAAAAAAAAGAAAAGAGGTTACAGGAGAATTATCATGGCGAATTTCATGAGACAGATCAAGCAGCTCGGCAGAAAGATCGTCGAATCGGGTTCGGTCGCCGAGGCGCTCAAAAAGCGCGCGGGCGAAAAACAGCGCACCATCGTGCTGTGCGAGGGGGAGGATAAGCGCGTCGTTGAGGCGGCGCAGCGCTGCGTGGAGGAGGGCGTCGCCAAGATCGTCCTGCTCGGCAAGGAAGCGGAAATAAAAGCCGCCAATCCCGACGCCGATCTTACGGGCGTGCAGATCGTCAACCCCGCCACGTCGCCCAAGCTGGAAGAGTACGCCGCGCTCCTCTATGAACTGCGCAAGGCGAAGGGCATGACGGAGGAACAGGCGAAGGAGCAGGCGAAGGACGCCACCTTCTTCGGCGCGCTCATGTTAAAGAACGGGGATGCGGACGGGCTCGTCTCGGGCGCGTGCCACTCCACCGCGAACACGCTGCGCCCCGGGCTTCAGATCATCAAAACGGCGCCCGGCGTCAAGGCGGTCTCCAGCTTCAACCTGATGATCGCGCCTGCGGGCGGGAACAAGTATATGAATGACGACGTGCTCGTCTTTGCCGACTGCGGGCTCAATCCCACCTATACGGCAGAGGGGCTTGCCGACTGCGCCATCGCCACCGCGCAGAGCGCCAAGGACATCGCGGGCATCGAGCCCTGCATCGCCATGCTCTCCTTCTCCACCAAGGGCAGCGCCAAGCACGACAACGTCACCCTCGTGCAGGAGGCGACCCGCATCGCAAAGGAGAAGGCGCCCGAGCTCGCCCTCGACGGGGAATTGCAGTTCGACGCGGCGCTCGTGCCCGAAGTCGCCGCCCTCAAAGCGCCCGGCTCCGCCGTCGCGGGACACGCCAACGTGTTCATCTTCCCCGACCTGCAGTCGGGCAACATCGGCTATAAGATCGCCGAGCGCCTCGGCGGCTTCCAGGCGGTCGGTCCCATCTGCCAGGGCTTTGCCAAGCCTTTGAACGATCTCTCGCGCGGATGCAAGGCGTCCGACATCGTGCTCGCCGTCGCCATCACGGCACTTCAGGTAAAAGATTAAATTTTAAGGGGAATGAAATGAAAATTCTTGTCATCAATGCGGGGAGCTCCTCCCTCAAATATCAGCTCATCAACATCGAAACGGAAGAAGTGCTCGCCAAGGGCAACGTGGAGCGCATCGGCATCAGGGGCGGGAGCCTCACGCACAAGGCGGGCGGCAAGACCTTCGTCATCGAAAAGGAGATCGCCGACCATACGGAAGCCATCCAGCTCGTATTGAAGGAGCTCATCGACGGCGAGGCGGGCGTCATCCGCTCGATGGACGAGATCGACGCCGTGGGTCACCGCGTCGTCGCCTCGGGCGAGGCGTTCAAAAAGACGACGCTCGTCACCGACGAGGTGATGCAGACGATGGAGGAGATCGCGGAACTCGCGCCCCTTCACAACCCCGCCGCCATCAAGGGCGTCAACGCCTGCCGCGCGGTCATGCCCGATAAGAAGATGGCGCTCGTGTTCGACACCTCCTTCCATCAGTCCATGCCCGACTACGCCTATCTCTACGCCATCGACTACGACGACTACAAGACCTATCAGGTGAGAAAGTACGGTGCGCACGGCACGTCGCACAAATTCGTGTCCATGGCGGCTGCGGAGTATCTGAAAAGAGATCCCGAAGAGCTGAAGATCGTCACCTGCCATCTGGGCAACGGCTCCTCCATCTCCGCCGTCAAAGGCGGAAAGTGCATCGATACGTCGATGGGCTTCACACCGCTCGCGGGCGTCCCCATGGGCACGCGCAGCGGCGACATCGACGCCGCCGCCGTGGAGTTTTTGTGCAAGAAGAAGGGCATGGACATCCACGAAGCGCTCACCTACCTCAACAAAAAGTGCGGGATGCTGGGCGTCTCGGGCGTGTCGAGCGACTACCGCGACCTCACCGCCGCCGCCAAGGAGGGCAACTACCGCGCGCAGCTCGCCCTCAATATGTTCTGCTATGCCTGCAAGAAGTACGTCGGCTCCTACATGGCTGCCCTCGGCGGGCTGGACGTCATCGTCTTTACGGCGGGCGTGGGCGAGAACACGCCCCACATCCGCGCGGGCATCCTCGCCGATATGCAGGCGTTCGGCATCGAGCTCGACGAGGAGAAGAACAACTACAAGAACGACGGCGCCATCCACGAAATTTCCGCGCCTTCCTCCAGGGTGAAGGTGCTCGTCATCCCCACCAACGAGGAGCTCGTCATCGCGCGCGAGACGGCTGCCCTGGTATAAGCGCCGATTTTGCAAAATTCCTTTGAAATACGCGGCAAAAAAGATTGACAAAGCGCGAGAAATTTTCTATACTTTTATAAGCTGATGATTCCCGAGATAGATGTCCGCAGGTGCGTTGCGGCAAAAGAGTACGAGGGCACGCTCTCCTTCTCCTTCGAGGCGGACGCATCGCTCCTCGAGATCCCCTTCGTCAAGTTTGCTGCGCCCGTTGAAGCGCGGCTCGGCTGGTTCATCTGCCGCGATAACGAGACGGTGGAGCTTTCGGGCGAAGTTTCCTTCACGCTCTGCGGCGCGTGCTCGCGCTGCCTTGCCGAGGCGGAACAGTCGTTCACCTATCGTGCGGAGGCGGTATTCGTGCGCGGCGAGAGCGACGGCGAGGAGTACGGCTATCTGAATGGGAAGATCAAATTAGAGGAATTTCTGCGCGACAGCATCTTGTTCGCGCTTCCGCAGCGGCTTTTATGCAAGGCGTGCGGGGAATGGGAAAAAGATTAAAAGAGGTGAAGAAACATGGCAGTCCCCAAGACAAAGCAGTCCAAGAGCAGGACGAATAAGCGTTTTGCGAACTACAAGGCGACCGCGGCGACGCTCGTCGAGTGCCCGCATTGCCACGAGCTCAAGGTCGCGCACCGTGCGTGCAAGAACTGCGGCTATTACGACGGCAAGGAAGTCATCGTCAAGAAAGAAGAAACCAAGTGAGCAAAGGGAAGCGGACTTTTATAAAGCCCGCTTCTTTTCCTATGCGCGCAGGACGCGCACGGCGTGGCAAGCCGGCGCACGCATAATGGGGCGCGTCTGCGCGGAAACGGCGCATGGCGGCGCGCGCTGTGCTGCGGCAGGGCGCCGTCCGCGGCGGGATTTTCAAAAGAGGAGCGGGACGCATGATCGCAAATTCTTTGAAAAATTTTTTCAAGTGCCTTGTGTATATCTTTGTCCCGCTGGGGTGCGTCTTTTTAGGCTTTCTGCTCGGATTGCAGGTCTTTCTCGACGCGCTCGCCTCGCAGGCGGCGTATCTCACGGACGAGATCGCGCAGCTCGTGGGCGGCACGCAGGCACAGTTCGACCAGCTCGTCGGCTTCGTCGTCGCGTCGCTGCGCGGGCTCGATTGGAGCGATCCGCTCGGCACCCTCAATATGCTGCTCGAAGGGGAGTGGATCTCGGCGCGCATCGCGGAATTTCTCGAACTCACCGTCGAGGAGGCGTCGCAGCTCGAAGATAAGATCGTGGCGCTCTCGGTGAGCGTCGCCTCCGCGCTGCTCGTCGATTTCATCTTTCTGGTGCTCTGCACCGTGCTCGGCATGGTGCTCGGTTACTTCGTCACCAACAGTTTCGTGCGCAAGAGCACGGTGCGGCGCGGGTTCTCGGGCTTTATCATCGCCTCCGTCGTGGACGCTGTCCTCTCGGCGACGCTCATCGCCTTCGTCGCGTGGTTCCTCACCTTCTCGCACGCGGGCGCCGTCGTCACGGCGGTCGTCGGCGCGCTGGTGTTCGGCTTTGTGTCCCTGCTCGAGGCGTACCTTCTGCACGCGCGCGGCAAACTTCCCTTTCGCGCCGTCGTCAACCTCAAAAACTGTCTGTTCGTCTATCTGTCGCAGCTCGTCGTTCTGTGCGCCGCAGGCGTGTTGTGCGCGCTCGCGCTGCTGCTTATCGGCTCGTTCGTGGCGTATGCGCTCGTCGTCGCCGTCGTCATCATCGCCCTGCTCGTCAACAACGTCAACGCGGAGTCCTATGTCGACCGCATGGCAAAGACGTCGCCGCTCTCGGAGCGCCGCCTGCGCACCTTTGCGCGGCTGGGCGACGTGCCCGACGCGCTGCGCGAAAAGGCGCTTTTGGATGAAACGCTCTCCGACCGCGCGGAGGAATAAGGAGGAAGGATATGAACAAAAAGGCTTTTTACGATCTCTCGTACGGCGTGTATCTGTGCACGGCGTGGGACGAGGGCAGACCGGTGGGGTGCGTCGCCAACAGCGCCATGCAGATCACATCCTCGCCCGCGACCATCGCCGTCTCCCTCAATCACGAAAATTACACCAACAAGTGCGTGGCGGAGACGGGGTACTTCTCCGTGTGCGTGCTTTCGGAGAGCGTCGATGCGCAGCTCATCGCAGCGTTCGGGTTTGCCTCCTCCAAGGAGAAGGACAAGTTTTCCGCCATCCCCTGGAAGGTGCGCGGCAAGCTCCCCGTGCCCGATGCCGTCAAGAGCTATTTCACCTGCAAAGTGGTGGACAAGATGGAGACTTCCACCCACACCGTCTTTCTGGGCGAGGTGATGGACGCCGACGTCCTCTCGGAGGGCGCGCCCATGACGTACGCCTACTACCACAAGGTGTTGAAGGGCAGAACGGCGCCCAAGGCGCCTACCTATCAGGAGGAGGCGGGCGGCAAGTACGTCTGCAAGCTCTGCGGCTATGTCTACGACGGTGCGACCCCGTTCGAGGAGCTCCCCGCCGATTGGACGTGCCCCGTCTGCGGCGCGCCCAAGTCGCAGTTTGAAAAGAGATAACATCTGAAATTTACGGCGCTTCGGCGCCGTTTTTTTGCGCTGATTTTTGCGGGAACGCTTGACAAAAGTACCCCATGGGGGTATAATAAAAATACCCCGTCGGGGTATCACGGAGGAGATATGGAGCATTGTGAACATTGCGAGGCGCACTACAAGAACACGCCGCGCAGCGAAGAACAGGTGAGGGCGCTCGTCGGGCGGCTGAATCGCATCGGCGGGCAGATCGCGGGCATCAGAAAGATGATCGAGGAGAACCGCTATTGCGGCGAGGTGCTGGTGCAGGTTTCGGCGGTGGAGAGCGCCGTGCGCGCCTTCGGCTATCTCGTGCTGGAGGACCATCTTGCGACCTGCGTTTCGGAGCGCATCCGCGCGGGGGACGCGGACGTCGTCAGGGAGACGGTGGAGCTCGTCAAAAAGCTCAATTAAGCCGTCCCTTACATCCGCGCCCTGCGGCGACAAGGGGGGACGTGTTGCGTTATTTTGCGCCGCTTTCGTCCTGCCATCCCGTCCGTCGGGGGCGCGCCGCTCCTCTTTCGCCATTATTTTTTCCAATGAAACTGTTTTGGTAATTCTCTCTGCAACACGTCATCCCGACGGAGTCGCGTGCCTTGCCTCGCGGCGACGAGGGATCCTTTCACACTATCCATTGTGATGGGATCCCGCACGCTCGCCTTCGGCACGGTTCGGAATGACGGAGAGAGGGACTGCGCCCTCGCTACCGATCATGCCGCAAGCAAAACCACGCTTTTGCGCGGGAAAATTCGTGAATTTTGTGCTTTAAGGAGTTCCTATGCAAAAAAAGTATTCCATCACGGGCATGACGTGCGCGGCGTGCTCCTCGGGCATCGAGCGCACCGTCAAAAAGCTCAAGGGCGTGGAGAGCTGCGCCGTCTCCCTGATGGGGGAGAGCATGGACGTCACCTTCGACGAGGGCGTCATCACGGACGCGGGGATCAAAAAAGCGGTCACGTCCTTGGGATATGGCGCCTATAACTACGGCGAAGTGCCGCAAAAACGCAAAAAGCGTCTGACGCTCGGGCTGCGCTTTGTGCTCTCGCTCATATTGCTGCTGCCCGAGATGTACTTTGCGATGGGGCACATGATCTCGGAGAACATCGTCCCGCACGGCTGGGCGAATTACGGCGTCCAGATCGCGCTGACGCTCGCCGTCCTCGCCATCAACTATGCCTTCTTTGTAAGCGGCGTGCGCGCCGCCGTCCGGCTCGTTCCCAACATGGACACGCTCGTCACGTTGGGGGCGGCGGTCTCCTTCGTGTACAGCCTCGTCATGGCGTGTATCTCCCCCGAACAGCCCACCCTCTTTTTTGAATCGGCGGCGATGATCGTCACCCTCGTCACCCTCGGCAAGTGGCTGGAGGACAAGAGCAAGCGCCGCACGGGGCGGGAGATCGAAAAACTGCTCTCCCTCGCGCCCGATACCGTCACGGTGGAACGGGGCGGGCAGTCCCTCGTCATCCCGCTCCTCGAGGTGACGGCGGGGGACGTGGTCATTGTAAAGCAGGGGGAATCGGTCGCCGTGGACGGCACCGTGCTGGAGGGGCACGCCTTCTGCGACCAGTCCGCGGTGACGGGCGAGAGCCTGCCCGTCGAGCTCTCTTCGGGTAGCCATGCCATGAGCGCCTCCCTCGTCACGGGCGGGTATCTGAAGATCCGCGCGGAGAAGGTGGGGGAGGAGACCATGCTCTCCTCCATCATCCGCATGGTGCGCGAGGCGGGCGCGAGCAAGGCGCCCATCCAGAAGCTCGCCGATAAAATTTCCGCCGTCTTTGTGCCCGTGGTGCTTGGCATCGCACTCGTCACCTTCCTTGCGTGGCTGCTTGCGACGGGGGACGTGCAGGCGGCGTTCAACTTCGGCGTGAGCGTCATCGTCATCTCCTGTCCCTGTGCGCTGGGGCTTGCCACGCCCGTGGCGGTCATGGCGGCGACGGGGCGGGGCGCGTCGCTCGGCGTGCTCGTCAAGAACGCCGAGGCATTGCAGCGGGCGGCGGACGTCGGCACCGTTCTGCTCGATAAGACCGCCACCCTCACCGAGGGCAAGCCCTCCGTCGTCTTTTTCGAGGCGTACGGGGAGGAGACGCGGGCAAGATCCGCCGCATTCGCCCTCGAGAGCAAGCTCAATCACCCGCTCGCGCAGTGCATCGCCGCCTTCTGCAAACAGGGCGCGGAGGCGCGGGACGTCGAATACGTCATCGGCAGGGGCGCGCGCGGCAGTGTGGACGGCAGGCAATACCTTCTGGGGAACGAGAGGATGATGGCGGAAAACGGCGTTTCGCTCGGCGGGCGGGAGGAGCGTTTTGCCGCCCTCTCGGAGCGCGGACAGACCGTTTTATATCTCGCCTCCGACGGGGAACTGCTCGCCGTGTTCGGGCTTGCCGATACGCTGAAAGCGGGCAGCCGCGAGGCGGTGCGTGCGCTCGGACGGCTCGGTCTTAAGACGTATATGCTCACGGGCGACAACGCTGCCTGCGCCCGCGCCATTGCGGAAAATGCGGGCATCCCCTCGGACATGGTATACGCCGAAGTGCTCCCGCAGGAAAAACTCGGCTGCGTGCTGGAACACAAGGCGCGCAGCGAACGGGCTTCGGGACACGGCAAAAAGGGGGTCGCCATGATCGGCGACGGCATCAACGATTCCCCCGCCCTGAAGGAGGCGGACGTGGGCATTGCGATGGGCAGCGGCACGGACGTTGCCATCGAGAGCGCGGACATCGTGCTGATGGGGGGCGACCTTGCCGCCGCGCCGCGCGCGTTCGCCCTCGCGCGGCGCACCATGTGCATCATCAAACAGAACCTCTTCTGGGCGTTCTTCTATAACTGCGTGTGCATCCCGCTCGCCGCAGGCTGTTTCGCGGCGCTCGGCTTCACGCTCAACCCCATGATCGCCGCCGCCGCCATGAGTTGTTCCTCGCTGTTCGTCGTCGGCAACGCGCTGCGGCTCACCGCGTTCGGGCGGAAGGAGCAAAAATCGGAAAAAAATCAGAAAGGAGATATTGTTATGAAACGCGAACTCAAAGTGGAAGGCATGATGTGTATGCACTGCGTCAAGCACGTTACGGACGCACTGCAGGCGGTGGAGGGCGTCGAAAAGGCGGACGTGGATCTCAAAAAGAAGCGCGCCGTCGTCACGTTGTCCGCCCCCGTCTCCGACGAAGCGCTGCTTTCCGCCGTCCGGGAGGCGGGCTACGAAGCCATCGTGAAGGCATGAAAAACCCCCGCCGCGGCAAATTTGCCGCGGCGGGGGGTTTTGTATCGGGAAAAATTTTATGCGGGGACGATCTGCGAGGCGTTGGGCGTTCCGAGCTGTAATCGGAAGGTGACTTTAAGGCTTGCCTCGTCGCGGTATGTGACGGTGAGCTGCGTATCCTGCGGCTCTTTTTTCAGGATGTCCAGATAGAAGATCGCATTGGTCTCCGTCTCCGGGTACGCGTTCGTGACGGCAAGCACGTCCTCATCGTAGGAAAAGGAGAACTCCGCCGTGTACGGCATTGCCATCACGCCGTCTCCGGAACCGGGATAGGCGCCCCCCAGATCGAGCACATACCGCTCCTCCCACGAGAGGGGATAGATCGCTTGCGCGCCCTCGGAAATGTTGTAAAGCGTCGTTTCGTCCTCCCTGCATACGCGGACGCTCAACGTGAACTTGTCGTCGGACGGCTCGCCGCACGCGCAGAACATGACGGCGGCTGCCGCCAGCACCACGGACGCGGAGAGCAGTGAAAGCATCTTTTTCATCCTTCATTCCTCCCGTTTTGAAGATCGCACACAAAGCGCAGTGCGCCTTTCTTGATTTGATTATATCACTTTTTTTTCGGAATGCAAGGGAAATTGTAAAAATATTTATAATATTTTTGCGCCGTATGCGGCGATCAGCCCTACGTTTTCGGCAAAAGGCGGCAGATTTCGCCATATCTTCCATGCGTGCGCAGATAAGCAAGTGATACAATGCAGAAAAACGCGGGAGGGGAGCGATGCAGACGCTTTTGCTGGACAGGCGCACACAGGACATGATCGAGGGATACGTCCCCGAGGGGGAGGTGCTCACCGCGCTCGTGCGGTTTTTTTCCATTTTTGCCGACAACACGCGGCTGCGCATCCTTTCGGCGCTCGCCATCTCGGAGATGTGCGTCACGGACATCTCCCGCGTGCTGGGCATCAACCAGACGACGGTCAGCCATCAGCTCCGCTTTCTGAAGGACGCGGGCATGGTGCGCTATCTGCGCCACGGCAAGATCATCTTCTATTCGCTCTCCAACGACATCGTCAACGACGTTCTCTTAAAGGGCGTGGAATTTTTGGGGTATTGAGCGGGCAGTGCGGCGCTGCGGGCGGGCGGGAATTTTTTCCCGCCCGCCCGCAGCTTATTTCAAGCGGGGCGCGCGGGCGCATCTGTGCTCTCGCGCGATTTCGCGGCGATTTTATAAAAATTTGCATATCCGCTTGAAAAAACGCGCAAAAGCGTGTATAATGGAAGCATGGGCGAGAGCGTCATCAAGGAAAAATTAAAACTGCTGCCCGACGCGCCCGGCGTCTATATCATGATGGACGCGGAGGGGACGGTCATCTATGTGGGCAAGGCGCGCGTACTCAAAAACCGCGTGCGGCAGTACTTCCATTCCTCTTTGAAGTCGCCCAAGGTGCAGGCGATGGTCGCAAACATCGCCGACTTTTCCTACGTCGTCACCCCGAGCGAGGTGGACGCGCTCTCCCTTGAAAACACCTATATCAAAAAGTACAAGCCCAAGTACAACATCTTATTGAAGGACGACAAGACCTATCCCTACATCAAGGTGTGGACGAAGGAGGAATTTCCGCACATCGGCATCACGCGCAAGATAAAGCGCGGGGACGGGCGGTACTTCGGCCCCTTCATGGGCGGCATCTCCGCCAAGGAGATCGTGGACGTCGCCGCCAAGGTATACCATGTCCGCACCTGCACCGTCGCCATCCGCGAAAAGCCCGCAAAGCCCTGCCTTGAATATCACCTCGGGCGGTGCGGCGCGCCCTGCGCCCGCCTCACCTCGCGCGAGGAGTATGCAAAGGGGGTGGAGAGAGCGCTCGCCTTTCTCTCGGGCGACTATGAGGAGGCGGAGCGCATCCTCACGGAGAAGATGCGCGGCTTTGCCGAGCGCGAGGAATTCGAGCTCGCCATGGAATACCGCGACCGCATCGATATGCTCTCCCGCCTCGGCGAAAAGCGCATCACCGCCATGCCGCGCGACGTGGACGCCGACATCTGGGCGTTTGAAACGAACGGGCTGTACGCCGCGGCGAGCGTGCTCTTAACGCGGGGCGGCGTCATGCAGGGCAGCCGCAACTTCTCCCTCGAGGAGGGCGCGGGCGAGCGCGGGGAGAGCTTCCTCTCCTTTCTCACGCAGTACTATTCCGCGCATGAACTCCCGCACGAGCTCGTCTGCGACGAGCCCTTCGACGAGGCGCTCTTCCTGCGCTATGCCGAGGAGCGCGCGGGGCGCAAGCTCACCGTCACCCGCCCCAAATTCGGCATACGGAGGGAGCTGCTCGACATGGCGGAGGGCAACGTGAAGGAGTACCTCGAAAAGTCTGTCTCCGCCATCGCGCACAAGAACGATATGACGACGGGCGCCTGCGAGCGCTTAAAGGAGCTGCTGCACCTCTCCCGTTACCCCAAGCGCATGGAGTGCTACGATATTTCCAACATTTCGGGCGTGGACAAGGTGGGCAGCATGGTGGTGTTCACGGACGGCGAGGCGGACAAGGTGCTCTACCGCCGCTTCCGCATCCGCACCGTGGAGGGCGCCAACGACTTCGCCTCCCTGCAGGAGGTGCTGCGCCGGCGTCTTGCAAAGCTGGGAACGGCGGAGGAGGAACGCTTTGCCCGCCCGCAGCTCATCGTCATCGACGGCGGCAGGGGACAGCTCTCCGCCGTAAAGGAGATTTTCGACGAGCTGGGTGTTTCGGACATCGACCTCGTCGCGCTCGCCAAGCAGGAGGAGGAAGTGTACACGCTTTCCTCTCCCGACCCCGTGCGCATCGACCGCCGCGACTACGCCTTAAAGACGCTGCAGCGCATCCGCGACGAGGCGCACCGCTTCGCCATCACCTATTTCCGCAGCCTGCACTCCAGGCGCAACCTCGCCTCCGTGCTCGACGAGATCGAGGGCGTGGGGAAGCAAAAGCGGCGCGCGCTCATGCAGGCGTTCGGCGACATCGACAAGATCATGCACGCGAGCGAGGAGCAGCTCTCCCGGGTGGAGGGCATCGGCCCCGCGCTCGCCGCGCGCATCCGCGCACACTTTGAGGCGCTTTGAAGCAATCGCATTCTGAATCTATGAAGTATCCGCTCTTTTTATCCGATTTTGACGGGACGCTCGTGCGGCGCGACGGGACGATCTCCGAAAAAAACATCCGCGCCATCGCCGCCTACCGCGCGGCGGGCGGCGTGTTCGCCGTCTGCACGGGGCGCGCGCTCTCTTCCATCCTGCCCCGCCTCGCGGAGCTGGGGCTCAAAGAGGGACTGGTCGTCGCCTATCAGGGCGCGACGGTCGCCGACATCGCAACGGGCGCGCTGTTAAAGAACGAGGGCTTCTCCCGCGAGGGCGCCGTCAGGGCGGCGCGCCTTTTAGAGGAGGACGGCAGGCACGTCCATATCTACACGGTGGACGCCTTCTATTCCAACCGGGAGGACGAGGCGCTCCGCCTTTACGAAAAGATCTGCGGCATCCGCGCGAACGTCGTCAAAGAGATGCCGCTCTCCGAACTCATCATAAAAAAGGACCTGCGCGTCGTAAAGGCGCTCGCCATGGTCGAAAAGGCGGAGCGCGCGCCGCTCACCGCTTATCTCTCCGCCCGTCTGGGGGAGGAGTACTTCGTGACGGCGTCCGCCGATTTTCTGGTGGAAGTCATGCCTGCGGGGCAGAACAAGGCGTCGGCGGTGGATTTTTTGAGCGCGTACTATCACATCCCGCGCGAGCGGTGCGCCGCCATCGGCGATCAGCTCAACGACCTGCCCATGCTGCGCCGCGCGGGCGGAAAGTTCGCCGTCGCCAATGCGGAGGAGGCACTGCGGCGGGAGGCGCGCGTCGTTGCCTCCGTGGAGGAGGACGGCGTCGCCGAGGCGCTCGGATGCGCCATGCAGGAAGAAGCGCAACAGGAAGAATAAAGGGGAGAAAATATTATGCCGGAGAACATTTTACCCAGAGAGACCGTCATGCTCGACAAGTTCGCGTCCGATTTAAGCCTTGAAATGCTGTATGCGGGGCGCGGCATCATCACGCTCACCAGCATCAGCGTGGACCGTCCCGGTCTGCGCCTTGCGGGATTTTTCAGCTATTTCGACGCCCAGCGCATCATGCTCATCGGGCTCACCGAGCACGAGTATATGCACTCCTTCCCGTCCGAGGAACGGCGGGCGAAGATCAAAAAGATGTTCGACTGCGGCGAGATCCCGTGCGTCATCTTCGCGCGCGATCTGCCCGTTCTGCCCGAATTCATGGACTGCGCCCGCGAGACGGGCACGCCTATCTTCCGTTCGAGCAAGATGACGTCCTCCGTCATCGTCGATCTGTGCATCTACCTCAACCGTCTGCTCGCGCCCGTCACCACCGTGCACGGCGTGCTGATGGACGTGTTCGGCGCGGGCATCCTGCTCACGGGCAACAGCGGCGTCGGAAAGAGCGAGACGGCAATGGAGCTCATCAAGCGCGGACACCGCCTCGTCGCCGACGACTCCGTGCTCATCAAGCGCATCGAGAACGAGCTCGTGGGCACCGCGCCCGAGCGCATCCGCTACTTCATGGAGCTGCGCGGCATCGGCATCATCAACGTGAAGAATATGTACGGCTCGGGCGCCGTCATGACGGAAAAGACCATCGAGCTCGTCATGGAGCTCGAGCCCTGGCGCAAGGACAAGGAGTACGACCGCATCGGCGGTGAGGGCAGCAAGGAGAGCATTTTAGGGCTGGAGATCCCCAAGCTCACCGTCCCCGTGAGCGCGGGGCGCAA
The DNA here is from genome assembly GCA_944362555.1 of uncultured Clostridia bacterium. Classification (GTDB taxonomy): domain Bacteria; phylum Bacillota; class Clostridia; order Christensenellales; family Borkfalkiaceae; genus Gallimonas. The sequence continues at coordinate 33,699 of CALVTL010000005.1, forward strand.
CCTTGCCATCCTCATCGAGGTCGCCGCCCGCGACCAGCGCCTCAAAAATATGGGTTACGACGCGGCGAGCGAACTCATCGCCCGCACGATAGGCAGATAAATGACGGAGATCCTTGCCCCTGCGGGGAACGAACAAACGGCGTATGCGGCGCTCCGCGCGGGCGCGGACGCCCTCTATCTGGGACTTACGCGATTTTCCGCGCGCGACAGCGCGGAAAATTTTTGCCCTTCTTCCCTGCAGACGCTCGCACGGGAGGCGCATCTTCTGGGCGCGAAGGTGTACGTCGCGCTCAACACGCTCGTAAAGGACGAGGAGCTGCCCGCCTTTTTTGCGGCTGCACGCGAGGCGTGGAATGCGGGCGCGGACGCCCTGCTTCTTCAGGACGTCTTTCTGGGGCGGGCGCTCAAAGCGCTATACCCCGAGATGGTGCTCCACCTCTCCACGCAGGCGGGGTGCTGCAACGTGCACGGGGCGCGCCTGGCAAAGCGGTGCGGCTTTTCGCGCGTGGTGCTCGCGCGGGAGACCCCGCTCGCAGACATCGCAAAAATTTCCGAAGTCATCGAGACGGAGGCGTTCGTGCAGGGGGCGCTGTGCACCGCCTTTTCGGGGCAGTGCTATCTCTCCTCCTTCGCGGGGAACAATTCGGGCAACCGCGGAAGGTGCAAACAGCCCTGCCGCAAGCGCTACTCCATCGACCGCAAGGGGTTCGAGGAGTACGCCTATGCGCTCTCCTTGTCCGATCTTTCGGTGGGGGAGCGGGTGAAAGAACTTGCGGCGGCGGGTGTGACGTCCTTCAAGATCGAGGGGCGGCTGCGTTCTGCCGCCTATGCGTGCGCGGCAGTGGAGTACTACCGCGCCCTTCTTGCGGGGCAGCCCGCCGAGGGTGCGCTCTCCCGCCTGAAGCGCGCCTTCAACCGCGGGGACTACACCTGCGGGCTTGCCTTCGGGCAGGATAAGCGCCTGCTCTCCCGCGCCGTGCAGGGGCACATCGGCGAGCGCGTCGGCACGCTTTCCCGCGTGCGCGGGAAGTGGTTCTGCAAGAGCGCTTTCGCCGCGCGCAAGGGGGACGCCTTCAAGATCCTGCGCGGCGGGAAGGAGGCGGGCGGCGCGCTCTTTTCGGAGGGCGGAGAGGGCGGATTTTTCCTCACCTCGCGCGAGCGGCTGCTTGCGGGGGACGAGGTGCGCCTCACGCTCGATACGTCGCTTGCGGAACGGGCAAATTCCTTCGTGCGCACCCGCCCCGTGCGCGTCACGGTCACGCTGCTTGCGGGGCATCCCATGCGCGCCGAGGGGGAGGGCGTCCTCCTGACGGGCGCTGCGTGCGAGCGGGCAAAGAGCGCTCCGCTCTCTGCAAAGGACGTCCGCGCCTGCTTTCTTCGCACCGACGGCATCGCGCTTTCTCCCGAGGTGGAAGTCGTAACGGACGGCGTGTTCGTTGCAAAGTCGCAGCTCAACGCCCTCCGCCGCGCCTTTTACAAGGAGCTGTTTGACCGCCTCTCGCCCGCAAGGGACCCTCTTCCCGAACGGGAGCCGCCCGTGCCGCTCACTGCGCCGCAGCAGGGGGGCATGACCGCGGTCATCCTCTCGGGCATGAAGACGCCGCCCGAGGCGGACATGGTGGTGTGGAAGCCCGCGGACTACGCGGACATGGTGCCGCCCGCGGGGGCATGGCTGTACCTTCCGCCCCTTCTGACGGCGGCGGACGAGGCGCTCATCGCGCCGCAGCTTAAAAAATTCGCGGGCGTGTACTGCGAGGGGACGTACGGCGCGGAATTTGCGCGCACGTATGGCGTAAAGCTGTTCGCGGGAACGGGCTGGAATCTCTCCAACCGCATCTCCGTCGCGGCGGCGCTCGGGGAGGCGGAATACGCCGCGCTCTCCAAGGAGCTCACGCTCGCCGAGCAGGACGCGCTCGCCTTTGCGGGCACGTTCGCCCTCGCGGCGGGGGATCTCAAAGTGATGGATCTTTCCTACTGCCCGTTCGGGCGGACGTGCGCTTCGTGCGACAGGCGGGAGCGCTACACGCTGACGGACGAGGAGGGGCGCGCCTTCCCGCTGCGGCGCTGCCGCACGGCGGAGGGATGCCGCTTTGAAGTGTATAACTGCGCCCCGCTCGCGGCGGGCGTGCGCCTTCCCTCGGCGCTCGCCGACTGCTCGCTGGGCGATCTTTACGCCGTCTCCTGCGTGCGCGCGCCCGAAAATATGCCTGCGGGCGCCACGCGCGGACACGCGGCAAGGAGCTTACAATGAACGACAACGCAAGACGGCTGGAACTGGATAAAATTTTGTCGGCGTGCGCTTCGCACGCCGTGCTGGAGGGGGGCAGAGAGCTGCTCCTTTCCTGCACGCCCGTGCAGGAGCTCGCCGAGGCGCGGCGGCTGCTCTCCCTCACCGAGGAGGCGACCCTCCTGCTCTTTACGCTGGGCACGGGCAAGGTGGAGGAATTCCCCGCCTGCGCCGAGTGGCTGGAGCGCGCCGAAAAGGGCGCGTCGCTCTCGATGGGCGAGCTGCTGGGCGTCGCCCGCCTTTTGCGCTCCGCGCGCGTTCTCTACCGCGCGGTGCGCTCCTTCTCCGACGAACGCATCGCCTTATTCAGGCAGCTCACCGAACATCTCATGTTCGACGAGCGGCTGGAGGAGGACATCGGCAGCAAGATCCTCAACGAAAACGAGCTCGCCGACCACGCGAGTGAAAAGCTCTTCTCCCTGCGTACGCAGATCCGCGCTCTGGGCGAGCGCATCCGCTCCCGCTTGCAGGGGTATCTCGCGGGGGAGGAGCGCAAATATTTGCAGGACGGCATCGTCACCGTGCGCGGCGACCGCTTCGTCATCCCCGTCAAGGCGGAGTATAAGCGCAGCATCCGCGGCTTCGTGCACGACCGCTCGCAGAGCGGCGCCACCGTGTTCATCGAGCCGGAGGAAGTGCTGGAGATGAACAACGAGCTGCGCTCGCTGATGCTCGACGAAAAGGAGGAGGTCGCGCGCATCTTGTCGGAGCTCTCCCGCGATGTCGGACGGCTGCGCGGCGCGCTCACCTCGGACATGGGGACCCTTGCGGAGGCGGACGCCTTTTTCGCCCGCGCCGAATACGGCTACCGTCAGCACGCCGTAAAGCCCGCCCTCAACGGGCGGGGCGTGCTGAACATCGTCAAGGGCAGGCACCCCCTGCTCGGAAAGGACACCGCCGTGCCCGTGTCCCTCTCGCTCGGCGGGGCGCACCGCTTTCTGCTCATCAGCGGCGCGAACACGGGCGGCAAGACGGTCACCCTCAAAATGTGCGGGCTGTTCTGCCTCATGGCGGCGTGCGGGCTGTTCGTCCCCGCCGCCGAGGGTACCGAACTCTCCGTGTTCGACGGCGTGTGGTGCGACGTGGGCGACAGCCAGTCCATCGAGGAGAACCTCTCCACCTTCTCCTCGCACATCGTGCATATCAGGGAAATTCTGGAGCGCGCCACCGAGCGCTCCCTCGTGCTCATCGACGAACCGGGCGGCGGCACCGACCCCGAGGAGGGCGCGGCGCTCGCGCAGGCGGTGGTCTCGGAGCTGCTGCGGCGGGGGTGCCGCGGCGTCGTCACCACCCACTATTCGGCGCTCAAAGAGTTTGCCTATTCCCACGACGGCATCGAGAACGGCTGCATGGAGTTCGACGCCGCCGATTTCCGTCCCCTCTACCGGTTGAAGATCGGCGCGCCCGGCTCGTCCAACGCGCTGCTCATCTGCACCCGCCTCGGGCTCTCGCCCGCCGTCATCGAGGAGGCGCGCAGCCATCTCTCGGAGGGCGCGCGCGCCTTCGAGCACACCCTGCGCGCCGCCGAGGAGAGCCGCGTCCGCACCGAGGAGGCGACCCGCCGCGCCCGCGAGTTGCAGGCGGAGTGGGAGACGCGCAACGCGCAGCTCTCCCGCGAGGAGGAAAAATTCCGCAGGGAACGGGAGAAGTTTCTTGCGTCCTCCAAGGCAGAGGCGCGCCGCATCGTCACCGAGCGCACGGCGTATGCCGAGGAGCTGCTCGCCGAGATGGAGGCGATCTTCAAAAAGAACAATTTCACCGAGCAGGACCTCATCCGCGCGCGTACCTTAAAGAACAAGATGGCGCAGAGCACGCCCGAGGAGGAGGCGCCCGTGCGCGCCCTGCCCGTCTCCGCCGCCGCGTTAAAGGCGGGGGACAGGGTGCTCGTCGGCTCGCTGCAAGCGGAGGGGGAAGTGCTCTCCGTCCGAAAAGAGCGGGGGACGTGTGAGGTGCAAACGGGACTTCTGCGCGTCACGGTCAAAATTTCCGACCTCTACACGCCCGCCCAAAAGAGGGCGGAAAAGGGGGACGTGGTGCGCGTCACGCGCGACCTTGCGCCCCGCCCCACGGTGAAAAGGGAGTGCAACCTCATCGGCATGACGACGACGGAAGGGGTGAAGGAGGCGGAGGACTTTCTGGACGCCGCCGTCGTCTCCAACCTGCAGGAGGTGCGCATCGTGCACGGCTACGGAACGGGCAAACTGCGCGCCGCCGTGCAGGAGATGCTCCGCCGCCATCCCCGCGTCGAAAGTTTCCGCCCCGGCAAGTACGGTGAGGGCGAGGGCGGCGTGACCATCGTCACCCTCAAATAAGTTTTCGTGCGGACGCGAGGCATAATTTTTCACTGTTTCCAATACAATGGGTGTAAAAACGCATACTGTGAGGGAGGGATGCAGACGCGCATTTCCCCTTGCGGCATTTGTGAGGGAAATCGTGAAAAAGCTCTCCCGTCGCATGATCGCCATGCTCACGAACGGCGTGCTCGCCGCCGTGCTCATCCTCGTCGGATGCGTGTGCTTCTTTCCCGCTTCAAAAAACGTGTCGTCCGCGCTCGAGGGGCGCGTTATCCGCAGCGGCAACTCTCATGACGGTGTCTCGCTCATGTTCAACGTCTATTGGGGCACGGAGGAGGTGGACGGCATCCTCGCCGTCCTCGAAGAATACGGCGCCGCGGCGACCTTCTTTGTGGGCGGGAGCTGGGCGGACGACAACGCCGCCTGCCTGCGGCGCATCGCCGCAGCGGGGCACGAGATCGGCTCGCACGGCTACTTCCACCGCGACCACACCACGCTCGGCTATGAAGGGAACGTGGAGGAGATCGCCCGCAGCGTGCAGTTTCTGTCCCTCGTCACGGGGGAGGGGGTCACGCTGTTCGCGCCGCCCTCGGGCGCGTATGACGAGGACACCGTCTCCGCCGCCGAGTCGCTGGGCTTAAAGACCATCCTCTGGACGAAGGACACCGTCGATTGGCGCGATAAAGACGCGCAGGTGTGCTTTTCACGCGCCACGCAGGACGTGGCGGCGGGGGACTTTGTGCTCATGCACCCCATGGCGCACACGTTGGAGGCGCTCCCGCGCATCCTCGAGCGCTATGCCGCTCTCGGGCTGCGCGCCGTCACCGTGGGGGAGAACCTCTCCGCCTGAACGGGCGAATTTCAGATCTGCAATTACATAGGAGAACGATATGATCAGAACAAAACAACTTTCCAACGGCGTGCGCGTCATCGTCAAACAGATGGAGGGACTGCTGTCCGTCTCCATGGGCGTGCTGGTGGGAACGGGCGCCGCATTTGAACAGGACGATGAGGACGGCATCTCGCACTTCATCGAACATATGCTCTTCAAGGGCACGCCCACGCGCACCGCGTTCGAGCTCTCGGACGCCTTCGACGCGCTGGGCGCGCAGGTCAACGCCTTCACGGGGAAGGACATGACCTGCTTTTATTCCAAATCGACGAGCGACCACGCCGCCGAGGCGTTCGCGCTGCTCTCCGACCTCTTTCTCAACGCCTGTTTCCCCGAGGAGGAGATGGAGCGGGAGAAGGGGGTGGTGCTCGAGGAGATCAACATGGACGAGGACTCGCCCGAGGACCTCTGTCTCGACCTTCTTTCTCGCGCCGCGTTCGGGAACTGCGGCTACGGCAGGAACATTTTAGGACCCGCGGAGAACGTTAAAAAGTTTTTGAGGGAGGATCTCTTTGCCTATCGCAGCAAGCGCTACTGCCCCGAAAACATCGTCGTCTCCTTCGCGGGGAGCATCCCGGCAGAGGAGGCGATGGCGCTCGCGGAACGCTACTTCGGCGGGATGGCGCCCGCCCCTTCGGACGGGCGCAAAAAAGAGGTGCGGCAGGGGAAGGGAAATCTGTTCCGCAAAAAGCCCATCGAGCAGGCGCACTTCGCGCTCGGCTTTCCCACCGTCGCGCGCGAGGACGCGCTGCGCCCCGCCGTGCAGGTGATGAACACCATTTTAGGCGGCGGCATGAGCTCCCGCCTCTTCAAAAAGGTGCGCGAGGAGCTCGGGCTCGCCTATTCCGTCTATTCTTACACCTCCCACTATGCGGAGACGGGGATGCTCACCGTGTACGCGGGCGTCAATCCCGACAAGGCGGAGGACGCCTTCGGGGCGGTGTGCGACGTCCTGCGCCAATTCTCCAAAGAGGGGGTGACGGAGGAGGAATTTCTGCGCGGCAGGGAACAGGCAAAGTCGGGCGCCATCTTCGCGCAGGAGAACACCTCCTCGCAGATGCTGCTCTATGGCAGAGAACTGCTCTACAACAACGTCGTCTACGACTTCGAGCGCCGCATGGCGGAGATCGCCGCCCTCACGCGGGCGGACGTTGCGGAGGCGATCGCCAAAAACTTTGACTTCTCCCGCGCCGCCGTCGCCTGCGTCGGCAACCTCAAACAGGGATTTGTGCTGTGAGCGGGCGCGTCGAGGGATTTGAGCCCTGTTATTTTGCGGACAGCCGCGTGCTCATTTTAGGCAGCTTTCCCTCCGTCAGGAGCCGTGCGCAGGGGTTTTACTACGGCAATCCGCAGAACAGGTTCTGGCGGACGGTGTGCGGCTTTTTCGGCGAGGACGTCCCCCCGGACATCGCGTGTAAGCGGGATTTTCTGCGCAGGCGGCGCATTGCCTTATGGGACGTCGTCACCGCGTGCGAGATCGACGGTTCGTCGGACGCCTCCATCCGCGGGGCGGAGCTCGCCGACGTCGCCGCGCTCGTGCGCCGCGTGCCCGTCGAGGCGGTGCTGTGCAACGGCAAGACGGCGTATTCCCTGCTCCTGCGCACGGGAATGCCGCCCGTGCGCACCGTGTGTATGCCCTCCACTTCGCCCGCCAATCCGCGCTTTTCGCAGGCGGCGTGGCAGGAGGAACTTCTGCGCATCTTCGGGGAGAAAACATGACGTATGAAGAACTGCTCGCGCGGCTTTTTGCGCTCTCCGACGAGGGCTACCGCGCCTTTCACAAAAAACTCTTGAAGAACGAGGAGATCCGCGTCATCGGCGTGCGGATGCCCGCCCTGCGCACGCTCGCAAGGGAGTGGAAGGGGGAGTTTTCCTCTCTCCTCGCCTTTCCCGACGAATATTACGAGGTGACGGTGTTAAAGTGCGCCGTTGCCAATTTCCTTCCGTTCGGCGAGCTGTGCGCGGTGTGCGACGCGCTCGTCGGGCGGCTCGACAACTGGGCGGTGTGCGATATGTTCGCGCCCGCCTGCATCGCCAAAAACCGCGAGGCGTTCAAACCCTTCATTTTGCGCTATCTTTCCGACCCCCGCGTCTTTGTGCGCCGCTTTGCGCTGACTACCCTGCTGCACTTCTATGTGCGGGAGGAGGAGCTCGGATTTGTCGGGACGTGTTTGAAAAATGCGGACACGTCGCCCTATTACGTCTCCATGGCTGCGGCGTGGCTCACGGCGGAAGTACTCATCGGATTTTACGCGCAAGGGAAGGCGCTGCTCACGTCGGGCATCCTTTCGGAGGCGACCTTCCGCCGCGCCGTGCGCAAGGCGTGTGAGAGCTTCCGCCTGTCCGACGCGCAGAAAGAGGAGCTGCGCGCCCTCAAATGTCACATTTTAAGGTGACTTTTCCCGACTTATTTCGCCAAAAGTATTGACAAACGCGCCGAGATGGGTTACAATATGAAAAAATATCAAACAACTCCCGCCGCGGCGGGAGATGCGGAGGTTGGTTATGTACGAAAAAGTCTGCAAGATGCTCGCGGAACAGCTTGATATTTCTGCCGATACCATCACGCCCCAGTCGGAGGTGGTCAAGGATCTCGGCGCCGATTCTCTGGACGTCGTCGAACTCATGATGGCGCTCGAGGACGAGTACGGCATCACGCTCCCCGAGGGCGAGGTCGAGAACGTCAAGACGGTGCAGGACATCGTCAGCATGATGGAAAAGCTCGCGAAGTAAACTTTCCGGAACGAAACGCGCCGCCCGAGGGCATTCTGCCCTCGGGCGGCGTACGTTTTGGCGCAGGTTACTCTTCGGGGCGGTCGTATACGCTTTTGCCGTGCGCGTCGATGGCGACGACGGCGGGGAAATCGACGACCTCAAAGCAGTAGATCGCCTCGCTCAACAGCTCGGGAAAGGCGACGAGCTCGCTTGTCCGGATGGCGGCGGCGTACTGCGCGCCCGCTCCGCCGATGGCGGCAAAGTACACCTTTTTGTTGCGCACGAGCGCCGCGCGCGTCTCCTCGCTCATCTCGCCCTTGCCGATCATCCCCAAGAGCCCTAAATCGAGCAGGCGGGGGGCGAAGGCGTTCATGCGCGCCGAGGTGGTGGGGCCGCAGCTCCCGCACGCCCTTCCCTCGGGCGCGGGGCAGGGACCCGCGTAGTAGATGTACGTCTTTTTCAGATCGACGGGCAGCGGCTTACCTTGGTCGAGCAGCTCGTAAAGCCGCCTGTGGGCGCAGTCGCGCGCCGTGTAAATGGTGCCCGAGAGCAGCACGCCGTCGCCCGCGTGCAGGGAAAGCGTCTCCTCTTCGGAGAGGGGAAGGGTGAGGTGTTTCATAGCGTCTCCTTTTCGCAGCGGATGCAGTGGCACTGGATGTTGACGGCGACGGGCAGCCCCGCGATGTGGGTGGGGGCGATCTCGCAGGCGACGCCCAGCGCTGTCACCTTTCCGCCGAAGCCCTGCGCCCCGATGCCGAGCGCGTTGATGCTTTCAAGCGCCTCCCGTTCGATGGAGGCGACGTCCTCGCGCGGGTTGTGCGTGCCGACGTCGCGCGTCAATGCCTTCTTCGCGAGCAGCGCGCACCCGTCGAACGCGCCGCCGATCCCCACGCCCACATACACGGGCGGGCAGGGGCGGGAGCCCGCAAGGCGCACCGTCTCCACAACGGCGCGCACGATGCCCGCCCTTCCCTCGGCGGGGGTGAGCATATACAGCCTGCTCATGTTTTCGCTCCCGAACCCCTTCGGAAGGAAGGTGACGCGCACCTTGTCCCCCTCCACGATGTCAACGTGCAGATGGGCGGGGGTATTGTCGCCCGTGTTGACGCGCGTCAAGGGGTCGCAGATGCTCCTGCGGAAATACCCGTCCCGATAGGCGCGCCGTACGCCGTCGTCAATGGCGGCGGAAAGGGGCGCGCCCGTGAGCAGAACGTCCTGCCCGAGTTCGAGCAGCACGACCGCCATGCCCGTGTCCTGACAGACGGGCATCTGTTCGCGCGCGGCGGTGTCCGCGTTCTCCGAGAGGGTGGAGAGGGCAAAGCGCGCCGCGCCCTCCTCCTGCGTCGCCGCCGCGGAGAGCGCTTTGCGGCAGGCGGGGGTGAGCGTCGTGCCCGCCCTGCGCGCAAGGCGGTACACGCAGTCGCTCAATTCTTGTGTGGATAACTTTCTCATACGGCTATTATAGAACAATTTTTGCAAAAAGCAAAGTTTTTCCTTGGACTTTTTCGCATTTTCCTGTATAATATCCGTATGAACAGTGTCGCAGAACAAGAGGAGAAGTTTTTCAGGCGCCGCGCGCTCTCGGAGGCGGGCATTGCCTATTCGGTGGGGGCGGTGCTGCCCGTGCTCGTGTCGCTCGTCGTTGGTATCGTTGCGGCGCTCGCGGCGGGGGCGGCGTATGCACAGAGCGCGTGGTACCGCTTTCTTGCCTATCTCCTGCCGCAGGCGTGCTTTGCGGTCGCGGCGCTCCTCTTTTTCCGCCGCAGCAAGGTGCCCGTCAAGGGCTTTTACAAGGGCGCGAAGTGGCAGTATTTCCTCCTCGCTGTGCTCATGCAGTTCGGGCTCATGTTCTCTCTCTCCGAACTCAACAACTACTTTGTGGAATTTCTGGGGAAGTTCGGCTATCGGGACCCCGCTTCCCCGCTTCCGCCCCTTGACGGGTGGTATCTGCTCCCCGCCCTCATCATCATCGCGCTCCTGCCCGCCGTGTTCGAGGAGACGCTCTTTCGGGGCATCCTTGTGGGGCGCATGAGGGCGTCCGGGTGGGGGACGTGTTCAGTCATTTTTATTTCCGGCGCGCTCTTTTCCCTCTTTCACGGCAATCCCGCGCAGACGCTCTATCAGTTCGTCTGCGGCGTGTGCTTTGCGCTGCTCGTCGTGCGGGCGGGGAGCATCCTGCCCTCCATGCTCGCCCATCTTCTCAATAACGCCGCCGTGCTCGTATTTACGGCGTGCGGCGCCGATCTTGGAAAGATGGCGGCGGGGTGGAATATCGCGCTCCTCGTGTGCTCCGCCCTCTGCCTTGCGGGAACGCTCGCTTATCTTATCTTTTTCGACAAGGCGAACGGGCAGAGGGGGGGCGTAAAGGACGGCAAACACTTCTTCTTTGCCGCCGCCGTCGGCATCGCCGTGTGCGCGGTGCAGTGGGTGGCGGTGCTGGTTTCGGGGTTTCTCGGTGGTTAAGGTCAACATTGTCTGCGTCGGAAAACTCAAAGAGGGCTATTGGCGGGACGCCGTGGCGGAGTACGCAAAGCGGCTCTCCCGCTTCTGCAAATTGGAGTTCTGCGAACTGCCCGAAAAGCGCACCCTCGAGGAGGAGGCGGAGGGCATCCTGCGCGCCTGCCGCGGTCACGTTTTTGCGCTGACGTTGGAGGGAAATGCGTGCACGTCCGAGCAGTTCGCCAAAAAACTCGGGGCGCTGTGCGGCGCGGGGACGGAGATGACCTTCGTCATCGGTTCCTCGTGCGGGCTTGCGGAGCACGTCAAGCGCGCGGCGGCAGAGCAGCTCTCCTTCTCCCGCTTCACCTTTCCCCATCAGATGATGCGCGTCATCCTGTTGGAGCAGATCTACCGCGCCTTTATGATCTGCGCGGGCGCGGAATACCACAAATAGCGCGCAGAGGGGCGCTTTTCGCACCCCGCCCGCCCGTTCTGCATACGATGGTGCGTGAACGTCTATGAGGAAGTGCGGGCATTTTACGAGGGCTACCGCGGCGAAAAGCGCATCATCGGCAGAAGCCGCGAGGGAAGGGACATCTTCGCCATGTACACGGGCGGGCGCGCCGCGCGCGCCGGCATCGCCGTGTATGCCATCCACGCGCGGGAGTGGATCACCGCTTATCTTGCCTTGCAGCATCTGCGCAGGGGCGTCGTGCGGGGCGGGGCGTGGGTCGTTCCGCTCGCAAATCCGGACGGCGCGCTGCTCGTGCAGGAGGGCGCCGCAAGCGTCGGGCGGGCGGTGCGCGGCGGCATCGTCTACTTAAACGGCGGCGAGGACTTCTCGCTCTGGAAGGCGAACGCCCGCGCCGTCGATCTCAACGTCAATTTCCCGTCGGGGTGGGGAACGGGCGCGCGCAACGTGCGTTCTCCCGCGCCCGCCAACTATATCGGCACCGCGCCCTTCTCCGAGCCGGAGACGCAGGCGCTGCGCGACTTTACGCTCGCCGTCGCGCCCGCCTTTACGGTGAGCTGGCACACCAAGGGGGAGGTCATCTATTGGCGGTACCGCCAGCGCGGGTGGCGCGCCCTGCGCGACAGGCGCTATGCCGCTCTTTTGAGCGGGGCGACGGGCTATCCGCTCGCCGAGGCGCCCCGTTCTGCGGGCGGCTACAAGGATTGGTGCGTGGAGGCGCTGCGCATCCCCGCGTTCACCGTGGAGGCGGGGCGGGAGAGTTTTGCGCATCCGCTGGGGTTTTCCGCCCTCTCGGACATCGTCACGAAAAATATCGACGCGCTTGCCGTGCTTGCGCGCGCATTCGGATAGGAAGGACATGGAAGAAAAGTTCATGCGCGAGGCGCTCCGCCTCGCCCAAAAGGCAAAAAAGAAGGGGGAAGTCCCCATCGGCGCGGTGGTCGTGTCGGGCGGGAAGATCATCGGAAAAGGCTATAATCTGCGCACGAAAAAGCAGATGGCGACGGCGCACGCCGAGATGCGCGCCATCGACATGGCGTGCCGGAGGGAGCATTCGTGGCGGCTGCCGGGCGCGGAGATCTACGTCACGCTCGAGCCCTGCCCCATGTGCATGGGCGCCATCCTCAACGCGCGCATCGACCGCGTCTACTTCGGCGCGTACGAGCAAAAGGGCAGGAGCCTGACGAAGGAGCTCGCCTCCGCTAACCTGCTCAACCATAAGACGGAGGTGACGGGCGGCGTATTGCAGGAAGAGTGCGCCGAAGTGCTCTCCTCCTTCTTTTCGGAGATGCGCGCGAGGGAGAAGGGCAAAAAGGGGAAATGAGAGACGGGCGCCTCGTTTGAGGCGGAAAATAAAGAGGAATATGGGCGGGGACAAGCCCCGCCGCGGAGGACGATATGAAGGTATTGCTCATCAACGGCAGCCCGCGTGCGGCGGGCTGCACCAACGAGGCACTCACAGTGTTGGCGGAGACGCTGCACACGGAAGGGGTGGAGACGGAAATTTTCTGGCTCGGCAAGGACCCCGTGCAGGACTGCGTCGCCTGCGGCGGGTGCAAAAACAAGGGGCGCTGCGTCTTTGACGACGTCGCCAACACGCTCATCGAACGGGCGAAGGACGCAGACGGGTTGATATTCGGCACGCCCGTCTACTACGCCCATCCCTCGGGCAGGGTGCTCTCCGTGCTCGACCGCGCCTTCTATGCGGGCAAGTTCGCCTTTGCGGGAAAGCCCGGAGCGTGCGTCGTTTCGGCGCGGCGGGGCGGAACGGCTGCCTCCTTCGACGTGCTCAACAAGTACTTCGGCATCTCCTCCATGCCCGTCGTCTCCTCCACCTATTGGAACATGGTGTACGGCAGCGCGCCCGAGGAGGTGCGCCGCGACGGCGAGGGGATGCAGACGCTGCGCAACCTCGCGCGGAACATGGCGTATCTTTTAAAGTGCATCCGTGCAGGCAGGGAAGCGGGCATCCTTCCGCCCGTGCAGGAGAGCGGGGAGAGGACCAACTTCATCCGCTGACATATTTTGCGCCGACACGGACGGCACGTTAAAAGCCGCGCGGCGGAGGGGAGACCTCCGCCGCGCGGCGGTTTTTTTCGGGGCGTGAATTGCGGGGAAGTGCGCGGGATGAGTTGTCATTTGGCGGCGCGTGTGATATAATATGCGGGTATGGAAGAACTTCAACTGCTCAATGAAGAACAGCTCGCGCCCGTCCTCGACACTGAGGGCGCCGTTCTCGTGCTCGCGGGGGCGGGCAGCGGCAAGACGCGCGTGCTCACCTCGCGCATCGCGCACCTCGTCACGGAGAAGGGCGTCCCGCCCGAAAACATCCTCGCCATCACCTTCACCAACAAGGCGGCGAACGAGATGCGCGCCCGCCTCGACGCTATGACGGACGTCGGGCGGATGTGGGTGTGCACCATCCACTCCATGTGCGTGAAAATTTTGCGGATGTTTGCGGAGCGGCGGGGGCTCTCCGCCAACTTCTCCATCTATTCCGAGCAGGAGCGCTCCGCCGTCATCAAACAGGCGTTCAAGGAGTGCGGCTACGACGACGAGGACGGAAAACTCTTGAAGTCGGTGAAGTGGCACATCTCCAACGCCAAGATGCTCGGGCTTTCTCCAAGGGATTATGCGCTGCGCCAGCGCTATGAGAGCAACATCGACGTCGCCGTCAAGGTGTATGAAAAGTACAACGACCATTTGAAGGCGTACAACGCCCTCGACTTCGACGACCTTCTGACGGAGGCACTCTCCCTCTTAAAGGAGGACGCCGAGGCGCTCTCCTACCTTGCGGGGCGCTTTCATTACGTTCATGTCGACGAGTTCCAGGATACCAACGCCGTGCAGTTCGAGATCGTCAAATGCCTCTCCTCCGTGCACGGGAATTTGTTCGTCGTCGGCGACGACGACCAGTCCATCTACGGCTGGCGTGGCGCGAAGATCGAGAACATTCTCGGCTTTGAACGGGTATATCCCAAGGCGAAGGTGTATAAACTCCAACAGAACTACCGCTCCACCAAGGCGATCCTGGCGCTCGCCAACGCCTCCATCTCGCACAACGCCCACCGCAAGGGCAAGACGCTGCACACCGAAAATCCCGACGGCGTCCCGCCCGTCTACTTCGAGGCGGAGAGCGAGACGTCGGAGGCGCTCTACTGCGCCCAGACCATCATGAAGCTGCGCGCGCAGGGGTACAAACTCTCCGACTTCGCCGTGCTCATGCGCATCAACGCCTTGACGCGATCCTTCGAGCAGGAATTTACCAAATACGGCATCTCCTATAAGGTGTTCGGGGGCTTCAAGTTCTTCGAGCGCAAGGAGATCAAGGACATCCTCGCCTATCTGCGCGTGGCGGGCAACCCCTTCGACAGCGAGGCGGTGGCGCGCATCATCAACGTTCCCCGCCGCGGCATCGGCGACAAAACGGTGCAGGCGCTCTTCGACTATGCGCAAAAGGAGGACGTCTCCCTCTACGACGCCGTGCTCGACTGTGACCTCCTCCCCGTCAACGCGGGGACAAAACAAAAGCTGCGCGACTTCGGAAGTTATTTAAAAGATCTGGTGCTCGATGCGCAGGTGCTGCCCGTGGACGCCTTCGTGCGCCGCCTCGTGGAGACCTCGGGGATGCGCGAGCAGTATGCCGACAATTCGGACGAATCGGTCACCAAGCGCGCCAACATCGACGAATTTATGAGCGCCGTGGAGGAGTTCGTGCACATGAACCCCGAGGCGTCGCTCTCCGACTATCTGCAGCAGATCACGCTGTATTCGGACACCGACGAGATGGACGAGGGGGATTACGTCACCATCGCCACCATCCACGCGGTGAAGGGGCTGGAATTCCGCTGCGTGTTCGTCGTGGGGCTGGAGGAGGACGTCATGCCCACCTCCCGCGCGCAGAACGACCCCGCCTCCCTCGAGGAGGAGCGCCGCCTCATGTACGTCGCCATCACCCGCGCGGAGGAGCGGCTCTATCTCACCCGCTCCAGGAGCCGCTATCTGTACGGCAGGCGCGATCTCACGGTGCGCTCGCAGTTCATCGACGAATTGGAGGGCGCGCTCGACATCCCCAAGGCGGAGCGCCGCGCGGACGGCTACGAACGCGGCTACGGCAGCTACGGCGCGGGCAGAGGATCCGGCTACAACGGCTACAACGGTTACAACGGCAACCGCGGCAATTACGGCAATTACGGCGGCGCGGGCGGCTATGGAAGTGGTGCGGGCGGCTATGGCGCGCGCACGCCGTATGGCTACAGATCCTCGCGCGGGAGCGGCTTTTCGGGCGCCGACGAGGGGGCATTCCGCACCTTCGGAACGGGCAGCACCGCAAAACCTGCGCGCCCCGCGCCTTCGCCTTCCTCCGCGCCCGTCCGCTACGGGAACGCGGGGATGAGCGCGCCGCAGCAGCCGCGCAAGGACACTTCGGGCTTTGCGGTGGGGGTGCGCGTGCGGCACGCCCGCTTCGGCGAGGGCGTCGTCACGGCGATGCGCGGCGCGGGCACCAACGTCATCATCACCGTCAGTTTTGAAAAGGCGGGCAACAAGGACCTCGCCGCGGCGCTGGCGCCGCTGGAGATCCTGTAAAAGGGGCAAATGCCCGCGCTCCCGCCGCGGAGCGGAAGGAGTTACCATGGACAGGATGCGCTATCTTGTGGATACGCTCAACAAGTGGGCGTACGAATACTATGTGCAGGACGCGCCCAGCGTGTCGGACAGGGAGTACGACGCCCTCTACGACGAGCTCAAAAATTTAGAGCGCGAGACGGGCGTGCGGCTTGCCGATTCTCCCACCCGCCGCGTGGGCGGCGAGCCCGTCAAGGGCTTTACCCGCCACACGCACATCGCGCCCCTCTTTTCGCTCGATAAGGCGGTCACGGAGGACGAGCTCTCCGCCTTCGTCACGCGCGTCAAAAAAGTCGATCCCGCCGCCCTGTTTACGGTGGAATACAAGTTCGACGGGCTGACGATGTGCCTGACGTACGAGGGCGGGCGCTTCGTGCGCGCCACCACGCGCGGCAACGGAACGGAGGGGGAGGACGTCACGGCGCAGGCGCTCACCGTGAGAAGTTTCCCGCTCGCCATCCCCTATACGGGCACCCTCGAGGTGCGCGGGGAGGCGATCATCCGCCTGCCCGTTCTGGAGGAATACAACCGCACTCACCCCGACGAGCCGCTCAAAAACGCGCGCAACGCGGCGGCGGGCGCCATCCGCAACCTCGACCCCAAAGTCACCGCCTCCCGCCATCCCGAGATCTTATTTTACGACATCAACTATATGTCCTCCTCCCCCGTCTCCTCCCAGCAGGAGGCGCTCGCAAAGTTGAAAGAGTGGGGGTTTTCCACCTTCCCGTTCCTGCGCGTGTGCGCCTCGTTTGAGGAGGTCATGGCGGCGGTGGACGAGATCGAAGTGAACAGAAAGACGCTCGACGTCCTGACGGACGGCGCCGTCATCAAGACGGACGGGGAGGATGTGCGCAGGCAGATGGGGTATACCGATAAATTCCCCCGCTGGGCGATCGCCTACAAGTTTGAGGCGGAGGAGGCGGAGACGACCGTCGAAAAGGTCGTCTGGCAGGTGGGCAGAACGGGCAAACTCACCCCGCTCGCCTTCATCGCCCCCGTCGAACTTGCGGGCGCCACCGTGCGCCGCGCCACCTTGAATAACTTCGGCGACCTCACCCGCAAGGACGTGAAGGTGGGCTCGCGCGTGCTGGTGCGCCGCTCCAACGAGGTCATCCCCGAGATCCTGGGCGCGGTCGCTCACACGGAGGGGAGCGTGCCCGTGCAAAAGCCCGCCGTCTGCCCCGCCTGCGGCGCGCCCGTCGAGGAGGTGGGGGCAAACCTCTTCTGCACCAACCGCCTCTGCCCGCCCCGCATCGTGCAAAAGCTCACGCACTACTGCTCCAAGAACGCGGCGGACGTGGAGGGGATGTCGGAGGCGACGCTCACCCTGCTGCACGAAAAGCGCGGCGTCACCAACTTTTCCGACCTCTACGCCCTCACGGCGGAGAGCTTTGCGGAGTTGGAGGGGTTCAAAGAAAAGAAGATCGCCAACCTTCTCTCCGCCATCGACGCAAGTCGCCATATCCCGCTCGAACGGTTTTTGTACGCCATCGGCATCGAGGGCATCGGGCGGGTCGCCGCGCGTGACCTCGCCGCATACGGCAGCGTGGAGGCGGTCGCCGCGCTCACCGCGGAGCAGCTCATCGCCATCGAGGACATCGGCGAAGTCACCGCCGCGAACGTCGTCGGGTACTTTGCCGACGAGGAGAACAGGGCGGAGCTTGCCCGCCTCAAAGCGGCGGGCGTGACGCCCACCGTCAGGGTGCGCCCCGCAGAGGGCGTCTTTGCGGGGGAGAACGTCGTTTTAACGGGCGGGCTCTCTTCCATGTCCCGTCCCGAGGCGCAAAAGAAGATCGAGGCGCTGGGCGGCACGGCGCAGTCCTCCGTCTCGCGCAAGACGACGCTCGTCATCGCGGGCACGGACGCGGGCAGCAAGCTGGAAAAGGCGCGCGCCCTCGGCATCCGCGTCATCGGCGAGGCGGAATTTCTCGCCATGCTCGGCGAGGGGAACGCATAGCCCTCCGCCCCGAAAAACCCGCCGAAAACGCAAAATATTCCGCGAAAGCACTTGAAATTCGCGCGTGCGCGTGGTATAATATTACAATCAAAACCAAAACAGCATTTTTCAAGGAGCGGACGCGTATGAAGAGCATGACGGGATACGGCAGGGGCGTCGTGAACAAGGACGGGGTGGAACTGACGGCGGAAGTCAAGTCGGTCAACAACCGCTTTCTCGACATCTCCGTCAAATGCCCGCGCATCTTCCTCGCGCAGGAGGAGCACATCCGCTCCATCGTGCGCACCTTCCTCACCCGCGGGCACGTCGACGTGTTCATCACGCTCACCGACCGCCGCGAAAAGGAGAAGAAGTACTACCTCGACACCTCTGCGGCGCTCGCCTATCAAAGGGCGGCGGAGGAGCTGCGCGGCATCATGCCGGGCGTCGTGGACGATACGTCGCTCACCTTCTATCTGCGCCTTCCCGACGTGCTGCGCGCGGAGGAGAACGGCGAGGCGGACGCGGCGCTCGTCTCCGCCCTCGAAGAGGCGCTCTCCATGGCGCTCTCCTCGCTCACTCAAATGCGCGGGCGGGAGGGGGAACGGCTCAAAGCCGACCTCATGTCCCGTGTGCAGACCGTCTCCCGCCTGCGGGACGCGATCGCGGCGCGCGCACCCCTCGTCGCGGAGGAGTACCGCAAAAAGCTCACCGAGCGCATCGGCGAGTACCTTGCGGGCAAGGTGGACGAAACGCGCATTTTAACGGAGGCGGCGGTGTTTGCCGACAAGTGCAACATCGACGAGGAGCTCACCCGCCTCTCGGCGCACATCAAGGCGTTCTCCGAGATCGCCTCTCTCGCCGAAGTGGGCAGAAAGCTCGACTTTCTGGTGCAGGAATTCAACCGCGAATGCAACACCATTTGCAGCAAATCCAACGATAAAGACATCACGGCGCTCGCGCTCGACATGAAGAACGAGATCGAGAAGATCCGCGAACAGATACAGAATTTGGAGTAACGCATGAGAAATATCCTCGTCGTCATTTCGGGACCGTCGGGCGTGGGCAAGGGGACGATCGTCAAATTGCTGCTCGACGCCGACAAGTCCCTTGTGGAATCGGTCTCCTGCACGACGCGCGCACCCCGCGCGGGGGAGGAGAACGGCAAAGATTACTTCTTCATCTCCAAGGAGGAGTTCAGCGACCGCATCGCCGCGAACGACTTTCTGGAGTATGACGAGCACTTCGGGAATTTTTACGGCACTCCCCGTTCCTTTGTGGAGCGGCAGCTCAAAGAAAAATCCGTCATATTGGAGATCGAGGTGGTGGGCGCGCTCAACGTCAAGCGGCTGATGCCCTCCTCCGCGGTGCTCATCATGGTCGCGCCGCCCTCCATGGAGGAGCTGGAAAAGCGCCTCTCGGGGCGCGGTTCGGAGGGGGACGAGGAGCTCAAAACGCGGATGCAGCGCGTCAGATACGAGCTCGACCAGGCGCCTTTATACGACTACGTCATCGTCAACGACGACTCGCGCGAGACGATGCGCAAAATCAGGGAAATCATCCGCAGAGAAAAGGAGAAAACGATATGATCAACGAACCTTCGGTGGACGCTCTCATCCGCAAGCTCGGCTCGCAGGAGGAACCTGCCAGCCGCTACGAGCTGTGCGTGGTGGTGGCGAAGCGCACCCGCCAGATCATCGAGCAGATGCAGGCGGCAGGCGTTACGGAGCTCCCCGGCAAGCAGAAGGAGATCGTCCTCGCCTGCCAGGAGATCATGAACGGAAAAGTGGCGAGCGCGCACGATTGACGCGCTCCCTCGCAGACGACGCCCCAAAAAGGGGCGTGTTTTGCATTTGGACGGCAGCATGATTTGTGAAGTCATCGTCGATATCGCGCACAGCGAGGTGGACAAGATCTTCGACTATGTGTGCGACGTGCCCGCAGAGGCGGGCGCCCGCGTTGACGTGCCCTTCGGCAGGAGCGCGGCGACGGGCTTTGTCATGCGCGTCAAAGAGACGAGCGGCTATCCCGCCGAAAAACTCAAAAAGATCTACCGCGTCGAACAGGGCACGCCCGCCATCAATGCGGAGTGCCTCTCGCTCGCGCGCGCCATCGCAAGGCGGTACCGCGTGCCGCTCGCGCTCTCGCTGCGGCTCTTTCTCCCGCCCGAGATGCGCAGGGGAAAGGTCTCGGAGACCTACCGCACGTTTGCACGCTTTTCAGAGGACGTCCTCATCAAAAACGCACCGCAGCAGGCGGCGTGCCTCGCGTACTTAAAGGAGCACGGCGAGACGGACGCAGCCCGCCTGCGGGAGCAGTTCGGCAGCGCGGTGAACGCGCTCGTCAAAAAGGGCGGCATCCTTTTAGAAAAGCGCCGCGTCCTGCGCGATCCCTACAAGGGCATGGAGGACAGGGCGGCGGAACACGTCTTAACGTCCGCCCAGCAGCGCGCCGTGCGCGCCGTCGAGGGGACGGAAAAGACGGTCACCCTCCTGCACGGCGTGACGGGCAGCGGCAAGACGGAGGTCTATCTCACCCTCATCGCCGACGCTCTGAAGGCGGGCAGGACCGCCATCTTTCTGGTCCCCGAAATTTCTCTGACGCCGCAGATGCTCTCGCAGCTCCGCGCGCGCTTCGGCTCCGCCGCCGCCATTTTGCACAGCGGGCTTTCCGCAGGGGAGCGCTTCGACGAATGGCAGCGCCTGCGGGAGGGGAGCGCCCGCATCGCCATCGGGGCGCGTTCCGCCGTGTTCGCCCCCGTCGAGAACGTGGGCGTCATCGTCATCGACGAGGAGCACGACGGCAGTTATTCCTCCGAGACGGCGCCCCGCTACAACACCTTCGACATCGCCCTTTTGCGCGCGACGCATAACGGCTGCAAGCTCGTTCTGGGCAGCGCCACGCCCGCCGTGGAGACCTATAAACGCGCGCTGGACGGCGAGTTCGCGCTCGTGCGGATGCCCGACCGCGTCAACGCCCGCCCCCTTCCCGACGTCACGCTCGTGGATATGCGCAGGGAGGTGAAGCGCGGCAATCCCTCGCCCTTCTCGGCGGCGCTGCGCGAGCGGCTCGCCGCCACCCTTGCGGAGGGACAGCAGGCGATCTTGTTTTTAAACCGCAGGGGGTATTCGCAGACCGTCCTGTGCCGTGATTGCGGCTATACCGCAAAGTGCGAACAGTGCGACGTCTCGCTCACCTATCACAGCGAGGAGAACTGTTTAAAGTGTCACTACTGCGGCGCGCGCTACAAGATGCTCGAGGCGTGCCCCGCGTGCGGCGGGCGGCACATCTACTATGCGGGAACGGGCACCCAGCGCGTGGTGGGGGAGCTGAAAAAGCTCTATCCCTCCGCCCGCATCCTGCGCATGGACAACGACACGACGAACGGAAAAGAGGGGCATTACCGCATTTTAAAGCAGTTTTCCGAGCGGCAGGCGGATATTCTGGTCGGCACGCAGATGGTCGCCAAGGGGCACGACTTTCCGCTCGTCACCCTCGTGGGCATCCTCGATGCGGACATGAGCCTGCACTTTCCCGATTACCGCAGCAACGAACGCACCTTCCAGCTCGTGACGCAGGTCGCGGGCAGGAGCGGGCGCGGCAAGGAGCGCGGGGACGTCATTTTGCAGACGTACGACCCCGACAACGCCATCCTCCGCTTTGCCGCGGCGTATGACTACGAGGGGTTTTACCGCCACGAGGTGAATATGCGCGCGGCGACCATGTTTCCGCCCTTTGCGCTCATCGTGCGCGTCATGGTCTCCTCCGCGGACGACAAAGCCGCGCTCGAGGCGCTGCGCGGGGTATACGGCGCCCTGCAGGAGCTCTATGCGCAGCACCCGGAGGAGTTCCTGTTCTTCAACCGGATGCACGCGCCCATCAAGCGCATCCAGGGGAAGTACCGCTATCAGGTGCTCATGCGCCTTGTGTCGAAGTCCCTTTTGGAGCGCATCTACGACGCCGCCTCCGCGCAGACCTTTCGCGATGCGCTGGTGTGGGTGGAGGAAAATCCCTCCAATTTAAGCTGATTTTGCAGCGCATTCATTCCGCCATCCATTGTCGCGCTTGCGTTCTGCTCGGGTCACTTACGCTTGGGTAAGCTCCCCGTCGCAGAGCCGCGCGCTCCTCGGCTGACGGGCGACTGCGCTCCAAAATGGTCTGCGGGAGTCATCTCGCCATCCATTGTCGCGCTTGCGTTCTGCTCGGGTCACTTACGCTTGGGTAAGCTCCCCGTCGCAGAGCCGCGCGCTCCTCGGCTGACGGGCGACTGCGCTCCAAAATGGTCTGCGGGATTCATCCCGCCATCCGTTGTTGCGCTTGCGTTCCGCAAAATACGATTTGTTTCTGTCATCAAAACATGAATGTTCCGTGGGTACCATGTCCGTGACGGCGTAAAAACGGTCGACTCATGTCCGCATAAACATAAACTTTGGTCAGGTGAATTATGATCCGTGAAATCGTTCAGGTGGGCGATCCCGTTCTGCGGGAGAAGTGCAAGCCCGTCACCCGTTTTGACGGGGAGCTCGCAAAGCTCCTCGACGACATGAAGGAAACGCTGAAAGCCGCCGAGGGCGCGGGACTTGCCGCGCCGCAGGTGGGCGTCCCCGTCCGCGCCGTGCAGGTAGACGTGGAGGAGGGCTTTTTCGAGATGGTGAATCCCGTCATCGTCTCCCAAAAGGGGGAGCAGACGGGCCCGGAAGGGTGCCTCTCCGTGCGCGGCAAGGCGGGCACCGTCACCCGTCCCGACAAGGTGAAAGTCGTCTTTTCCGACCGCAACGGCAACCGTTATTCGCTGACGGCGCGCGGGTTCTGCGCCCGTGCCGTCTGCCATGAGCTCGACCATCTCGACGGCGTTCTCTACACCGACAAGGCGGAGAACGTCCACGACGTCAACGACTGACCCCGCGCACAAGGAGGCAGCGCCATGAACATCCTCTTTGCGGGCACGCCCGCATTCGCCGTTCCCTCGCTCCGTGCGGCGGCGCGCCGTTTTCCCGTCGCCGCCGTGCTCACCCAGCCGGACAGGCCGCAGGGCAGAAAGCGCATCCTCACGCCCTCCCCCGTCAAACAGGCGGCGGAGGAGCTGGGCATCCCCGTATTGCAGCCCGCGCGCCTCAAAGAGGCGCTCTCCTCGGTGCGCGCCGTGGGAGCGGACATCCTCGTCACCTGCGCCTACGGGCAGATCTTAACGCAGGAGGCGCTCGACTTGTTCCCGCTGGGCGTGTGGAACGTCCATGCCAGTCTGCTGCCCAAATTCCGCGGCGCGGCGCCCGTGTCCGCCGCCATTCTTGCGGGGGAGCGGGAGACGGGCGTCACCATCATGCGCACCGACGTCGGGCTGGATACGGGCGATATGTTTTTAAAGCGCGCCCTTCCCGTCGGGGAGGAGGACACCTGCGGCTCGCTCACCGAAAAGCTCTCCCGGCTCGGGGCGGAGCTGCTCACGGAGGCGCTTTTGCGCATCGAGCGGGGGGAAGTTTCCCTCACGCCGCAGGGGGAGGGCACGCTCTGCCGCAAGACGGCGCGCACGCAGATCGACTTCTCCCGCCCCGCGTGTGAAGTGAGCGCGCTCATCCGCGCCCTCTCGCCCGCGCCCCTCGCCTTTGCCGCGATGGGGGAGCTTGTGCTCAACTGCTACAACGCCCGCGTGCTGCCCGCGGATAGGGGGCGCGCGGGGGAGGTGCTCTGCGCCTCGCCCAAGGAGGGACTCATCGTCCGCTGCGGGGAGGGCGCCGTGCGCATTTTCGACGTGCAGCCTGCGGGCGGAAAGCGCATGACGGACGCCGCGTTCTGCAACGGCGGCAAGGTGAAAGGGGGGGACGTGTTTGCTGAACCCGCTCTATGACCCCTATCAGGTGCTCACCAAAGTGTACGCCGCGGGCGCGCACTTAAAGCTCGCCCTCGCCGAAACGCCCATCGAGGAGGCGCACCGTTCGCGCACCGTCAAAGTGTGCTACGGCGTGCTCGAGCACGACGCCTATCTTGCGGCGTGCATCCGCTCGGTCGCGGAAAAAAATCCCAAACAGAGCGTGCGCATCCTTTTGAAGATCGCCCTCTATTTCCTCATCTTTCTGGAAAAACCGCGCTATATGGTCACCGATCTTGCGGTGGAGCTGCTCAAAAAGATGGGCAAGGGGGGTATGGCGGGCTTCGTCAACGCGGCGCTGCGCAAGTTCGACGCGGACCGCGTTCCCATCCCCGAGGGGGACGAGGGGCTCGCACTCACCACGCCCTATCCGCTCTTCGCCGTCAAAAAACTGCGCGCGGAGTACGGCGCGCGGACGGAGTCCATCGTGCGGGCAAAGAGCGGCGGCGTGAGCGTGCGGTTCGAGCGCGGGGAGGAGAATTACCTCACACGTCCCCACACCTCAACGCCCTTTGCGCATCTCTTTTTGTTTGAACACTTCCCGCGCGACGAGCGCTTTTTCGCGGGGGATTACACCTTCCAATCGGTGGGGAGCGTCGCCATCTGCGGCGTGGTGGAGGGGTGCGCGCGCCTGCTTGACGCCTGCGCCGCGCCCGGCGGAAAGAGCGTGTTGCTCGCAAAAAAGTGCGGGCACGTCACCGCGTGCGAACTGCACCCGCACCGCGTCGCGCTCATCGAAAGCTACTGCGCGCGCATGGGCGCGGACAACGTCACGCCCGTGCAGGCGGACAGCTCGCGCTTTTCTCCCGCGTGGGAGGGCGCCTTCGACGGCGTGTTGTGCGACGTGCCGTGCTCCGGCTTCGGCACCGTGGCAGAAAATCCCGACCTGCCCTTGAATAAGGGGGAAGATTTTTCCGCGCTCTGCGCCGTTCAGCGCGCCATTCTGGAGAACTGTGCGCGCTACGTTGCCGCGGGCGGACATCTGTATTATTCCACCTGTTCCCTCTTTTCGGAGGAGAACGACGAGGTGGTCTCCGCCTTCCTTTCCGCGCATCCCGAGTTCTGCCTGTGCGGGGCGGACAGTCCGCTCTCCCACGTCAAAAAGGCGTGCGGCATCCAATTTCTGCCCGATACTGCCTACGGGGCAGGGTTTTACATTGCAAAAATGAGGCGCGTATGAAGGACATCCTGCTCGATAAGTCGTATGCGGAACTGTGCGCGCTCGTCGCGGAGGCGGGCGAAAAGCCCTTCCGCGCAAGGCAGCTTTCCGAGGGGCTGCTGCACGGGAAAAAACTCTCCGAGCTGCCCGTGTCCTCCGCGCTGCGCGCGCGGCTTGCGGAGCAGTTCGAGGAGGAGCCCGTCCGCATCGAACGGGTGTTTACCGCCCGGGACGGCACGCAGAAATTTCTCTTCGCCCTCGCGGACGGCAACCTCATCGAGGGCGTGCTCATGAAGTATAAGTACGGCAACACGCAGTGCGTCTCCACGCAGGTGGGCTGCCGCATGGGGTGCAAGTTCTGCGCCTCCACGCTGGGCGGGCTGGTGCGCAACCTCACCGCGGGCGAGATCCTGGGACAGATCGTCGCCGTCAACCGCCTTGCGGGCGGGGGCTTGAAGGAAAAGCGCGCCGTCACCAACGTCGTGCTCATGGGCAGCGGCGAACCCTTCGACAATTACGAGAACGTCGTGCGGTTTTTGCGCAACGTGACGGACGGCGAGGGCTTCGGCATGAGCGCACGCAACATCAGCCTCTCCACCTGCGGGCTGGCGGACAAGATGCGCCGCTTTGCTGAGGAGGGCATCCCGCTCAATCTCACCGTCTCCCTGCATGCGGTCACGGACGCCGAGCGCGCCCGCACCATGCCCGTCGCCAACGCCTTCTCCATCCGCGAGATCCTCGACGCCTGCACCCTCTATTTTGAACGGACGGGGCGGCGGTATATCTTTGAATACAGCCTCATCGCGGGGGAGAACGCGGACATGGTACACGCCGACGCGCTCGCAGACCTCTTGCGCGGGCGTCCCTGCCACGTCAATCTCATCCGCCTGAACGCGGTGAAGGAGCGCTCCCTGCGCGCCGCGGACGAGCGCATGGCGCAGGCATTCTTAAAGCGCCTTCTCTCCCGCGGCATCTCCGCCACCCTGCGCCGCAGCATGGGCAGCGACATCGGGGGGGCTTGTGGACAACTCCGTGCGAGTTATCTTGAAAGTAAAAAAAGCGGCGAGCCGAAGGCTTGACGCCTAATTGGAAAATACACAGATAAGGGGAAACAGATGGACATCAAAGTTGCACCGTCCATTCTTGCGGGCGATTTCGCGCGCATGGGCGAGACGGTAAAAAAGCTGGAAACGTGCGGGGCGGATTACATCCACTGCGACATCATGGACGGGAACTTCGTGCCCACCATCACGTTCGGGAGCCAGATGATCGAGCAGATCCGCCCGTACACCTCTCTCCCGCTCGACTGTCATCTGATGGTGCTGCGTCCCGATACCCGCCTCGAAGCGCTTGCACGGGCGGGGGCGGACATCGTCACCGTCCATGTGGAGGAGTGCCGCGAGCTCACCGTGCAGACGCTGCGCATCATCAAAAATTACGGAATGCGTGCGAGCGCCGTCATCAACCCCAACACGCCCGTGGAGGAGCTCTTTGACTGCGCCGAAGCCGCCGATATGCTGCTTCTGATGAGCGTGCACCCCGGCTGGGGCGGGCAGCGGTTTTTGCCCGGCACACTCGAAAAAATCGAAAAACTGCGCGACTTCCTCATCCGCAGCGGGCGTCCCGACCTCGACATCGAGGTGGACGGCGGTATCACGGAGGGGAACGTGAAGGACGTCATTTCGGCGGGGGCGAACGTCATCGTCGCGGGCAGCGCCGTGTTCCGTTCCCCCGACATGAAGGCGACCATTTCGAGGCTGCGCGGCGAATGAGGGCGGTCATCCTTCTGAACGGGGAGCCCTACCGCGGGCACATCGGGGACGAGGACGCCGTCGTCTACTGCTGCGACGGCGCCTACGACTGGGCGAAGGGCAGGGTGCGCATCGACGTCAATCTGGGCGATTATGACTCCCTCTCCTACCTTCCCGACCCGCCCCCCGCGGAGGTCTATCCCTCCGAAAAGAACTACACGGACGGCGAGCTCGCCCTCCTGCGGGCGATCGCGGCGGGCGCGGACGAGCTGTCCTTTTATGGCGGCGGCGGGGGCAGGGAGGATCACTTCCTCGGCAATCTCCACCTTTTGTATGCCGCCTGCAAGCGGGGCGTGCGCGCGGAGATGATCACCAACCACGCGCGCATCTTTGCCGCCGACGGCGAGGCGGTGCTTGTGGGCGAGCAGGGGCGCACCTGCTCCATTGTCCCGTTCGGCGGGGAAGTGCATATATTGGAGAGCGGGGGATTTTATTACCCTCTGCCCGAGAAGTTCGTCTACGGCTCCACGCGGGGCATCTCCAACGTGGTGACGGCGGAACGTGCGTTCTTGCGGGTGCAGGGCACCGTCCTCGTCTTTGTCGATAAGGAGGTCTGAATGGTCATCGTCTGCTGGAAACTTCCCAAACCGCTCGCCTTTTTGGTGCGGCTCGTGCGCCGCAAATGAAGTACTGCCAATGAAGTACTGCGACCTGCACTGCGACGCGCTCACCGCATCGGGCGCGCCGCAGGTCACAAAAGCGCGGCTCATGTCGGGCGGCTGCCTTCTGCAATGCTTTGCGGCATTTGTCGGGGAGGGCGGCTACGCCCGTTTTTTGCAGCTTGCGGACGCGTTTGACGCCCTCTGCGCGCGCGAGGGGTATCATAAGGTGCTGTGCGCGCGCGATGTGCGTGAGGACGGAGTGAACGCCGTCCTCACGGCGGAGGGCGGCGCGTTTGCAACGCTCGGGGAGCTGCGCGGACTGTATGCGCGCGGCGTGCGCATGGCGGGCTTCGTGTGGAACGTGCCAACGGCGGCGGCATATCCCAATTTTCCCGACTATGCGGGGCTGTGCGCGGGGCGGGTGCCCTTTTCTTTGCGTGAAAAGGCGCGCGGGCTCACCGCCTTCGGGCATGAGGCGGCGGAGGAGATGGCGCGGCTGGGCATCATCCCCGACCTCGCCCATGCGAGCGACGCGGCGTTTTGGGAGATGGCGGAAAAGAAGAGGCCCTTTGCCGTGAGCCACACGGGCGCAGCCTGCGTGCAGAACGCGGCAAGGAACCTGACGGATGCGCAGCTCGCCGCGCTCGGCGACTGCGGCGGCGTGGCGGGGCTTTGCGTTTGCGCAGGTTTTCTGTCGGAGGACGGGGGATACGAGGGGCAGCGCGCAGCGCTTGTCGCCCATGCGCGCGCCATCCTGCGCGCGGGCGGGGAGGACGTGCTCGCCATCGGCACCGACTTCGACGGCATCCCGCCCAACCCCTTCCTGCCGCACCCCGGAAAAATGCCCCTTCTTTTGCAGCTCCTCGCCGACGAGTTCGGCGCGCGCATTGCCGAAAAAGCCGCGCGGGACAACGTTTTGCGCCTCTTTTCCGACGTATGCGGATAGGGGACGCGGCGGCGCAAAGCAGCCGGCATTGCAGCGGGCGGCGTCGGGCGGCGAAAATTTTCCACGCAAAAAAGGACTGCCCGCAGGCAGCCCTTATTTGTCGTTTTCAAGGCGCGGCTTAAACTCTTTCGACCTTGTCGCTCTTCAAGCAGCGCGCGCAGACGTAACCCGTTTCGACCTTGCCGTCTTTCATGAAGGAGACCTTCTGGACGTTCGCCTTAAAGGTGCGCTTGGTCTTACGGTTGGAGTGACTGACATTGTTGCCCGACGTCTGACCCTTTCCGCAAATACTGCAAACTCTCGACATAGTAAACCTCCCGAGGGGCGTGATTTTTCAAATGGTACCCGAATGCGCACGGGCGCGTTCCCGTGCGAACGAAACAATGATAGCATTTCCACGAAAAAAAATCAATGAAAAACGCGTCGAATTGCAGAAAATTTTTTCGCAAATGAAAAAAATTTTTCCGATAACGCTTGCAAAATGCGCGCCGATGGGGTAGAATAGATAGGAGAACAAACGGGAGAGCGTAACTATGTCTGTCAGCACGAGCAACGGGTACGGAAAAATTTCGATCTCCGACCTTGCGATCGCAAAGGTCGCGGCACACGCCGCTCTGGAGAGCTATGGCATCGTGGATACCGTTTCGCGCCGCTTTACGGACACCTTTGCCGAATTGTTCAAAAAGGACGCAGGGGGCAAGGGCGTGAAAGTGGTCACGTCCGGCAACCGGATCTTTATCGACATCTCCGTGCTCATCAAATACGGCGTATCCATCCAGGCCGTCGCGGAGTCGTTGAAGGAAGCCATCAAATATAAGGTGGAGTACTTCACGGGCATGATCGTGGACACGGTCAATGTCAACGTTGTCGGATTAAAGTTGTAACCGGGACAATTTTTTCACCTGTCACTGCGCTTTTTTTATTCAACTCCGGGAGAGAATTTTCATGCAAAAAACGATCAACTGCGCAACGTTCCGCAAGATGGTGCTCGTGGGCGCGAAGATGCTGGAAAATAACAGGGCAAAGGTGGACGCACTCAACGTGTTCCCCGTTCCGGACGGCGACACGGGTACCAATATGTCGCTCACCATGCAGTCGGCGGTCAAGGAACTCTCCGCCGTCGCCTCCAACAGCTTCCCCGAAGTGTGCGACCACGTCTCCAAAGGTGCCCTGCGCGGTGCGCGCGGCAATTCGGGCGTCATCCTGTCGCAGATCTTCCGCGGCATCTGCTCCGTTCTGCACGACAGCAAGCCCGAGGTGGACACCAAGACGTTTGCAAAAGCCATGGAGGCGGGTACCAAAGTTGCCTATAACGCCGTCTCCATCCCCAAGGAGGGCACCATCCTCACCGTCGTGAGAATGATGAGCGAATTCGCCGTGAAGATGGCGGGAAAATACAAGGATTTCGAGACCTTCCTGCCCGCCGTCATCGAGGAGGGGGACAGGGCGCTCGCACAGACCCCCGAACTTCTGCCCGTGCTCAAAAAAGCGGGCGTCGTGGACTCGGGCGGCGTGGGACTTATGACCATCATGCGCGGCTTCCTGTCCGCGCTCATGGGCGATGAGATCGTCTCCGACGTGCAGACGGAGGCGGCGGCTCCCTCTTCCGAGGCGGATTTCGGCGACAATTCCGACATCATCAACATGGACCTCGGCGAGATCCAGTTCGCCTACTGCACGGAATTCTTCATCATCAATCTGAAAAAGAGCACCACCCTTGCCGACATCGACAAGCTGCGCGAGAACCTGATGGGCATCGGCGACTCCGTCATCTGCATCGGGGACCTGGAGATGGTCAAGGTGCACGTTCACACCAACAGCCCGGGCGTCGCGCTCACCTATGCGCTGGAGCTGGGCGAACTCGACCGCCCCAAGATCGAGAATATGCTCGAACAGAACCGCCAGCTCAAAGCCAAGCGGGAGGCGGAAAAGAAGGAGCAGGGGATGCTCGCCGTCTGCGCGGGCGAGGGCATCTCGGAGATCTTCAAGGATCTGTTTGTCGACCGCGTCATCGAGGGCGGTCAGACGATGAACCCCTCCGCGTCCGACATCGCCACGGCGGTGCAGAAGATCAACGCGGACAACGTGTTCGTATTCCCCAACAACAAAAATATCGTGCTGGCGGCGGAACAGGCAAAGGCGCTCGTCGAAAACCGCACCATCCACGTCATTCCCACCAAAAACGTGCCGCAGGGCTTTGCCGCCGCGCTCGCGTTCAGCCCCGAGGCGACCGTTGAAGAGAACAAGGCGAACATGATCCACGCCATCGACAACGTCAAGGCGGGTCAGGTCACGCACGCCGTGCGTACCACCAACGTCAACGGCTTCTCCATCCACGAGGGCGACATCATCGGGCTCGACGACAAAAAGATCCTCGCCAAGGGGCAGTCGGTGGACGAGACGGTGTTGAAGCTCCTCGACAAGATGAAGGACGACTCGCACGAGGTCATCACGCTCTACTACGGCGAGGGCGTGGACGAGACGGACGCCTCCTCGCTCGCCGAGAAGGTGCAGGAGGCATTCCCCGACTGCGACGTCGATTTCCATTACGGCGGGCAGCCCGTTTACTACTATATGCTCTCGCTGGAATAATCACGCATGATAAAAAAGGGCGTTTCGGCGCTCTTTTTTTGTTCAGAAGAAGGGTTCGGGAGGGAAGTGATGCAGCTTATAAAGCTCAAGGGCGTCACGGAAAAACGCGCCAAAGAACTTCAAAAACTCGGCATCACGGACAGCGCGCAGCTCATCCGCTGTTTTCCGCGCGCCTATCTCGACATGACCGACCGCACCTCCATCCTCAACGTCTTTCACAACGACATGGCGCTCGTCGCCGCGCAGCTCGTGAGCGTCGACCCCATGAACTACTATTCCCGCCGCAAGACGGTGCGCGCCCGCCTCGTGCAGGACGGCGTAAATTTCACGGCGGTGTGGTTCAATATGCCCTACCTTGCAAAGACGCTGAAGGCGGGCGAATACCTCTTTTACGGGCGGGTGCAGAACCGCTACGGACAGGTGAGCCTCGTCAATCCCACCTTCGAGCCGCTCGCCCGCAACGTGCGCCTCAAAGGGCTGGTGCCCGTCTACCCCTTAAAGAGCGGGCTCACGCAGCGCGTCGTGCGCGACGCCGTGCAGAGCGCGCTCGGCGTGGAGGACCTCTCCTCCGTCATCCCGTGGGAATTGCAGAAAAAGTACGCGCTTGCTCCGCTTGCAGAGGCGTTCCGCACCGTCCACGCGCCCAAAAACAAGACGGAACTTGCCGCCGCGTCCGAACGGGTCGCCCTCGAGGAGTACTTCGTGCTGCTCTCCGCGTTCAAACTCATCAAGGGGGATGCGCAGGAGGCGCGCCATAACCGCTACACCGTCACCGAGCGGCAGGTCGCCGCATTTGAAAAGCGCTTCCCCTTCGCCTTCACGGCGGGGCAGCAGGCGGCGGTGCGCGCCATTTACGATAACGTCACGGGCCCCGTCCGCATGAACCGCCTTCTGCAGGGGGACGTCGGCAGCGGCAAGACGGCGGTGGCGCTCACGGGGATGTACATGGCGCTCGCCAGCGGCTTTCAGGCGGCGTATCTCTCGCCCACGGAGGTGTTGGCGGAACAAAACTTCTCGCTTTTGAAGCGGATGTTCCCCGAGTACCGCGTCGGCTATCTCGCGGGCGGGAGCACCGCCAAGGAGAAGCGGGAGCTGAAGGCGGCGCTCGAAAAAGGGGAGGTGGACGTGCTGTGCGGCACGCACGCCGTGCTGCAGGGGGACGTGCACTTCGCGCGGCTCGCCTTCTGCGTGTGCGACGAGCAGCACCGCTTCGGCGTGGCGCAGCGCAGCGCGCTGAGCGAAAAGGGGGATTCGCCCGATATGCTCGTCATGTCGGCGACGCCCATCCCGCGCACGCTCTCCCTCGTCTTTTACGGCGACCTCGACGTCACTACCATCCCCGATAAGCCGCTCGACCGCCAGCCCGTCACCACCGCCATTATCCCCGCGCGCAAGTACGACGATATGCTCGCCTACATCCGCGACGCGTGCAGACAGGGCGGACAGGCGTACTTCGTGTGCGCCAAGATCGACGATGACGAGGGGGAGGTGACTTCCGTCACCGAGCTCTTCGAGGAGCTGCGCGCGCGGCTGCCCGAGGTGAAGTTCGCCCTTCTGCACGGGCGCATGAAGGAGAAGGAAAAGACGGAGGTGATGGCGGCATTCAAGCGGCATGAATACGACTGCCTCGTCTCCACCACCGTCATCGAGGTGGGCGTGGATGTTCCCTCCGCCACCATCATGGTCATCATGAACGCCGAGCGCTTCGGGCTCTCGCAGCTCCATCAGCTCCGCGGCAGGGTGGGGCGCGGCAGCGAAAAGAGCTGGTGTTTTCTGCTCGTCGGCGCGGATACCCCCGCGGCGCGTGAACGGCTCACCGTGTTCAGGAACACGTCGGACGGCTTCGCCCTCGCCGAAAAAGATCTGGAGATCCGCGGCAGCGGCGACTTTCTGGGCACCCGCCAGAGCGGGAAATTTCTGACCGACGTCAAGAACCTGAAATATTCCACGCAGGTCATCTTCACCGCCAAAAAGCTGACCGACGAGGCGTTTGAGCGTCGTCTCGGACTGGACGCCGTCAAAAAAGCCGCCATGCAGAAGTACGAAAGCCTCAAAGACATCGTGCTCAACTGACTTCCGCGCGGCAAGAGGCGCGATTTTGGTTGACAAATGCGCGCGGCGGGTATAATATAAATAGACGATATGGGCCTGTTTTGGATTTGATTGCAGGCGGACTTTGTCGGACGCACGTCGGAGGCTCGGCTCCGTAAAAACGGAAACAATTTTAAATGCTGACAAGACTGAAAGAAGGTCGGCTGTCGCTCGTCGCGCTTCGGCGCGCCGCGTGGCGCTTGCGGCTTAACCAAGTTTAAGCTCCGTCCCGTCCCTGTTGCCCACGGCAGGGAACGGGGCGTCAATGCAGTGGGGAACCTCCTTTGAGGGAACACTTCCGCCCTCAAAGAGGATCATAGGGAAGTATGCCCAAGGCGCGGGTTGTCTGTGAACTGCCCGCGGGCGAGACTTTCTCACAGACTAAACGTGTAGTGTCCGCAGACGAACCCTGTAAGACCGCGGTTCGATTCCGCGCAGGTCCACCATGCCAAAAGGGAGGAGCTTTTGCTCCTCCCTTTTGGCATGGCATATCTGACGGAAGACCACGCTCGGTATAAAAAACAGACCTTCCCCGCAAGGGAAGGTCTGTTTTTTTCGGGACGTTATTTTTCGATGAGGCTCTTGCCCGTCATTTCTGCGGGGACGGGCAGTCCCATCACCTCGAGCAGGGTGGGGGCGAGGTCGGCGAGGATGCCGTCCTTGCGCAGGGTGACGTTCTTGTACTGCTCGGAGATGAGCACGACGGGCACGGGGTTGGTGGTGTGCGCCGTGAAGGGCTCGCCGTCGTCGGCGAGCATCTTGTCGGCGTTGCCGTGGTCAGCGGTGAGCAGCACGCTTCCGCCCATCGAGAGGATCTGATCGACCACCTTCTTCACGCATTCGTCCACGGTGTGCACCGCCTTGACGGCGGCGGGGATGACGCCCGTGTGCCCGACCATGTCGCAGTTGGCGAAGTTTAAGATCATGGCGTCGTATTCGCCCGTTTTGAGCTCCTGAATGGCGCGCTCGGTCACTTCGGGGGCGCTCATTTCGGGCTGCAGGTCATAGGTCGCCACCTTGGGGGAATTGATGAGCACGCGCACTTCGCCCGCGTTCGGCGCTTCCACGCCGCCGTTGAAGAAGAAGGTGACGTGCGCGTACTTCTCCGTTTCGGCGATGCGGAGCTGCTTTTTCCCGAGCGAGGCGAGGTATTCGCCCAGCGTGTTCTTCATCGTCTGTTTGGGGAAGGCGATCTCCACGTTCTTGTATTCCGCGTCGTACACCGTAAAGCAGACATAGACGGGGTGCAGAAATCCCGTCTTGCGCTCGAACGCGGTGCCCTTGGGCACGACGAAGGGATCCTGCGAGAAGGCGCGGGTCAGCTCCCTTGCGCGGTCGGGGCGGAAGTTGAAGAAGATGACGGAGTCGCCGTCCTCGACGAGCGCCACGGGCTTGCCGTTCTCCACGATGTTGGTGGGCAGAACGAACTCATCCGTCACGCCCGCCTCATAGGAGGTGTGCAGCGCAGCGACGGCGTCCTCCGCCTGAACGCCCGTTCCCACGGTGAGCATATCGTACGCCTTTTCGATGCGGTCCCAGTTGTTGTCGCGGTCCATCGCGTAGTACCTGCCCGAAAGGGAGGCGAGCTTGCCGTAGCCCAGCTTCTTCATCTCGTCAAGGAGCTGCGCGACGTATTCCGCCGCCGACGTGGGGGGCGTGTCGCGCCCGTCCAGAAAGGCGTGGACGTACGCCTCTTTCACGCCGTGTTCCTTTGCCATTTTGAGCAGCGCGTAAAGGTGCGTGATGTGGCTGTGCACGCCGCCGTCCGACAAAAGTCCCCACAGGTGCAGCTTTTTGCCGGGCTTTTTGGCGTTCTCCATCGCCTTGACAAGGGCGGGGTTTTGGAAAAATTCGCCGTCCTCGATCTCTTTGGTGATCTTGGTGAGATCCTGATAGACGATGCGCCCCGCGCCCATGTTGAGGTGCCCGACCTCGGAGTTGCCCATCTGCCCGTCGGGAAGCCCCACGGCGCGTCCGCTCGCGCCCAGCGTGGCGGAGGGGTACTGCTTGCGGTAGGCGGCGACGTTCTTGCTGCCGTCCAGGGAGATGGCGTTGCCCGCTCCCGCAGGCGCAAGACCGTAGCCGTCCATGATGATGATCGCACAGGTTTTCTTCATAACATACCTCTTTCCGATTGTTGAAAAATCTTTCATAGTTATTATACCCTACAACCGCGCATTTCGCAAGCGGCAAAGGGGATTTTTTCAAAAAAAATTTACGCCCCTCCTTGGGGAGGGGCGCGGTGTTACATGAGGTCCTTGGGAAGGCGCATTCCCTTGATGCCCTTGTCGAAGTGCACGATCTCGGCAAAGTCCTTCGCCTTCAGGGAGGCGCCGCCGATGAGCCCGCCGTCGATCTCGGGCATATCCATGAGCTGACGGCAGTTGCCCGCGTTCATCGAGCCGCCGTACTGGATGCGCATCTTCATCGCCTTGTCCTCGCCGAAGAGCTCGGCGCACTTGCTGCGGATGAAACCGATGGTCTCGTTCGCCTGCTCGCAGGTCGCCGTCTTGCCCGTGCCGATCGCCCAGACGGGCTCGTACGCGATGACGATCTTGGAGATGTCGGGGATGTTGGCAAGCCCCTCCTGGAGCTGGCGGGAGAGCACACGCTTGGTCCTGCCGCCCTCGCGCTCCTGCAGCGTTTCGCCCACGCAGATGATGGGGGTGATGCCCTCGCGGATGGCGGTGAGGGCGCGCATATTCACGGTGTCGTCCGTCTCGCCGAAGTACTGTCTGCGTTCGCTGTGCCCGATGATGACGTATTTGACGCCGTACTCTTTGAGCATCTCGGCGGAGATCTCGCCCGTGTAGGCGCCGCGCTCGGCGTAGTGCACGTTCTGCGCGCCGAGGGCGATGTTGCTGCCCTCAAGCGCCTCCGCAACGGCGGGGATGTCGATGGCGGGGACGCACACGACGACCTCGCACGAGGCGTCTTTCACGAGCGGCTTGAGCGCATTGACGAGTGCCACGCCCTCTTTCGCGGTGTTGTTCATTTTCCAGTTTCCCGCGATGATGGCGTTCCTGAAGTAAGATGTTTTCATATTTTTTCTCCTTGGAGATTTCTCCACGCGCTATTATAGCACACTTTGCGCGGAAAGGCAACATAGAAAGGGCAGAGCGCGGGAAAAACCTGTAAAATTTTGTATCAAGCTGACGGCGGCGGAAAAGGGGAGTGCCCGCCTTCCCTCTCTCCGTCATCCCGGACGCGGAACGAGGGGAAGCGGGGGGATCCCTCGTCGGTCGCCCTCCTCGGGATGACGAAAGGGGCGCTTTGCAGGGCGCCGTCCTCTCACTGTCATCCCGGACGCGGAACGGGGGGAAGCGGGGGGATCCCTCGTCGGTCGCCCTCCTCGGGATGACGAAAGGGGCTTTGCGGGGGGCAAAAGGGGAGACGGTTGAAGTTTTCATAAAGAAAAACCCGCGGGCATGATATGCACCCCAAAAGTTGGACAGACTTTTGGAGGTGCATATTTTATGGCAAAAAAAGGAAGTAAGCAGAAAAA
>CALVTL010000006.1 GCA_944362555.1 uncultured Clostridia bacterium
ATCCACTTCCACGACGCCGACTATTTCGCCCAGCATATGCACAACTGCGACCTCGTCAACCTCGAGGATATGCTGCAGAACGGCACCGTCATTTCGGGCACGTTCATTGAAAAGCCGCATTCCTTCTCCACAGCGTGCAACATTGCGACGCAGATCATCGCGCAGGTCGCCTCCAACCAATACGGCGGGCAGAGCATTTCGCTCACCCATCTCGCGCCCTTCGTGGACGTCAGCCGTCAGAAGATCCGCGCGGACGTCGCCGAGGAGCTCAAAGACCTCGGCATCACGGACGAGAAGAAGATCGCAAAGATCGCCGAAAAGCGCCTGAAAGCGGAGATCGCAAAGGGCATCCAGACCATTCAGTATCAGGTGGTGACGCTGCTCACGACCAACGGTCAGGCGCCCTTCGTCACCGTGTTCATGTACCTCGGCGAGGCGCGCAGCGAACGCGAGCGCGCAGACCTTGCCATGATCATCGAGGAGACGCTCCGCCAGCGCATCCAGGGCGTGAAGAACGAATCGGGCGTCTGGGTGACGCCCGCCTTCCCCAAACTCATCTATGTGTTGGAGGAGGACAACGTGCGGGAGGGGAGCCGCTACTGGTATCTCACCCAGCTCGCCGCCAAGTGCACGGCAAAGCGCATGGTGCCCGACTACATCTCCGAGAAGATGATGCTGAAGTACAAGATCGACAAGAACGGAGAGGGGCACTGCTATACCTGCATGGGCTGCCGCAGCTTTTTGACGCCCTATGTGGACGAAAACGGCAAGCCCAAGTATTACGGCAGGTTCAACCAGGGCGTCGTCACCATCAACCTCGTAGACGTGGCGCTCTCCTCGGGCGGGAACGAGGACAGATTCTGGAAGATCTTTGACGAGCGCCTAGAGCTGTGCTACCGCGCGCTCATGTACCGCCACAACCGGTTGAAGGGCACACTTTCGGACGCCGCGCCCATCCTTTGGCAGTACGGCGCTCTGGCGCGCCTCAAAAAGGGCGAGACCATCGACAAGCTGCTCTACGGCGGATATTCCACCATCTCCCTCGGCTATGCGGGATTGTATGAGTGCGTCAAATACATGACGGGCAAGAGCCACACGGACGAGGAGGCGAAGCCCTTCGCGCTCGCCGTCATGCAGCACATGAACGACAAGTGCAAGGAGTGGAAGGAGAAGGAGCACATCGACTTCTCGCTCTACGGCACGCCGCTCGAGAGCACGACGTATAAATTCGCCAAGTGCCTGCAAAAGCGCTTCGGCGTCATCCCGGGCGTCACGGACAAGAACTACATCACCAACAGCTATCACGTTCACGTCTCGGAGAAGATCGACGCCTTCACCAAGCTCAAATTCGAGAGCGAGTTCCAGCAGCTCTCGCCCGGCGGCGCCATCTCCTATGTGGAAGTGCCCAATATGCAGAACAATATCCCCGCGGTGCTCTCCGTCATGCAGTACATCTATGAGAATATCATGTATGCGGAGCTCAACACCAAGAGCGACTACTGCCAGGTGTGCGGCTACGACGGCGAGATCCAGATCGTCGAGGACGCAGACGGCAAGCTCGTGTGGGAGTGCCCGCACTGCCACAACCGCGATCAGACCAAGATGAATGTCGCGCGCCGCACCTGCGGGTATATCGGAACGCAGTTCTGGAACCAGGGCAGGACGCAGGAGATAAAGGACAGGGTGCTGCACCTGTAATGCGCCATGAATTACGGTGAGATCAAAAAGACGGACATCGCCAACGGAGAGGGGGTCCGCGTCTCCCTCTTCGTTTCCGGGTGCAGACGGCACTGCAAGAACTGCTTCAACAAAGTGACGTGGGACTTCGGCTACGGCAAGCCCTTCACCGAGGAGACGCAAAACGAGCTGCTCGAAGCGCTCGCACCCGATCATATCGCGGGGCTCACCCTGCTGGGCGGGGACCCGATGGAGCCCGAGAACCAGCGCGCACTGCTGCCCTTCGTCAAAAGAGTGCGGCGCGAGCTGCCTCAAAAGACCATCTGGTGCTACACGGGCTATACCTTCCATGAGGGCGCGCTCGAAGAGCAGGAGGCGAACTGCGAAGTGACGAAGGAGCTCATTTCCCTTCTGGACGTTCTGGTGGACGGACGGTTTATCGAGGAATTGAAGGACATCCGCCTCGTGTTCCGCGGCTCGTCCAATCAGCGCGTCATCGACGTACAGAACACGCTCAAAAGCGGGAATGTAGTACTATATCTGACATAATACACAAAATGCGGGGGCTTCCCCGCATTTTTTTGCGGATATGTTTGACGAACGCCGCGCGATGCGGTATAATAAAGAAAAAAACTTCTCGGAGGACAACCATGAATAAACTGCAATTAAAACGGTATGCAAAACTGCTTGCCAAGACGGGGCTCAACGTCAAACGCGGGCAATGGGTCATCGTCAACGCGGGGCTCGACCAGCCCGAGTTCGTCGAGTGGGTCGTGGAGGAGCTCTACCGCGCGGGTGCGGGAAAGGTGACGGTGGAGTGGTCGCATCAGCCGCTCACCAAGCTCAAATATAAGTATGAAAAAGAGGACGTCCTGTCCGCCGTTCCCCAGTGGGAGCAGGCGCGCTGGGAGCTCT
Organism: uncultured Clostridia bacterium; assembly: GCA_944362555.1. Classification (GTDB taxonomy): domain Bacteria; phylum Bacillota; class Clostridia; order Christensenellales; family Borkfalkiaceae; genus Gallimonas. Next base: position 2,593 of record CALVTL010000006.1, read on the forward strand.
ACACCAAGGAGCTGCCCTCCATGCTGCACATCATTTCGGAGGACCCCGACGGGCTTGCGGGCATCGACCAGGAGAAGATGCGCGCCGTCACCGTCGGCAGGATGAAGATCATCAAACCCTACCGCGACAAGATGGAGAACAGCTATCCCTGGTGCATCGCCGCCGTCCCCGGGAAGGCGTGGGCGAAGAAGGTGTTCCCCGGACTTCAGGTGGGGCGCGCCGTCGAGGCGCTCTGGGACGCTATTTTGAAGGCATCCCGCGCGGACGGTCCCGATCCCGTGCGTGAGTGGGCGCGCCATAACGACGAGCTCGCCAAGCGTTGCGACTATCTCAACCGCCTCGGGCTTGTTTCCCTTGAATACAAGGCAGCCAACGGCACCGATCTGCGCGTGGGGCTGCTGCCCGACGCCGACTTCATGGGCGGGGGCGAGAGTGACCTCAAGGGCCGCTACTACAACCCCAACATTCCCTCCGAGGAGATCTTCACCACGCCGCGCGCGGGGGATGCGGAGGGCATCGTCTACGCCACCAAGCCGCTCTCCTATCAGGGACAGCTCATCGAGAACTTCTCCGTCCGCTTTGAAAAGGGCAGGGTCGTCGAGGTAAAGGCGGAGAAAAACCAGGCATTGCTCGAAAAGATGGTGTCGATGGACGAGGGTGCCGCGATGCTCGGCGAATGCGCGCTCATCGCCTACGATTCTCCCATCAACAACCAGGGCATCCTGTTTTATAACACCCTCTTTGACGAGAACGCGAGCTGCCATCTTGCGCTCGGGCGCGGCTTCGGCAACTGCGTGCGCGGCTATGAAACGATGACCAACGAGCAGCTCAAAGAACACGGCATCAACGACAGCATGATCCACGTCGACTTCATGATCGGCAGCAAGGACCTCTCCATCACGGGCGTGACGGCAAAGGGCGAGCGCGTTGCCATCTTCAAAGACGGGAATTGGGCGTTTTGAACCTCGCCCTTCGGGGTATATATAGACGTATATATCAAGAGGTGAGAGCATGGTAAAGATCGACATTTTTTCGGGATTTCTGGGCGCAGGCAAGACGACGCTCATCAAAAAACTCATTCAGGAAGTCTACAAGGGCGAACAGGTCGTCCTCATCGAGAATGAATTCGGCGAGATCGGCGTGGACGGCGGTTTTTTGCAGGACGCGGGCATCCGCATCACCGAGATGAATTCGGGCTGCATCTGCTGCACACTTGTGGGCGACTTTGCAAAGGCGCTCCGCGAGGTCGCCGAGCAGTATTCCCCCGACCGCATCGTCATCGAGCCCTCGGGCGTCGGAAAGCTGTCCGACGTCATCCGCGCCGTGCAAGGCGCGGGCGTGGAGGGGGCGCAGCTCAACGCCTTCTGCACCGTTGTGGACGCCAACAAGTGCAAAATGTATCTCAAAAACTTCGGCGAGTTCTTCCTCGACCAGGTGGAGAATGCGGGCTGCATCGTGCTTTCGCACACGGGAAACGCGCAAAAGGTCGCGGAGGCGGTCGCGCTCCTCAAAGAACACACTTCCGCCACCATCGTCACCACCGATTGGAAGGAGCTCCCCGGAAAGGAGCTGCTCTCCGCCATCGAGCGCAAGGACACGCTGGAGGCGGAGCTCAAAAAGCTCGCCGAGGAGGCGCACGAACACGGGCAGCATCATCATGAAGAGGACGAGCACGGGTGCTGCCATCACCATCATGACGAGGATGCGTGCCATCACCACGAGCACGAGCATGAAGGCTGCCATCATCATGACCATGAGGGCGAATGCCATCACCATGAACATGAACATGGCGAGTGTCATCACGGCCATGAACATTGCGAAGGGCATCACCATGCCGACGAGGTGTTCACGAGCTGGGGCGTGGAGACGAGCAAAGCGTTCACCCGCGAGGGCTTACAGCAAAAACTTGCGGCGCTCGCCTCGGGCGAGTACGGCGAAGTGCTGCGCGCCAAGGGCATCGTGGCGGGGGATGGGCCGTGGCTGTATTTTGACTACGTTCCCGGCGAGCCCGACGTGCGCGAGGGGACCCCGAGCGTGACGGGGCGGCTGTGCGTCATCGGTTGCAAGCTGGATGAGGACAAGCTGAAAGCGCTCTTTTTGGAGTAAACCATGCCGCAGGAGATCCCCGTCTATCTCTTTCTCGGATTTCTCGAATCGGGAAAGACCAGATTTATCCAGGAAACGCTCGAGGACGAGCGCTTTGATTCGGGCGAGCACACCTTGCTCCTCGTCTTTGAGGAGGGGGAGGAGGAGTACGACTATCAGAAGTTCGCCGATCCCTCCTATGCGGTGGAGCATCTCGGGCTTCGGGATATGACCGAGGCGAACCTCTCCGCGCTCGTCAGAAAATATTCCGCAGAGCGCGTCGTCGTCGAGTACAACGGAATGTGGGAGCTGCAGAAGTTCTTCGACGCCATGCCCGACGGCTGGGCGATCGCGCAGGTCATGACCTTCTTCGACGCGACCACGTTCCTCTCCTACAACAAAAATATGCGCCAGCTCGTCTTTGACAAGGTGCAGTACGCCGATATGGTGGTATTCAATCGCTTCCGCGGTGAGTTTTCCAAAGAGGAATTTCACAAGATCGTCCGCGGCATGACGCGCCGTCCCGACATCGTGTATGAGTATTTAGGCGGCAAGGCGGAATATGATGAGATCGTCGATCCGCTTCCCTACGACATCAACGCGCCCGTCATCGAGATCGCCGACAAGGACTATGCCTTCTTCTACCGCGACCTCGTGGAGGAGACAGACAAATACCGCGGAAAGACGGTGCGTTTTAAGGGGCTGGTCGCCGTGGACGATAAGATGAAGAAGGGGACCATCGTCGTGGGGCGGCACATCATGACGTGCTGCGAGGCGGACATCGCGTACAGCGGGCTCGTGTGCCTGCACAATTCCTCCCTTCCCTTCAAAACGCGCGACTGGGTGGTGCTCACCGCGCGCATCGACATCATGTATCACGCCATTTACGGGCAGAAGGGGCCCGTGCTCAAAGCCTCACAGATCGACTTTGCGCCCCCGCCCGAACAGGAACTTGCGACCTTCTATTAATGGAACGCGCATTATGCGCATTTCGCCGTCAAAAATCAAGCGGGCGAATTCGCCCGCTTTTTTTCTATCGTCGTCCGAAGATCATTTCGGCAATTTTCATCAATTTTTTTGGTTGGTCTTTACAAAACGCAGATATTATGATATAATATGAATGTAATAAGGAGGGGACAGGGATGAAAAAGCTGGTCGTCTTTTATTCGTTGAGCGGAAACACGCGCGCCGTTGCAAGGCGCATTGCGCGCGCGCTGCGCGCAGATCTGTTGGAGATCCGCACCGTCAAGACCTATCCCGACGACTACGACGTTCTGTTGAGCCTGGGCGAAAAAGAGGTAAAGGCGGGCTATATGCCGCAGCTCGAGCCCCTTCCCATCGACGCCAACAAATATGAGACCATCCTCCTCGGCACGCCCGTCTGGTGGAGCAGCTTTGCGCCCGCCGTCAAAAAATTCCTCTCCCTCATCAAGTGGAAGGGGAAGAAGGTGTTTCCGTTCGCCACGCACGGCGGCGACCTCGGGCACACGCCCAGCGACCTGCGCAAGGCGATGCGCGGCGCTGCCATCGCCCCCGTCTTTGACATCCGCTTTGAGAACGGGACGCAACTCACCCCGATGGAGGAGCTTGACGCATGGCTCTCGACGATCATCTGACGCTCCCGCAGCCGCTCTCCGACCGCCTGCACGGCGCGTACGGGGAGCTTTTTGCGTGCATTGAGCGGGGGTATCTCGCCAAACGCCCCGTCACTTTGCGCGTCAACCGCCTCAAAACGACGCCAGAGCGCGTCATCAACGAACTTCATGCGCAGGGGATCGGGGTGCAGACGGTGGCGTGGTATGAGGATGCGCTCATTGCAGAGAACGTGCGCGAGGCGGCGCTGCAAAGACTTCCGATGTATGAACGCGGCGAGGTGTATTTGCAGAGCCTTTCCTCCATGCTGCCGCCCATCCTGCTGCAGCCTGCGGCGGGGGAGAACATTCTCGACATGACGGCGGCGCCCGGCGGAAAGACGACGGAACTCTTTGCACTCTCGGGCGGAAAGGCGCTCATCACGGCGTGCGAGAGGGATGCCGTGCGGTTCGATCGGCTCAGGTTCAACCTCTCCCGTCAGGGGGCGACACGCGTCAACGCCTTAAAGACGGACGCTCTGGCGCTCGACGATTTTCTCCGCTTTGACAAAATTTTATTGGACGCGCCCTGCACGGGAACGGGCACCATTTCCGCGGATGAAGGAGTGCGCTTTTCGGAGGGATACCTGGAAAAGTGCGTCCGCCTGCAGCGCAAACTCTTTGAAAAGGCGTTCCGCCTGCTCAAAAAGGGCGGCGTGCTGCTCTATTCCACCTGTTCCGTTCTCCCGGAGGAAAACGGCGGCATCCTGGAAACGGCGCAAAGGCTGGGAGCAACGCAGCTCCCCGTGCAGCTTCCTTCCGAGATCGCGCTGCTGCCTTCTCCCGAGGGCACGGCTTGCGTCTGCCCGAGCGCGCTCTACGAGGGGTTCTTCCTCTCCATGTTCACAAAATAACGGCTGCAAACGCAGCCGTTTTGCTTATGAAAACATATCAAAGAGGGAGATCTGCCGCCCGTCGCGCAGATAGCTCGATTGCTGTCCGTCCACGATCTCATCCCCCGCTTGGGGACTGCCGATAAGAAGAGGGGAATGCACGTCGTGCAGCGCCATGTTTTTTTGCACCTCCTCAAAGGAACGATCGGCGTTGCAGTACTTGCAAAAGTTGGGACAACTGTCGTACCAGCCGATGTCGCGCGCGGGAACGCACAGACACCCGCGCGCATTTCCCGTGTGCCTGACGGGGAGGAACGCGCAGCCGTTGGCGCTGCCGATAGCGTCCAGCGTATAGCAGCCGCGGCTCGCAATGCCCAGATCCTCAAACGTCGCGTGCGTCTTGCACGTCTGAAGAAAAAGGCGGTATTTTTGCGCAATGGGGACGATGGCGTGCGCAAATGCCCGCTTTTGCTCGTTCTCGGGCGGAACAATGCCGGGAAGGCGCGTCCGCATGGAGAAGAAGGGCTCCAAAAAACCAATGACGCAGCCGCTCACAAATGGTGCAATTTTCTCCGCGAGCCGAGCAAAATCGTCGATGAGCCGCGCGGCGGGGTATTCCCCGGAGAAAAAGACGGGGGTGAAACGCCAGAGGATCCGCTCCCTTCCCACCTGCGCACAGAGTTCTTTGAGCGTCCTTATGCGATCCGCCTCGTCGGGGATGTTGGGCTCCAGATCGCGCCCGAACGCCGTGATGGTATAATGGAAGAAGGTGTGATAGCGCTCCGTGATCTCAAAAAGGCGTGAAAGCGCGGGCGCGTAGTTTTTGGAGCAGAACAGCACGGCGTCCACAAGGTCGGGCGTCAGGCGATAGCGCACGATGTGCGTGGGGAAGAGGGGATTGCGCGAGAGTACATATCCCTCGCGAAAGCGTTCAAACATCCACGGGGCGTAGTGGTTTGCAATATCCGTGCGGATCCCCGTACTGACGATCATGGAATCCCTCCGCATTTTTTTCGGTTTGATTATATCGTACGGTGAGAAAAATGTCAATATGTCGCGCTCATTTTTATGAATTTTCATATTTTGAATTGTATTATGTCAGACATACTATTGTTTTCACAACGTAAAAATTTTGCGCTGCAATGACAATATCTTGCGTTTGATTGACTTTTCTCCGCCCTTGCGATACAATATATAAGACAGCGCGGCTCTATTGTATAGAACAAACCGCCTGCTTGATTGCAGACGGCTTCAATGGGGAGACACGAGCGTAAGGAGCGGAGCGACGGAACAGCGATCGTGCGCGCAGCGCAGATCGCGTCACGCGCAACCGCGGCGTCAAGCCGCGCAGTTGCGTGGAGAATCGCATTCCGCACTTCATTCACAATAAAAAAGTGCTCACATCACGGAAATCGTGATATGAGCGCTTGGCAGGGGAGACGCGATTCGAACACGCAACCTACGGTTTTGGAGACCGCTACTCTACCGTTGAGCCACTCCCCTGTGAACAACGTGTATTATAACGCATTCTTTGCGTTTCGTCAACGATTTTACCCTTCAATTCGCAAAAAAAGGAGCATTTCTATGAAAAAGTATACCCTCGGCGTCATCGGCGGCGGTTTCATGGCGCGCGCCATCCTCTCGGGCGCATTCTCAAAGAAAATTTTAAGTCCGAAGGAGGTGCTCGTCTGCGATCCTTCGACGGAGTGCCGCGCGTATTTTACCTCCGTCGGCGCCGACGTTAGTGAGCAGAACCTGCCCGCCGTTCAAAACTGCCGCTATCTGTTGTTCGCCGTCAAACCGCAGAACTTTGCCGCAGCCATTGAGGAGCTGCGCGGGCAGCAGTTCCCCGTCGTCATCAGCATCATGGCGGGCAAGACCATTGCAGGCATCCAGGCGGCGACGGGCGCGGAGAAGATCGCGCGCGTCATGCCCAATCTTCCGTGCAGCATCGGCGCGGGGATGTCCGCCGTCGACGCCTCGCGGCTCGGCAATGAGGACAGGAACTTTGTGCTCGGGTTATTCCTTTCGGTGGGCGAGGTCATCGAGACGGCAGAAGAACAGCTCAATGCCGTGACGGCGGTCTCGGGCAGCGGTCCCGCCTATATCTATCTCTTCCTGCGCGCGTTCATCAGCGCGGCAATGAAGCAGGGACTACGCGAGGAACAGGCGAGAACGCTCGTCTTTCAGACGATGGAGGGGGGGCTTTCCATGGCAAAGACCTCGCCGAAGTCGCTCGACGAACTCATCGCCGCCGTCTCTTCCAAGGGGGGAACGACGGTCGCCGCGCTCGAAAGTTTTGCGCGAGACGGATTTGATGCCGCCGTCTCCCGCGCCGTGGCGGCAGCCAGGCAGCGCGCGGAGGAGCTCTCCGAATGAAGAAGGTGACGCTCTACACGGACGGCGCCTGTTCGGGCAACCCCGGCCCCGGCGGCTGGGGCGTCGTGCTCCTCTACGGCGAGCACAAAAAGGAGCTCTCAGGCGGGGAGAGGGAGACGACCAACAACCGCATGGAGCTCACCGCCGTCATCGAGGGGCTGCGCGCGCTCAAAATGAAGTGCAGCGTGGATATTTTTTCCGATTCCGCCTACACGGTCAACGGATTTTTGCAGGGCTGGGTGCAGGGCTGGGAGAGGAGCGACTGGAAGAAAGCCGACCACAAACCCGTTCTCAACGCCGACCTCTGGCAGGAGCTTGTGCGCCTCGTGCGCGAACACGACGTCCGTTTCCACAAGGTGAAGGGTCACGCCGACAATGAGCTCAACAACCGATGCGACGAGCTCGCGCGCGCCGCCATCCGCGCTTTGAGCGACTAAAACACCGCCCGCAGGGATATAATAAATAGAACGCACACGCTGATCCGGAGATTTTATGGGGCAGATCGACAAATCAAAAGCCATATTGCATTTTATCCTTCTCGCGCTGACCGCCGCGATCTTTCAGACACTCTTTGTGCTGGCGATCGCCACGCTGCGCGAAAAATGGAGCGATGCGCTCTATCTCCTTGTTCTTTCGGGCGGAACGGTGCTCAACGCGGTGCTGTTGTCCGTGGACTATATCACCTATCTCTTCCAAAAGCAGATCGTCTTTCGCTTCTGCATCATCGTCTATATCCTGCTCATCTTTGCAGCCGCCGTCGCCTACGCGCTGCTCGCAACGGGGTTCATCGAAGTCATCCGCGACGCGGACAAATTGCAGACGTATCTCGAACGCTCGGGCGGGTGGATGGCTGTCCTCTTTATTTTGCTGCAATTCTCGCAGGTGGTGCTGCTGCCCATCCCGAGCACCGTGACGGTCGTGGCGGGAAGCGTGCTGTTCGGCCCCTTCTGGGGAAGCGTTTACAGTCTTTTGGGCATCATGCTCGGCTCTTTGGTGGCGTTTCTGGTGGGGCGGTATGCGGGATACCGCGTCGTCGCATGGATCGTCGGAAAGAGCACGCTCGATAAGTGGCTAGAAAAGATCAAGGGGAAGGACAAATTGTTCCTCTCCGCCATGTTCCTCCTGCCCGTCTTTCCCGACGACGTGCTCTGCTTTGTTGCGGGGCTCTCCTCGATGTCACTGCTCTTTTTTGTGGTCGTCATCCTCATCTCCCGCATCCTCGCCATCTTCACGACGAGCTACGCCATCACCGCCATCCCGTTCACGACGTGGTGGGGGCTGCTCATCTGGGGTATCTTCGGCGTCCTCGTCATCCTGCTCTTTCTTCTTCTCTACAAGAAATCGGACGCCATCCTCGCCTGGATCGACCGCATCGTGCACCGCAAGACGGTCGTGGAGCAGCCCAAAGAACGCGACGAATTCCGCGTTGAGATCGTCGATGCGGACGGTTCTCTGGTAAAAAAGGGCGTCAAAAAAGAGGGTGAAGGACAGGGCGCCGCCCAAAAGAACGAGGGCGCGGCGCATTCCGGGAAACCGCATTCATAAATCATAAGGTCGTACGCATGAAACACGTCATTGTCATCGGCGGGGGCGCGTCCGGGCTGATGGCGGCCTATGCCGCCGCGGCGAACGGGAAGGAAGTCACCCTGCTCGAACGCAACGAAAAACTCGGAAAAAAGATCTATATCACGGGAAAGGGGCGGTGCAACCTCACCAACGACTGCGCGCCCGAGGACTTCCTCGCGCACGTCGTGCGCGGCGCAAAATTTCTGACGCGCGCCGCCTATCTCTTTCCGCCTGCGCGGACGATGGAATTTTTCGAGGAGAACGGGCTCTCCCTCAAAGTGGAACGCGGCAACCGCGTCTTTCCCGTCACCGACCACGCGAGCGACGTCACCGCTGCTCTGGAGCGCGCCTGCCGCCGTGCGGGCGCCAAGCTGCACCTCAATGAGCGCGTTCTTGCCGTCGAAGGAGCGGAGGGGGATTTTTGCGTGCGCACGGAGAAGGGGGAGTACCGCGCCGGGAGCGTCATCGTTGCGACGGGCGGGCTCTCCTATCCCTCGACGGGCTCGACGGGGGACGGCTACCGCTTTGCCGCAAAGGCGGGGCATACGCTCGTCGCCACCGTTCCCTCCCTCGTGGGCATGGAGCTTGCGGAGGATGTGAGCGCGGCGCAGGGGATCTCGCTGAAAAACGCCGTCCTCACGGCACGCAGGGGCGAAAAAATGCTCTTTTCGCAGATGGGCGAGCTGCTCTTCACCCACTACGGCATCAGCGGTCCGCTCGTTCTCACGCTCTCCGCGCTCATCAACCGCCTGCCACTCTCCGAGATCGGGCTCTCCCTCGACTTCAAGCCCGCTTTGGACGAGAAAAAGCTGGACGAACGCTTGCTGCGCGATTTCTCCGAGCGCAAGAACGAACAGATGAAGAACGTCATGCGCGGGCTCCTGCCCGCAGGGCTGTGCGCCGCCGTGCTGCGCGCGGCGAATGTTGCAGGGGGAAAACAGGCGAACGCCGTCACGCGCGAGGAGCGTGGGCGCATCCTCCATGCCCTCAAACATTTTTCCCTCACGCCCACGGCGCTGCGCGGTTTTTCGGAGGCAGTCATCACGTCGGGCGGGGTGGAGCTCAAGGAGATCGACCCCAAGACAATGGAGAGCCGCCGCACAAAGGGGCTGTTCTTCTGCGGCGAGGTGCTCGACTGCGACGCCTTTACGGGAGGGTACAACCTGCAGATCGCGTTCAGCACGGGGTATCTGGCGGGTGAAAACGCATAAATTGACATTTTGCATTGTAATATGTCAGACATAGTATTAAAAATATCCCTCCGATATTTGACATTTTCCGCAAAATACAATAAGATAATAAGCGATACATAAGGAGTACGTTATGACGGTCATTCGTGGAGCAACGACGATCATGAAGGACTGCGCGGAGGAGATCCGCGCGGCAGTCGCCGAACTGTTGGAGCAGATCGAGAGCAGGAACGCCTTGAAGCGCGACGAAGTGTTGAGCATCGTGTTTTCCAGCACGTCGGACATCCATTCCTTCTATCCCGCCAAGGCGGCGCGGGAGGCGGGCTTTGCAAGCTGCTCGCTCTTTTCCGCGCAGGAGCCCGAGATCGAAGGGGGGCTCGCGCTCTGCATCCGCGTGATGCTCTTTGTCGAAAAGAACATCACGCCCCATCACGTCTATCTGCGCGGGGCGCGCGTCCTGCGCCGCGACATCGCGCAAAAATACAACATCGCCATCGACGGGCCCGCGGGCAGCGGCAAATCCACCGTCGCAAAACTGCTTGCCAACGACTGCCACATCCTCTATCTCGATACGGGCGCCATGTACCGCGCCTGCGCGCTCGCTGCGCTGCGCAAGGGCGTGGATGTGGAAGATGAGGTGCAGGTGTGCGATCTGATGCGCACGCTGGAGCTCTCCGTCGGATATTCGGACGGCGTGCAGCACACCTATCTTTCCAAAGAGGATGTCTCCGCGCTCCTGCGCACGCCCGACGTGTCCATGGCGGCGTCTACCATCTCCCGCCACCCGAGCGTGCGCATGAAGATGGTGGAAAAGCAGCGCGAGATCGCCTCCAAGATGTCCTGCGTCCTCGACGGGCGGGACATCGGCACCTTTGTTCTGCCCGACGCCGACTTCAAATTCTTCCTCACCGCCTCTCCGGAAGTGCGCGCAAAGCGCCGCTATGACGAGATGGTCGCGCGCGGGAAAAAAGTGGATTTCGAGGCGTTGAAGCGCGACATCGCCGCAAGGGACAAGCAGGACTCCACGCGCGCCCTTGCGCCCTTGAAGCAGGCGGACGACGCCATTTTGATCGACACGTCGGAGATGACCGTTGAAGAGGTCGTTGAGACCATCAAGCGCAAGATGCAGGAGAAGATCTGATGAACGAGACTACACCTTCCTCCGGGCAAAGCGAAGAACAGGAAATAGGAGAGCCGCTCACCCGCGCGCAGAAGCGGGCGCAAAAAAAAGAGGCGCGCAAAAAGCGCAGACTCGAAAAGCACGAAAAGCAGCGCCGCCTGCTCTTTCCCGCCGATAAAAAGGGGCGGCACATCATGCCGCTCATGAATTTTTTGCGAGTTCTGCTCTATCCCATCCATTTTATCATCTTTCCCTTCAAACTGCACGGCTATAAAAAAGTCGGTACGGGCGCTTATATGTATGTGAGCAATCACTACTGCCTCTGGGACGTCTTTTATATGGCGCACACGACGTGGGAGGGGCTGCACTTCATGGCGAAAGAGCCTGTTCTGCACGCGCCCGTCGTCGGGTATTTCGCCCGCCGTCTCGGGGTCATCGGCGCCATGCGCGACGGCTCCGACGTGCGCACCGTCATGGACGCCATGCGCATCTTAAAGAACGGGGAAAAGCTCGCCATGTTCCCAGAGGGCACGCGCAACAAGCGCTCGGACGAGGAATTTCTTCCCTTCCACAGCGGCGCGGCGCTCATCTCCATCAAGACCGGGACGCCCGTCATCCCCGTCGTCATCTGCAACCGCCCCAAGCCCTTCTGCATAACGCACGTCGTCCTCGGCGAGCCCTTTGAATTTTCCGAATATTACGGCAGAAAGCTCACCCCCGAGGAGTATGCGGAGGCGGATAAAAAGCTGACCGAGCGGATGTATTCGCTGCGGGCGGACTTCCGCGCACAGCGCGCCGCAAAGAACAAAAAGAAGGCGGAAAAGGACGGGAAATGAAGGTGACCATCGCCGCGCACTGCGGCTTTTGCACGGGCGTGAGAAGGGCGGTGGAGCGGGCGATGTCCGTTCCCGCCGAAAACACTTACGTTTTGGGCGAACTCATCCACAACGAGGAAGTGACGGCGCGCATCGCGGCGCGCGGCATCCCCACCGTCGAGAGCCTTGATGAGGTGCCGGACGGCGCCACGCTGCTCATCCGTTCGCACGGGGTGGGGCGCGCCGTCTATGAGGAATGCGAACGCAAAAACATCCGCGTCGAGGACTGCACCTGCACCTTCGTGCGCAATGCGCAGCGCATCGCCGCCGAGGCGTCCGAGGCGGGAAAGACGGTCGTCATCGCGGGGCACCGGTCGCATCCAGAGGTCGTCGGCATCGTCGGCTGGTGCAAAGGGGAGGTCTTTGTGTTCGGTTCGGAGGAGGACGATTTTTCGCCCTTGGCGGGAAAAAACGTCGCGCTCCTCGCGCAAACCACCTTTTCCGAGCAAAGATTTTCAAAAATTGCAGAAAATATTCTCAAAGTACGTCCAAAAACAGTTGAGATTTTCAAGACAATTTGTTATACTACTGTAAGCAGGCAGAGAGATGCCGCGCGTCTGGCACGCGAAGCGGACGCAGTTCTCGTGATCGGCGGACGCAGCAGCAGCAATACCAACAAGCTCGCGGAGATCGCGGAACGGTATTGCAGCCGCGTGTTTTATCTGAGCAGCGCGGACGATCTGCAATATGAAAAAGTTAAATTTTGTAAAAGGGTCGGCATTGTGGCGGGAGCCAGCACTCCCGATTGGCAGACCTCGGAGGTTCTCAAAAAGATGGCAGAAAACAACGCGGAAGTACAGGTGGAGACGCAGGTCTCCGAAGAGACGGTCGAAACGCCCGTCGCAGAGGAAACGGCAACGGCTGCAGCCGAAGCCGCACCCGTCGAGGCACAGGAGACCGAAGCCGCACCTGCGGCACAGCCCGCTCCCGAAGTCGAGCAGGCGCAAGCAGCTCCCGCTCAGGAAAAGTCCGCCATGGACGCGGTCATCGCGGAAATGGACAAGGGCTCGCATTATAAGAGAGGTCAGATCCTCACGGTGAAGATCGTCTCCGCGACCGACGAAGGCATCTATGTCTCCGGCTCGGGCAAGGCGGACATCCTCATCGAGAAAGCAGAACTCGACTGCGACGAATACAGCCGCGACGCCTATGCCGCAAAGATCGGCGAGAATATCGACGTGATGGTCGTGGACGCCAAGACCCCCGTCAAGCTCTCCGAAAAGCAGGTCCGCAAGGTGAAGGAGGAGGAAGAGCTCCTCAAAGACATCGAGGAAGGCAAGGAATTCTCCGTCGTCTGCACGGGCTTTAATAAGGGCGGCCTTACGGCGGAACTCGGCACCTACGCCGTGTTCATTCCCGCCCGCGAGATCCGTTCGAGCTATGTGAAGGAGCTCGACAAGATGGTGGGCAAGAAGCTGCGCTTGAAGCTCCTTGAGATCCGCCGCGAGCGCAGGAAGGAGATCATCGCCTCCCAGCGCGTCATCCTCGAGGCAGAGAAAGCTGCGCGCGAGGCTGCCAAGGCGGAGCGCGAAGCCGCATTTTTCGATTCCATCAACGTAGGCGACGTGGTGGAAGGCAAGGTCGAGAGAGTGACCTCCTTCGGCGCGTTCGTCTCCGTGAATGGATTCGACTGCCTTGCGCACATCTCCGACCTCTCCTGGACGGGCGTGAAGGAAGTCACCGACGTTCTGGAGATCGGCAAGCGCTATCAGTTCAAAGTGCTCAAGATCGACCGTGACAATAAGAAGGTCTCCATCGGCTACAAGCAGCTCCAGCCCCGTCCCTGGGACACCGCTGCAGAGCGCTATGCCGAGGGCGACATCGTGCACGGCAAAGTCGTCCGCATCGTTCCCTTCGGCGCGTTCGTCGAATTGGAAAAGGGCATCGACGGGCTGGTGCACGTCTCCCAGATCACGCACGAATGGCTGGAAAATCCTACGTCCGCGCTGACCATCGGTCAGGAAGTGGACGCAAAGGTGCTTGCGTTCGATCCCGAGGCGCACAAGATCACGCTCTCCATCAAGGCTTTGCAGCCCAAGCTCTGGGATAACCACGACGAGCATGAGATGCGCGAGAGCCGCGGCGACGGCGAGAGACGTCCCCGCAGGGGCAAGGGCAACCGCCGCACGGCGAGCGACTATGCCGACGAGGCGGAGTACAGAGAGTGGAGCGAGGGCGGCTATGGCGGCGCGTCCATCGCCGACCTTCTGGGCAACGACGACGGCAACAAATAAAATTTCCGAATTTACAAAAAATCCGCTTAAACGCGGATTTTTTTGTTTATATATGCTTTGAACATCATCAAGGAGCATACCGTTATGGAAAAACAGGGCAACATCCGCATCGCAAGCGAAAACATGATGCCGATCATCAAGAAGTGGCTGTATTCGGACAAGGACATCTTCGTCCGTGAGATCGTCGCAAACGCGCAGGACGCCATCACCAAGCACAAGAAACTCGCCGATCTGGGCGAGACGGCGGCAGAGGAACATTACCGCGTCACCGTGACGGCGGACGCCAAGGCGGGCACGCTGACCGTTGAGGACAACGGCATCGGCATGACGGAGGAGGAAGTCGAAAAATACATCACGCAGATCGCCTTCTCGGGCGCCGCCGATTTCGTGGACAAGTACGAAAAGGCGGGCGGGGACGGCATCATCGGGCACTTCGGGCTCGGGTTCTATTCCGCCTATATGGTCTCGGAGAACATCGAGATCTTCACCAAGTCCTACCGCGAGGACGCGAAGGGCGTGCACTGGGCGTCGGACGGCAATTCGACGTACACCATCGGCGACTGCGACAAGGAGACGCGCGGCACGAAGATCGTCATGCACATCGCGAAGGAGGAGAAGGAATTTCTGAAGGCGGACAAGCTCCGTTCCCTTCTGCGCAAGTACTGCTCCTTCATGCCGTACGAGATCTATCTTGATCCGACGGGCAAGGACGACAAGCCCGTCAACACCACCCATCCGCTCTACTTGAAGCAGCCCAAGGACTGCACGGACGAGGAGTACAAGACCTTCTACCGCGAGACCTTCTCCGACTTCAACGAGCCGCTCTTCTGGATCCACCTCAACATGGAATATCCCTTCCGTTTGAAGGGCATCCTCTTCTTCCCCAAAGTGAAAAAGCAGGTGGAGCTCGAGCGCGGTAAAGTGAAGCTGTACTGCAATCAGGTGTTTATCGCCGACAACATCAAGGAAGTCATCCCCGAATTTCTGATGCTGTTAAACGGCGTCATCGACTGCCCCGACATCCCGCTCAACGTGTCGCGTTCCTTCCTGCAGAACGACAAGCAGGTGCAGAAGATCGCCAAACACATCACCAAAAAGGTGGCGGACAAGCTCACCGAGCTCTACAAGAACGACAAAGCGCGCTATGAAAGCTGCTGGCCCGACCTTGCGACCTTCGTCAAGTTCGGCTGCCTCAAAGACGAGGAATTTTATAAGCGCGTCGAGGACATCCTCATCTATAAGAACCTCGCGGGCGAATACCGCCCCATTGCATCCTTCTACGGCGAGGAAGTGAGCGAGGAGGACGCAAAGAACGGCAAAGAGCCCGAGCCCGTCTACTACGTCTCGGACGAGAACAAGCAGGCGCAATACATCAAAATGTTCAAGGACGCGGGGCTGGACGCCATCTACTGCGATACCTATATCGACCCGCACTTCCTGAGCTTTCTGGAATATAAAAACCCTTCCCGCGTGCGGTTTTTGCGCATCGACGCCGACGTTGCGGGCGCGCTCAAAGAGGAGAGCGCGGAGGACGCCGACCTCAAAGCTGTCTTTGAAAAGGCGCTCGACGGCAAGCACGTCACCGTGAAAACGGAGAAGCTGAAGGACGCGGGCGTTCCCGCCGTCATCAACGTCTCGGAGTTCGCGCGCAGGATGAGCGAGATGCACGCCTTCTACGGTATGGGCGAATCGCCCGCAGACCTCACGCTCGTCGTGAACACCGCCTCCGCCGCAGTGCAGGCGTTAAAGGGCGCAGACGAGGAGGCACAGAAGAAGGGCGCCATGCACGTCTACTATCTCGCGCTCATGAACTACCGTCCGCTCAAACCGGAGGAGCTCTCCGAATTCCTCTCGACGAGCGCCATGCTGCTTGAGACCTATCTGAAAAAATAACGAAAATATTTTTCAAATGGGTATTGACAAGCACTGAATTGTAGCGTATAATAAATATCGGCGTGGATAAAGCATGACTCGTGACGCATCGGTGCGCGCGGACTCACGATTGCGCGCCGATAGGAGGTAATTCAAGTGAACGGAACTGTAAAATGGTTCAACGATGGCAAGGGATACGGATTCATCGCCAACGATGAGGGGGGAGACGATGTGTTCGTGCATTTCTCCGCCATCCAGACGGAGGGCTTCCGCACTCTCAAAGAGGGGCAGAAAGTCACCTTTGAGACGGAACCCGATCCCAAAGACAGCGGGAAACTGCGTGCGATAAACGTCGTTCCTCTGTCCTGAATGTCGAAAAAAAGGCGTGCTCCGAAAGGAAGCGCGCCTTTTTTTGCAAAAATGTCTCCGCGTTCCGCAAAAGACATCGGCTGTTTGCACGCAGCATGAACGCCGGCAGCGTGCGGGTTTTGTCTATAGGGTTGACATGAGATGAAATTTCGCTTATAATGTCCATAAACAATAACTTGCGGGGGGGGGTATCATGAACGATCGGGATGCGGAACGGCAGGAAGCGCTCAAGAAAAAACATGCGCGGACGAAGCGGGCTTTGAAGATCCTCGGCACAGTCATGGTTGCCGCGGGTTTGGGGCTTGTCGTCATGGGGATCGTCGATATGGCGGCGTCCATCTCAAACGGCGAAATGCCCGCCCTGTTCTGGGGGCTCAGGGTAGGACTCCCCATGCTCGGATTCGGCGGGATGTTCTGCATGATGGGATTCAGGAAGGAGCTCATCCGCTTTTCCAAAGATGAAACGGTTCCCATCATAAACGAAGCCGGGCAGGAGATCGTGCCCGCGATCGGCGCAGTGTCGGGCGCCGTCAAACATGCCGAGGGCGATCTCTGCCCGCATTGCGGCAAGGCAAACGATGATGGAGCAAAATTTTGCCGTCACTGCGGCGCAAAACTCCTGACGGAGTGCCCGCATTGCGGAGAAAGTGTTAAAGACGGAGCATTCTGCGACAAATGCGGAAACCCGCTGCACAAATAGGCCCGTGCTTTTTCCCTGGGGAAGGTGTGAGCTTCCTCGCAGCTGCCCCGCGGGTCACAATACAACATTATCCCGCTCTAATTCAAATGAAAAACCACCGGTTGAAAAAACGCCGGTGGTTTTATCGTGTCGTACGAAATCAGTCCTCTGCCTCTTCTGACTCCTCGCGCGGGGACGCGAGGAACTTTTTGTATTCGTCCAGAATGAGCTTTTGCAGCATTTCGCGCGTTTCGGTGTTGAGCGGATGCGCAATGTCCTTGTATTTCCCGTCCGTCGTCTTGCGGCTGGGCATGGCGATGGCAAAGCCTTCTTCGCGCTCGAAGATCTTGACGTCGTGGATGACGAAGCATCCGTCAATGGTGAAGGAAACGATCGCCTTCAGCCTACCTGCAGGGTTGCGGACCTCGCGGATCCGTACATCATCGATGATCATTTGGAGTATCCCCCTCAAAGTATTTCCCTTATGTATTCACTATATTAACACGTTTCTTTCCCGTTTGCAATACCTTTTTGTAAAATTTATCAATGTTTTTTACAATATTTATAATTGTTGGGAAAAGGCGGCACCAAAACGCGGCGATTTTTCATACTATGCGGTATGGTTTGGGGGAAATTGCAGCGGGGCGGGGTATACTTTATCGGCATCGGCGGCGTGAGCATGAGCGCGCTCGCGCAGCTCTTGCAGGAACGGGGCGTCCCCGTCCGCGGATGCGACGCACGCGAAGGGCAGTTTGTCAGAAGGCTGCGCGCCAAGGGCATCCCCGTCTGCATCGGCGAGGAGGAAATTTACGAGCAGACCGTCGTCTGTACGGAGGCGGTGGACGTGCACGCGGCGCTCCCCGAACAGGCACGCAGGGCGGGGAAAACCGTCCTCACGCGCGCGCAGTTCCTCGGCGAGGTCGCGCAGACCTTCCCGCACGTCATCTCGGTGGCGGGGTGTCACGGCAAGACGTCGGCGACGTGTATGCTCGCGCACGTCTTCTTTCACGCCAAAAGAGGGGCGACCTGCCACGTCGGCGGCGAGGACCTCACCTTCGGTAACTTTCATGCGGAGGGGGAGGAGTACTTCCTCACCGAGGCGTGCGAGTTCCGCCGCAGCTTTCTCGCGCTGCGCGGGGACATCGCCGTCGTGTTGAGCACCGACCTCGACCACACCGACTGCTATGCGGGCGAGGGGGAGCTGCTCGAGGCGTACAAAGCGTATGCCGCCGCCTCCGCGCAGGCGGTCGTCAATGCGGACGATAAGAACGCGGCGCATCTTCCGCACGCGCTCTCCTTCGGGCTGTATGCGGGGGACGTCCGCGCCGTGCACCTCGGTTCGGACGGGGAGAGGTATTTCTTCACCGTCTCCGAGCGCGGCGTGCCCGCCGTGCGCGTTGCGCTCAATGTGCGCGGAAGGGTGCAGATCTATAACGCGCTCGCCGCCTACTGCGCCGCCCGCCTTGCGGGGCTCTCCCCGCGCGAGATCAAGGCGGGATTGGAGGCGTTCCGCGGCGTCAGACGCCGCTTTGAAGAGGCGGGGAGGCTGGGCGGCGCGCCTGTTTTTCTCGACTACGCCCATCACCCTGCCGAGATCTCCGCCGCGCTCGACACGGCGCAGGGGCTGTGTAAGGGTACGGTGCGCGTCGTCTTTCAGCCGCACACCTATACCCGCACGCGCGATCTCATGGCGGAGTTCGTACGCGTTCTGCGCCGCGCGGAGTCGCCCGTCATCTACCGCACCTATGCCGCGCGCGAACAGTTCTTCATAGAGGGGAGCGCGGTGGCGCTGGCGGCGCGCCTTCCCGAGGCGCTCTATGCGCAGTCGCCCGCGGGGCTCAAAAAGCTGCTCCTTTCGCAAATACAAAAGGACGACCTCGTTCTCGTGCTCGGCGCGGGAGACATCGATGAGATCGTCCGTTCCATTTTGGATGAATAATTGCGCGGAGGTCAGACCTCCGCCTTTTTTCCCTTCCGTTCGCAGGCATAGAGATAGTCCACAAATTGCCTTGCGCGGCGGGGGGAGCGGCCGCCCCGCACGAGCGCCCAGCGCTCGGCAAGAAGGGAGAGCTCCTCGCCGTCCGTCTTTAATCCTGCGTCGGCGGCGAGCGCGCGCACGATGGCAAGATATTCCTGCTTGCCCGTCGTCGAGAAGAGCACGGTGATGCCGAAGCGGTCGGAGAGGGACAGGAGCTCCTCCTCGCTGTCGCCCGCGTGCACGCTGTTCATGCGGGAGGAGAAGTTCTCCTCCACGATATGGCGGCGGTTGGAGGTGGCAACGATCATCACGTTGCCCGCGTGTCCCTCCATGCTGCCCTGGAGCGCCGCCTTCAGGGTGGAGACGCGGTCGTCCTCCTCGCGCAGCGAGAAATCGTCGATAAAGACGACGAATTTCATGGGCTCGGCGGAGAGCATGGCGCGCAGGCGGGGAAGGGCGAGGATGTTCTCCTTGTCGATCTCCACAAGGCGCAACTTTTTTTCCGCAAAGGCGTTGACCATCGCGTGGACGGTGGAGGACTTGCCCGTGCCGCGGTCGCCGTAGAGGAGCATATCCGAGTAGGGCAGCCCCGACACGAAGTTTTCAAAATTGTCGCGCACCTCCGCCTTTTCGCTCTCATAGCCCTTGAGGTCGGAGAGCGTCACGCGGGAGGGGGTGAGGATGGGGCGCAGCTCCCCGTCAAAGCGGAAGGCGGTGTGCGAAAGCCACATCCCGCAGCCGTTTTCAAGGTAGTACCGCGCAAGGCGGTCGGCGGCGCCTTCGTCCCAGCCGCGCAAAATTTCGGGCGTTTCCCCGAAGGAAAAACCCTCGGCGGGCGCCTGCATGGCGCGCGCAATGACGGCAAGGTCTTGTAGATACGCCCTGCGGACAAACTCCGAGGGGGCTTTGCCCGCGGCGCAGGCGCGCGAAAAGGCGTTCTCGTCCGAAAGGACGGCGCGGGCAAGGCAGGCGGCAAAGCAATTTTCCTCGCCGCGTTCGTATAGAAGGCGCAAAAACTGCACCCGATCGCCCGCGAAAAAGGCGTCGATGAGTGCGTCCTGAAGGATGCCGTGCAGCACCGTAAAGCAAGGTCTTGTGTCCATACCGTTATTTTAGCACATTCTCCCGAAAAACGCAACCGTGCAGCAATCAAAGAAACCGAAAGCGGCAATCGGGGAATTTGCATAATAAAGTTCCGCCGAATGCTTGACGGAACGCCGCCTTGCGCGCTATAATAGTATTAATATTTTGTAAAAGCAATGCGGAGGACTTATCATGGCACATAAGATCTACGATCCCGAAACGCAGGAAGCGCGCATCTTTCACGAGGCAGATTGCGATTTGAAGCGCCTCAAAAACAAGACGGTGGCGGTCATCGGCTTCGGCAGCCAGGGGCACGCGCACGCGCTCAATCTGAAAGACAGCGGCGTGAAGGTCGTCATCGGCCTCAACAAGGGCGGCAGAACGTGGCCCATCGCCGAACAGGCAGGGTTTGCGGTGTATCCCGTCCGCGAGGCAGCCGAGAAGGCGGACGTCATCATGATGCTCACGCCCGACGAGAAGATGGCGGACATCTATAAGGAGAGCATCGCGCCCGTTCTGACGGCGGGCAAGTATCTTGCCTTCGCGCACGGGTTCAACATCCATTTCAAGCAGATCGTTCCTCCCGCAGACGTCAACGTCTTTATGATCGCGCCCAAGGGTCCCGGCCACACGGTGCGCAGCGAGTATGTGGAAGGGCACGGCGTTCCCGACCTCGTCGCCGTCTATCAGGATCCCTCGGGGGACACGATGGATGTCGCGCTCGCATACGCGCTCGGCATCGGCGGCGCGCGCGCGGGCGTGCTCGAGACCACCTTCAAGTGCGAGACGGAGACCGACCTCTTCGGCGAACAGGCAGTGCTGTGCGGCGGCGTCACCGCCCTCATGAAGGCGGGATTTGAAACGCTCGTCGAGGCGGGCTACGACCCCCGCAACGCCTATTTTGAGTGCATCCACGAGATGAAGCTCATCGTCGACCTCATCTATGCGGGCGGCTTCAAGAAGATGCGCTACTCCATCTCCGACACGGCGGAATTCGGCGACTACGAGACGGGCAAGCGCCTCATCACCGACGAGACCAAGAAGGAGATGAAGAAGGTGCTCACCGAGATCCAGGACGGCACGTTCGCCTCCAGGTGGATCTCCGAAAATAAGAGCGGCGGCAGGGCGCACTTCAACGCGTGCCGCGAACGCGAGGCGGCACACGCGCTCGAAAAGGTGGGCGAGGAGCTGCGCGAGCTGTATTCGTGGAACAAAGAGGACAAGTACAGCGAAACAAAATAACCTTTTTTCTCCCTCCGGCGTCCGTCCGGGGGGATTTTTTTGGGAATGACTGTAAAAAAGCAAAAATTTTTTTCAAAAATCATAGAAAAAATGCAAAAGGGGTATTGAAACCGCGCGCAAAATATAGTATAATAGGATAGGTGCAGGACGGATATCTTCCGTTCTGCCCAAAATGCAGGGGGAAACGTTTTACGTTTCTGAAGAAGGAGAAATGATGGCAAACAAGGAAAACCGGGCAAGCGGAACGGCGGAAAAGATGACAGATTTCCCGCTCTACCTCTACCACCACGGCAAGAACGACCGCATCTATGAACTGTTCGGTGCGCACAAGGAGGTGCAGGACGGGCAGGAGGGCTATGTCTTCCGCGTCTGGGCGCCGCACGCAAGGAGCGTCTCCGTCGTCGGGGACTTCAACGAGTGGGACGCAAACCGCAACGTCATGGAGCGCATGGTGGACGGAGAGAGCTTCGAGCTCTTCATCCCCGGGCTCAAACAGTACGATACCTACAAGTACTGCGTCACCGCCGCGGACGGCAGACAGCTCTTAAAAGCCGATCCCGTCGGCTTCCACACCGAAACGCCGCCCGCGACCGCGTCCAAGCTCTACGACCTTGACGGGTACGAATGGCAGGACAAGGAATACCTTCAGAGCATCGGCAAGCGCAACATCTTTGCCTCGCCCATGAACATCTATGAGGTCAACCTGCTCTCGTGGAAGCGCCATGCGGACGGGAATTACTATTCCTATCTCGACCTCGCGCGCGAGCTCGTCCCTTACGTCAAGGAGATGGGCTATACCCACGTCGAATTCATGCCCGTGACCGAATTCCCGTTCGAGGGTTCGTGGGGGTATCAGGTGACGGGGTACTACGCCGTCACTTCCCGCATGGGCACGCCCAAGGACTTCATGCGCCTTGTTGACGAATTCCACAAGGCGGGCATCGGCGTCATCCTCGACTGGGTCCCCGCGCACTTCCCCAAGGACGCGCAGGGGCTGTACGAGTTTGACGGCCAGCCGCTCTATGAGAGCAGTCAGTGGGACAGGATGGAGCACAAGAGCTGGGGCACCCGCCGCTTTGATTACGGCAGGAACGAGGTGCTCTCCTTCCTCATCTCCGACGCGTGCTTCTTCTTCGACAAATATCACATCGACGGACTGCGCGTGGACGCCGTCGCTTCCATGCTCTACCTCGACTACGACAAGCGCCCCGGCGAATGGGTGCCCAATATCTACGGCGAAAACAAGAACCTCGAGGCGATCGCCTTTTTGAGAAAGCTCAACGAGGCGGTGTTCCTGCGCTATCCCTACGCGCTGATGATCGCGGAGGAGTCGACGGCGTGGGGGCTCGTCACCAAACCCGGTTCGGTGGGGGGGCTCGGTTTCAACTTCAAGTGGAACATGGGCTGGATGAACGATATGCTCTCGTATATCTGCCTCAATCCCTATTTCCGCAGCTACAACCACAGCAAACTCACCTTCTCCATGATGTATGCCTTCTCGGAGAACTACGTCCTGCCCATCTCGCACGACGAAGTGGTGTACGGCAAGTGCTCGCTCATCAACAAGATGCCCGGGACGTACGAGGAAAAATTCGCGGGCGTCCGCTCGTTTTTGGGCTACATGATGGCGCACCCCGGCAAGAAACTTAACTTCATGGGGTATGAGTTCGGGCAGTTCAAGGAGTGGGACTATCACGAGGGGCTGGAATTCTTCCTGCGCGACACCTACGAGCTGCACGGAAAGCTCTCCCTGTATGTGAACGAGCTCAACCATTTCTACACGTCTACGCCCGCCCTCTATGAGATCGAGGATTCGTGGGACGGGTTTGAATGGCTCGCGCCCGACGACGCCGACAAGAACATCGTCGCCTTCAAACGCCGCGACAGGGCAGGAAACGAGGTCATCGTCATCTCCTGCTTCTCGGGCGTGGAGATGCCGGGCTACCGTCTGGGCGTCCCGCAGCGCGGAAAATATAAGGTCGTCTTCAACACGGACGACAAAAAGTACGGCGGCGACGGAAAACTTACAAAGCGCGTGTTCACGGCGACCAAAAAGCCCGGCCACGGCAAGCAGTACTCCATCTCCGTCGATATGCCCAAGCTCACCTGCCTCTATCTCGTCCGCGAGCCGGACGATCCCGCAAAGACCGCAAAGGCAAAGACGGCAAAAAAAGCCGCTCCCAAGGCAGCGGCAAAGAAGCCGGAATAACATAGGCAATCTTAATTGTAGAGAAATATAGGGGGTTCTTTATGCAAAGAAAGAAAGAATGTGTCGCAATGTTGCTCGCGGGCGGACAGGGCAGCCGTCTGTACGCGCTGACGAACAACATTGCAAAACCCGCAGTTTCGTTCGGCGGAAAGTACCGTATCATCGACTTCCCGCTCTCCAACTGCATCAACTCCGGCATCGACACGGTGGGCGTGCTCACCCAGTACGAGCCGCTCGTACTCAACGAGTACATCGGCAACGGTCAGCCCTGGGATCTCGACCGTTCCTTCGGCGGGGTACATATCCTTTCGCCCTATCAGGCGAAGAAGAAGTCCTCGTGGTTCGAAGGCACGGCGAACGCCATCTATCAGAACATGGCGTTCATGAAGAAGTACAATCCCGACTATGTGCTCATCCTCTCGGGCGACCACATTTATAAGATGGACTATGCCGCCATGCTCAAGGCGCACAAGGCGACGGGCGCGGACTGCACCATCGCCGCCATCGAAGTGCCCATGAAGGAGGCGTCTCGCTTCGGCATCCTCAACACCAACGAGGACGGCTCCATCTACCAGTTCGAGGAAAAGCCCAAGCAGCCCAAGAGCAATCTTGCCTCCATGGGCATCTATATCTTCACGGCGAGCAAGCTCTTCAAGTACCTCACGGAGGACGACGAAAACCCCGCATCCAGCAAGGACTTCGGCAAAGACGTGCTGCCCGCCATGCTCAACGCAGGGGAGAAGATGTTCTCCTACCGCTTTGAGGGGTATTGGAAGGACGTCGGCACCATCTCCTCGCTCTGGGAGGCGAACATGGACCTCCTCGGCGAAGAGCCCAATTTCGACGTCAACGATCCCGACTGGAAGATCCATTCCCGCAACCCGCTCGCGCCGCCCGAATACATCGGCGAGAAGGCGGTCACGGGCAATTCGCTCATCTCGCTCGGCTGCGAAGTGGAAGGCACGGTCATCAACTCCGTGCTCTCGAGCAACGTCGTCGTCGAAGAGGGCGCAGAGGTCATCGACAGCGTTCTGATGGCGGGCACCGTCGTCAAGAAGGGCGCCAAGGTCATCTACTCCATCGTGGACGAGAACACCGTCATCGAGGAGGGCGCCGTCGTCGGCGAGGACAAGGAAAAGAACGCGGGCATCGCCGTGCTCGGCAGGAACATCACGATCGGCGCGGGCGCGAAGGTCGCCGCGGGTCAGATCCTGGACAAAGATTATAAGGGGGAGTAAGACAATGGCAAATTCCGCAGTTGGCGTCATTTTTTCCAACGTACACGATGAAAATATCCCGGAGCTCTCCCGTCACAGGACGATGGCGTCCATCCCTTACGGCGGCAGATACCGCCTCATCGACTTCTCGCTCTCCAACATGGTGAACGCGGGGATCACGACGGTGGGGGTGGTCACCAAGTACAACTACCAGTCGCTGCTCGACCATCTCGGCAGCGGCAAGGACTGGGATCTTGCGAGAAAGGACGGCGGCATCATCCTGCTCCCGCCCTATTCCGATGAAACGGACGCTCCCTACACCAACCGCCTCGAGGCGCTCAAGGGCATCACGGGCTTTCTGACGCACCGCAATGAGGACTACGTCGTCATCTCCGACTGCGACGGCATCGCGCGCATCGATTACGCCGCCATCCTCGCCTATCATGAGGAGAAGAACGCCGACATCACGATGGTGTATCATGAGGAGGAGGGACCCGTCGATTCTGGCTACTTCATGACGCTCACGCCCGATGAAGAGGGACGCATCACGGGGCTCAAGATCAACCCCAAGCTCAAGGCGAAGGCAAAGAGCAACGTCTACATCAACATCATGGTCATCAAGCGCGAATTCCTCATCAACATCATCCAGGATGCGATGACGCGCGGGCTTTCGAGCTTCGGAAAGGACATTTTGAGCAAGAACGTCGATACGCTCAAAATCTACGGTTTCCGCTATGAAGGGTACTATGCGGGCATCGATTCCCTGCAGAAGTACTATCAGCACAGCATGGAGCTGCTGCAAAAGGACGTCCGCGACGCTCTGTTCGGCGCGCGCGACATCTACACGAAGGTGCGCGATTCCGCGCCCAGCAAGTATATGGACGGCGCCAAGGTGAGCAATTCGCTCATCTCCGACGGCTGCGTCATCGAGGGCACGGTGGAGAACTGCATCCTCTTCCGCGGCGTCAAGGTCGGAAAGGGGAGCGTCGTCAAAAACTCCATCGTCATGCAGGACACCGTCATCGGCTCCGGCGCGCAGCTCGACTGCGTCATCACCGATAAGAACGTCGTCGTGCGCGACAGGCGTCACCTTGCGGGCTGTGCGGAACTTCCGTACTTTATCGCAAAGGGCAGGATGCTGTAAGGCGCGCTGTGTTTAAGAAGCCGCCGAAAGGGGAAGGATAGGAGGAGATCAAATGGCAGCTACAAAGAGCACCGCAAAAAAGACCACGGCTAAAAAACCCGCCGCGCCCGTGGAGAAGAAGGAAGCGGCAGTCATCAGCGTTCCGCCCGTCGAGGTCGTGAACGCGGCACCCGCCGAGGAGGCGGCACCCGCGCCGCAGCCCGAAGTGCAGGTCGTACCCAAGAAGAAGATCATGTTCGTCGCGTCGGAGGCGGCGCCCTTCATTGCGACGGGCGGGCTTGCCGAAGTCATCGGCTCGCTCTCCAAGGCAGTCGCAAAGGACGACAGTTTCGACGTCCGCGTCATCATCCCGCTCTATCAGGACATCAAAAAGGAGTACCGCAAGGATTTCCGCTTCATCGGAAATATCTTCGTTCCGCTCTCGTGGCGCAACCAATACTGCGGTATCTTTGAATACGAAAAGGACAACGTGAAGTTCTATTTCGTCGACAACGAATATTACTTCAAGCGCCCCGGGTGCTACGGCTACTACGACGACGGCGAACGGTTCGCCTTCTTCTGCCGCAGCGTCATGGAGATCTTGTCCTTCCTCAACTTCTATCCCGATATCCTGCACTGCCACGACTGGCAGGCGGCTCTGGCGGCGCTCTATCTCAAAACCATCTACTGCTTCCGCCCCGAGTATCAGTTCATCCGCTCGGTATTCACCATCCACAATATCGAGTATCAGGGCAAGTATTCGCTCGACATCCTCGAGGACCTGTTCGGCATCTCCAACCGCTACCGCTATCTGGTGGAGTACGACCGCTGCATCAACCTCATGAAGGGGGCGATCGAATGCAGCGAGCGTTTCTCGACGGTGAGCCCGACGTACGCGGGGGAGATCAAAGACCCGTACTATGCGCATGGGCTGGACGCCATCATCCGCAGGAACGAATTCAAACTGTGCGGCATCCTCAACGGCATCGACATCGACTACTACAACCCCAAGACGGACAAATCGCTGTTTGCGAACTATGACGCGGCGGACGTCTCCAACAAGGCGATCTGCAAGGAAGAGCTGCAGCGGATGCTCAATCTTCCCGTCAAGCCCGATACGCCCATCATCGCCATGATCACCCGCCTTGTCTCGCACAAGGGGCTCGATCTGGTGCGCGAAGTCATCGAACAGGT
This sequence comes from uncultured Clostridia bacterium, assembly GCA_944362555.1. Taxonomy (GTDB): domain Bacteria; phylum Bacillota; class Clostridia; order Christensenellales; family Borkfalkiaceae; genus Gallimonas. Next base: position 29,472 of record CALVTL010000006.1, read on the forward strand.
GCTCCGCCAGGATGTGCAGTTCGTGCTGCTCGGCACGGGCGATTCCGCCTACGAGAACTATTTCAGCGACCTCGCGCGCAGGTATCAAGGCAAGGTGGTGTCCATCATCTCCTTCAACTCCGACCTCTCGCGCAAGATCTATTCGGGCGCGGATCTGTTCCTCATGCCCTCCAAGAGCGAGCCTTGCGGGCTCTCGCAGATGATCGCGTCCCGCTACGGCACCGTCGCCATCGTGCGCGAGACGGGCGGTCTGCGCGACAGCATCCAGCCCTACGGCGCGGGCGGCAACGGGTTCACCTTCCACGACTACAACGCATACGATATGCTCTACGTCATCAATGAGGCGATCGGCGTCTATCACAACAAGGACGCATGGAAGGCGCTTCAGAAGAAGGCGATGGAGACCGACTTCTCGTGGGCGACCTCGGCGAAGTACTATATCGGCTTGTATCTCGGAATGCTCAACTGACCCATCCATACTGTACCAATACTGTAAGGGAAGAGGGGCGGATGCTTTTTTCCGGACGGCGCCACGCCCCTCCTTCTTTATGCTCTCATTCCAAGACAGGATGGGGGAGTTTACGTTTGCAATAATTTTCAGGAGTACTTCATTTCATGAGCAAATTGACCGAACAGGAGGCACAACGCCTCATCACGGGGAAATTGTCACGCTATTTCGGCGTGACGCCCCAGGAAGCCACCCGCGAACAGATCTACCGCGCCGTCGTCATGAGCGTGAGAGACATCATGGCGGAAAAGCATCAGAAGTTCCACGTCCGCACCAAGAGCGCCAAGGCAAAGCGCGTCTATTATCTGTGCATGGAATTTCTGCTCGGACGTTCTTTGAAGAACAGCGTCTACAACCTCGGCATCCACGACGCGCTCGAGGATGCGCTCAAGGGCTTCAAGCTCACGCTCGAGGAGCTCTATGAGGAGGAGCCGGACGCGGGGCTCGGGAACGGGGGACTCGGACGGCTCGCAGCCTGCTTCCTGGACGGTCTTGCCTCGCAGAACTATCCCGCAATGGGATTTTCCATCTGCTATCAGTACGGTTTGTTCAAACAAAAGATCGTGGACGGCTGGCAGATCGAACTGCCCGACGTCTGGCTCCCCGGCGGGGAATCGTGGCTCATCCAGCGCGCCGACAAGCGCTTTATCGTCCGTTTTGAGGGGACGCTGGAGGAGAAGTGGACAGATCACGGCATGGAGACCATCTACCGCAACGCGCGCGAAGTGGAGGCGGTCGCATACGATATGATGGTGTCGGGCAAGGATTCCGACGCCGTCAGCACGCTCCGTCTGTGGCGGGCGCGCGCCGTGCAGAAGTTCGATATGCAGCTCTTCTCGCAGGGGAACTATGCGGAAGTCATGCGCGAGGAGGCGGAGGCGCAGCTCATCTCCAAGGTGCTCTATCCCTCCGACAACCATTACGAAGGGAAGTCTTTGCGCCTCGAACAGCAGTATTTCCTCGTGTCCGCCTCGCTGCAATGTATCATTTCCGACCACAAGCGCCGCTACGGTTCGCTCTCCCTGCTGCCGCAGATGGCTGCCATCCACATCAACGACACCCATCCCGCGCTCGCCATCCCCGAGCTCATGCGCATCCTCGTCGATGAAAATTATTTCAGCTGGGACGTCGCGTGGAACATCACGACCTCGACCTGCGCCTATACCAACCACACCGTGCTTGCGGAGGCGCTCGAAACGTGGCCGGAGGAGCTCATCGCGCGCAAAGTGCCGCGCATCTACGGCATTCTGCAGGAGATCAACCGCCGCTTCTGCGAGGATCTCTGGACGCACTTCCCGGGCGATTGGAACAGGATCTCCCGCATGGCGATCCTCGCCAACAAGACGGTGCGCATGGCAAACCTCTGCGTGATGGGTTCGCACAGCGTCAACGGCGTGTCCGAACTGCACAGCAACATCATAAAGGACAGCATCTTCCGCGACTTCTACGAATATTCGCCCAAGAAGTTCACCAACGTGACGAACGGCATCGCGCACAGGCGGTGGCTCAACCAGTCCAATCCCGAGCTCTGCGCGCTCATCACCGACTGCATCGGCGACGGCTACGACAAGGATGCGGAAAAGCTGGAGGGGCTGCGCAAATTTGCCGACGATGCGAGCGTTTTAAAGCGCCTCGGCGAGATCAAGCGCATCAAAAAGCAGCAATTCGCCGCGCTTGCCAAGAAACAGCAGGGCGTCGTCATCGACCCCGACACGCTCTTTGACGTGCAGGTCAAGCGGATGCACGAGTATAAGCGTCAGCTCCTCAACGCGATGAACATCATCTCGCTCTACAATGCCCTGCGCGAGAACCCCGACCTCGACGTCCAGCCCAAGACATTCATCTTCGGCGCCAAGGCGGCAGCAGGGTACGAGATGGCAAAGCTCATCATCAAGCTCATCTGTTTCCTCTCCGAGGACATCAAAAAGAGCGATCCCCGCATCCGCGAAAAGCTCAACGTCGTCTACATGGAAAACTACAACGTGACGATGTCCGAGGCGCTCATGCCTGCCAGCGAGATCTCCGAGCAGATCTCCCTCGCGGGGAAGGAGGCGTCGGGAACGGGCAACATGAAGTTCATGATCAACGGCGCGCTGACCATCGGCACGCTGGACGGCGCCAACGTCGAGATGGCGGAGCGCGTGGGCGAGGAGAACATCTTCATCTTCGGGCTCAATGCGGAGGAAGTCAACGACATCTGGTCGAACGGCTACAATTCGAGCGCCTACTACAATCAGGATCCCGTTCTGCGCAAGATCGTCGAGTCGCTCATCGTCGGCTTCAACGGCACGTCCTTTGCGGAGATCGCCAACTATCTCATCCGCAACGCGCCCGTCGCCGACCCGTATATGTGCCTCGCCGACTTCGAATCTTACACCAAGACGCAGAAGAAGGTGAGCGAGCTCTACCGCACCGACCCGATGGCGTGGAACAAAAAATCGCTCATGAACATCGCGGCGTCCGGATATTTCTCCGCCGACAGGAGCATCCGCGACTATGCGAACAACATCTGGAACTTAAAGCAGTTGAATAAATAATATTGGCTGGATCGTATGCAATTCTACTATAATCCCTTGGACAAAAACTGCAAGAGCCGCACGGGCGCTTTCCCGCGCGGTGCGCTCGTCACCTTCCGCATCTATTGGGCGGAGGGCGGTGAAATGCCGCACGACCTCGATGCACGCTTTGTCTTTTGGGAGGACGGCAAAGAGCGCACGCCGCTCTCGATGGACCGCACGGAAAACGGCTTTGCCGTTACGCTGCGCTTTCATCAGACGGGGCTCTATTTCTACTATTTCCGCATCGGGGACGCATTTTTCGGCTGCGGGATGCTGCGCGACGGCACGTTCATGCCGCAAGCAAATCTCGTGAGCTGGCAGCTCACCGTCTACGAGGAGCATTATTCAACGCCCGACTGGATGAAGGGCGGCGTCATGTATCAGATCTTTCCCGACCGCTTCTGCAAAAAGGGCGAACTGCCCATCGGGAACGGGAAGATCCTGCGCGACGATTGGGGCGGCACGCCGTCCTTCCGTCCCAACGAATACGGCAAGATCCTCAACAACGATTTCTTCGGCGGAAACCTTGCGGGCATCAAGGAAAAGCTCGGCTATCTCAAATCGCTCGGCGTCACGGTGATCTATCTCAATCCCGTGTTTGAGGCCTTCTCCAACCACCGCTACGACACGGGCGACTATCTGAAGATCGATCCGCTCCTCGGAACGGAGCAGGACTTCTCCGGGCTCGTTCAGACGGCGAAGGAAATGGGCATCCGCATCATCCTCGACGCCGTGCTCAATCACACGGGCGCGGACAGCCGCTACTTCAACAAATACGGCCACTACGACAGCGTGGGCGCCTATCAGTCGCAGCAGTCACCCTATTATGACTGGTACAGCTTTCAGGAGTACCCCGATTTCTATTTGAGCTGGTGGGGCATCGACACGCTGCCTGCCGTCAACGAAACGGCGCCCGGATACCAGGAATTCGTATTCGGCAAAGAGGGCGTGCTCAAACACTGGCTTCGCCACGGCATCGGCGGCTACCGCCTCGACGTCGCCGACGAACTTCCCGACTTCTTCCTGGAAAAACTGCGCAAGACGGTGAAGGACGCCGCATCGGACGCCGTCATCATCGGCGAGGTCTGGGAGGACGCCTCCAACAAAATCGCTTACAGCGAACGAAGGAAATATCTTCAGGGCAATGAGCTGGACAGCGTGATGAACTATCCCTTGAAGGACGCCATCATCAGCTATGTGCAGTCGGGAAACACGTCGCAGCTCCGCGAGACCATCTATATGCTCATGGACAATTACCCGAAAGAGACGCTGGATTGCCTCATGAACATCCTCGGCACACACGACACGCCGCGCATTTTGACGGTGTTCGGCGGCAAGGAATGCGCCGACAAGGAAGAGATGGCGGTCACCAAGTTGAAGCCCCGCGAACGGGCGGCTGCAAAAAAGCGCGTTATGATGGCAGCCGTGCTGCAATTCACGCTGCCGGGCGTTCCGTGCATCTACTACGGCGACGAGAACGCGATGGAGGGTTACCGCGACCCGTTCTGCCGCGGCTGCTTTGATTGGGTGAACACGGACGAGGAACTGCTCGCGTTCTACCAAAAGCTCGGTGCTCTGCGCGAACGCTACGACGCGTTCCGCGAGGGAGAGTACGACGAGGTGTTTGCCGACAGCAACTGCATCGTCTATATGCGCCGCTCGGAGAAGGAGAACGTTTATATCTGGGTGAACAACTCGAGCGCGGAATATTCGCTGCGCGTGGAGGGCACGTTCTTCGAGCACCTGACCGAAAAGAACTTCTCGGGTCAGCTCGAGATCAAGCCGAACACCTACGGGATCTTTACAAAAGTACAATAGTATGTCAGACATACTATTCGCGATTTAAGATGCATTTTAAGAAAAAAACCAAGCAAAAAGGCGGCGCAAAGGCCGCTTTTTTGCTGAAAAACGCTTAAAATTGCGGGAAAAACGATGAGTTGTGCCGTACCGACGCGCAGGAACATTGGAACGCACCGTATGAAACGATGTGCCGTGCATGGGATTTTACCGCAGAACTACGAACGCAAATCATTTGAAAATGCGGAACGTTGTGCAGAACGTTGTCGGGAGTCGAAAAGAATCCGTCTAACGTTCCGGAATCAAAAAAACGTAACGATACAGCGCGGCACGTTACAGAACACAAATTAAAAAACTGTCCTGCAAAACCCTCTTTTTTGCCCTTACTATTCGTAAAACCTGTGTTTTGCGCATAGTTATTGTGCAATAATATAGCACAAAAAAAACCCTTTGTCAAGGGTTTTTCAGAAAGTTTTTTTTATTTTTCGGAATCGTCCCCTTCACCATCATCGGGATAAAGCGAACAATTAGCCGGAAGGTCAACATGATCTTCCTCAGGAAGCGCAAGCGGAACAACGTTCCCCTGCCTATCATCGTGCTTGCGATCAGCTTTTAGTTTTTTCATAATTCGCCTCGTCGCACAACATGTCAAAACCGTACAAAAAAAGGACAAGACAGAAACAACAAGCGAAATGACAACAACAAAATACATAGCAATCCTCCTGAAATAATCTTATCACAACAATAACCAAATGTCAATCGAAGGGATAATTATTCCCATGAGTATACTCAAAGTTCCCCTCGTGCCTAGAACGACCACCCCGAAACGTCTTGACGGCATCATTACGGAGACATTCATACAGCTTGCGGCGGATTTTTTCGGAATTCCCCTTTTAACTATGCGTAAAATTTGACTTTTTCCGTGCAGTGTGTTATGATATTCCCATGGCAAGGATCGCAAAAAACAATTCCGATTACTATCAGGAACGAAATCTGAAGAACCTCGACAAGATCGAGGCGCTGCTCGAAGAACTTCCCCCTTTCTGCGAGGATTTTCTGCGCGGCATCGAGACGCGCACCAGCACGCTCACCCGCCTCAATTACGTCTATGACCTGCGCATTTTCTTTGATTTTCTCGTCAGAAAGCGCTGCCGCGGCAAGGAAGTCCGCGCACTCACCCTTGAAGATCTGGAACAGGTCACCGATACCGACATCGAGATCTTTTTGAGCTATCTCACCAACTACACGTTCGGCGGAAAGCGTCTCTCCTGCGATGAGCGCGCCAAGGCGCGCAAGCTCTCCTCCGTGCGCTCCATGTTCAAATATTTCTTCAATAAGGGGCTCATCGAGAGCAATCAGACGACCAAAGTCCCCTCTCCCAAACTGCACGAAAAGGAGATCATTCGCCTCGAAGGCGGCGAAGTCTCCTCCCTTCTCGATACGGCGGAATATGGCGACGGGCTCTCGGCACACGCGAGCGGCTATCATGAAAAGACCAAGATCCGCGACAGCGCCATTCTCACCCTCTTTCTGGGAACGGGCATCCGTATCTCCGAACTGGTCGGGCTGAACAACGAGAGCATCGATTTTACCAACAATTCCTTCGTCGTCACGCGCAAGGGCGGGAACAAAGCCATCCTCTATTTTTCGGAGGAAGTCGGCGACGCGCTTGCCGCCTACCTCGCGCAGAAGGAGAACGACCCGCGCATCCCGCCCGAGGAACACGCCCTCTTTCTCTCGCTGCAATACCGCCGTATTTCCGTGCGTGCGGTGGAAAATCTCGTCAAAAAGTACGCGAAGATCGTCTCCCCTCTCAAAAAGATCACGCCGCACAAGCTGCGTTCCACCTACGGCACGGCGCTCTACCGCGAGACGGGCGACATCTATATCGTCGCCGATGTGCTCGGGCACCGCGACGTCAACACGACGCGCAAGCACTACGCCGCCATCACCGAAGATCACCGCCGCTCCGTGGCGTCTGCCGTAAAACTCCATCCCACGGAGGATGACGAATGAGCGAGAACGTCTTTATCGTCCAGCCCGTGCACGACGACAGCGCACAGGCGTTGCAGGCGGAGGCGGTCGCGCTCATCGAGAGCGCGGGGGCGTCCTATGCGGGAACAATGTCGGCGAAGATCCGAGAAGTCAACCCCGCGACCTATCTCGGCGAAGGGAAGATCGCGGAACTGCGCGACATTTTAGAGGGACTTGACGTCACGGTGCTCTTCAACGGAGAACTCTCCCCCTCCCAAACCGTCAACCTCTCCGAGGCGTTGGGCGGGAAAAAGGTCATCGACCGCACGACGCTCATCCTCGACATCTTCGCCCTGCGCGCCGAGAGCAGCGAGGGCAAATTGCAGGTGGAACTCGCCCAGCTGCGCTATCTCTATCCCCGCCTGAAAGGCAAGGGCGAGGCGCTCTCCCGTCTCGGGGGTGGCATCGGAACGCGCGGACCGGGGGAAACGCAGCTCGAGACGGATCGCCGTCATATCCGCGCCCGCATCCGCTCGCTTGAAGAAAAGCTGGAAAAGACGGAGCAGCGCCGCGGGATGCAGGCAAAGCGCAGAAAAAAAGACGGCGTGCGCACGGTGGCGCTCGTCGGCTATACGAATACGGGAAAATCCACGCTGCTGAACGCACTCACGGGCGCGGACGTCTTTGTAAAGGACGCGCTCTTTGCGACGCTCGACCCCACCTCCCGCCGCGTGGAGATCGAGGGAATGGACTTCCTCCTCACCGATACGGTGGGATTTTTGCGCGATCTGCCCCATCATCTCATCGAGGCGTTCAAATCCACGCTGGAAAGCGCCCTCAACTGCGATCTCGCGCTCATCGTCTGCGATGCAAGCGGCGACTACGAAATGCAGCTCTCCACCACGCTCGAAACGCTGCGCGGGATGGACTTTTCCGCGCCCACCCTCATCGTCATGAACAAGTGCGACCGCGCCCCCGCCGACGCGCGTTTCCCGAAGGACGCCGTCTGCATCTCGGCAAAGACGGACTGCGGGCTGCCAGAGTTAAAAAGGAGCATCTTTACGGCGCTCAAAGAGCGTTTCATCTTTGCGGAGCTGTTCATCCCCTACCCGCTCTCTGCCGAATACGCGGCGCTCCGCCCGCTCATCACCGAACGCGCCGTCGAATACACGCAGCAAGGCGCCGCCGTATCTGCCGTCATCCCCGCAGAACACGCCGCCAAGTTCCGCCGCTTTCTCTCCCCCGAAGTGTAACACGCAAACGAACAAAAAATCCAAAGAAGGACGCGCGTACCCTTCTTTGGATTTTTTTCGTCTATTTCTTGACCCACCGATCCTGTTCGGTAATTTTGCGGATCACCCTGCACGGGTTTCCCGCCGCAATGACACCTGCGGGAATATCGTGCGTCACCACGCTCCCCGCGCCGATGATGCTGTCGTTGCCGACCGTCACGCCCTGCAAGATCTTGACATCCGCGGCGACCCAGACGCGGTCACCGATCTTTACGGGCTTGGATACGACGACGTTTGCGATGCGTTCTTCGGGGTCGAAGGCGTGGCTTGTGGTATAGATCCCCACGCGCGGACCGAACATGACGTGGCTGCTGATCGTAACTTCACCCATATCAAAGATGATACAGCCAAAATTCATGAACACATTGTCGCCTATGGTGATGTTGTTGCCCATCTCGCAGATGAAGTCGGGCTCGATGAAAACATTCTTCCCGACGCTGCGAAAGAGCTTTTGCTTGATCCCCTCGCGGACTTCGGCGTCCTCTTCCGTCGTCTTGTTGTATGCGCGGAACAGCCGCTTGGCGGTGAGCCTTCTTGCCTCCAATTCGGGCGCGCGGTCGTTTTGCGGCAACCCTGCAAGCATCTTTTCCCATTCCGTCATCGTCATTTCCCCGCACGGATATTCCTGACCGTCTTATGCTCTATGGAAAGCTCCTCAAATACCCGTATGCCGCCTTCCCCCTGCGGAGACTGTGCGACGAGCCCGACCTTTACGGTATCACCAACAGGCAGGTGGAAATAGCGCGTCATGTAAAAATGTTCGCCGTCCAATGAATAATGGAACGCGAAGGCATTTCCCATGCGCACCGCCTGCATCCATACGGTGTTGCCCTCGATATTGCAGCCGTTGGCATCGTCCGATTCGCCGTTCGTGACGACGCTTACGACTGCGTGCGTATCAAAATCCGTCTTTTCAAAGCAGCATTTTGCCCAACAGGTCATGTCTTTCATGATCATCACGACCGCCGCGTCGTAAGTGGAAACAAAGCCGTGCGAGGCTTTCACTCTGAAAACAAAGTCGCCTTTGAGTTCGGTATAGTAATACGGCGCGTTGCAGAGCGTCTCCGGCGTGATGCCTTCGCCCGCACTTTCACTGCTGCAAAAGAAGTCGGTATGCGCAGGGGCATACATCTCGAGCCTGTTCTTTTTTTCCGAGATCCTGCTTTCATTCATCCATCTGAATTGCATTGCATTCTCCTCCGATGCTGATAATTTCATTATATCACAAAAGTACTCATATATCATTGCAATATATCGCCGATTTATAGTATAATATCGCAAGAGGTGTACTATGAAGATTGCCCGCGCAACTCAAAAAGACGAATGCTTTCTGGAGCGGATACAACACGGCGAGGCGGATTTTCCGTTCCGCTTTTACAAGGAAGATGTCTGGGAGTTTGATTTTCACTGCATCGACTGGCATTGGCATCCCGAAGTGGAGATCGTCTACGCCGAAAAAGGCGATATCGAGTGTTTTGTCGGCACGGAGCAGTTTACTCTGGCGCAGGGGTACGGTCTGTTAGTAAACAGCGGCGTTCTGCACCGCTATGAAGCCCGGGAAAGCGTTTTCATGCCGAATATCGTCTTCGCACCCGAATTGCTCGGCACAACAAGCGGCAGGGTCTATCACAAATATATCGCGCCCATTGCAGAGAGCGCGCTTTCGTATCTTCTTTTTTGCCCCTCAGTCGGCTGGCAGCAGGAATTTTTGCAGCATCTTCTGGACATTTTCCGCTTACAGGAACAAGAAAACACTGAAATGCAGACGGTATCCTCCCTTCTCGGATTATGGCGGCAGATCGTCGTGCATTCGGAGCCCGTGTGCGGGCAGGCGGCAGACAAAGGCCGCAGGGCGCAGTTACAGGTGATGATGCAGTTCATCCACGCAAATTATAAGAGGCAGATCGCATTGAAAGACATTGCGGAATGCGTCCATATCAGCGAGAGTCGCGCGTTGCAGCTTTTTCGGCAGGGCATTCGGCTCTCCCCCGTCGCTTATCTCATACAATACAGGCTCAAACGCGCCGCCGACCTGCTTGAAAGTACAGACAAGGCGGTCGCGGCGATCGCCTTTGAGACAGGATTTTCGGACGCGGGATATTTCTGCCGCACCTTCCGCAAACATTATCATCAGACTGCGACAGAGTACCGGCGGAAGATCCGCTCATGATAAAATATTCCGTTAAACATTCCCTTAAAGACCGGGCATCTCCCGAAACGCCCTTCTCTGTCGGGTAGATCGAAAAAAATAGCGCACGACATCCTGCAACCAAGACGCGTGCGCCGTTTCAGCGTGACCCCTTTTCCTTTTCGTATTCCGCGGGGTCGGTATATACTTTGTCGATTTTGATGGCGGCGAACTCCTTGATGTCGAGGCACTTGCCGCAGTTGTCGCAAATTTTATTGGGATCGAGGTCGCAGACTTCGCACTCCATGCAGCCGTCGCACTCTTTTTCCTCGTCCAAAACACACATTTTCCGTTCCATGCCGTAAGTATAGCCCTTTTCCGCAAAAAAAGCAAGGATTTTTTGAAAATATTTCCGAAAATTTTAGAACAAATGTTTGCAATTTCCGAAGAAATGTGCTATAATGGACATAGTAAGGAGACCGCTATGCTCAACAAATCGAAATTGGATACCGTGTTCGAGTTCATCACCAACTATACCGACGAAAACGGGTTCCCGCCCACCGTGCGCGAGATCTGCTCGGAGCTGCACATCAAATCGACGGCGACCGCGTACGACTATATCAACCGCCTGAAGGAGATGGGACGGCTGCAGAAGACGGCGGGAAAGAAGCGCGCCGTCGCAGTCGCCAACACCAACTCCGTGCGCGTTCCGCTCATCGGTACCGTCACGGCAGGTACCCCCATCCTCGCCGCCGAAAATTACGAGGGATATTACACCCTCCCCACGGCGGAATTTCAGGGCGACGATCTGTTCCTGCTCACCGTCAAGGGCGACAGTATGATCGAGGCGGGCATCTTCAACGGCGATAAGATCGTCGTCAAAAAGCAGGAAACTGCCGAGAACGGCGACATCGTGGTCGCCATGTTCGACGACGGCATCGAGGAAGGCGCCACCGTCAAGCGCTTTTTCCGCCGCGACGGCAAATTCATCCTCCATCCCGAGAACAGCGCCCTTTCCGACTATGTGCTGGATACCGTCACCATCCTCGGCAAGGTCATCGGGCTGCTGCGCTCCTTCTGAAATTATGAAAAAACTCCCCGCGGGGAGTTTTTTTTACAGATTTTTGAGGTAGAACACCTCTTCCTGCGAGAGTTTGCGCACCGCGCCGCGGTCAAGCCCCGTCAGCGTGAGTTCGCCGATCTTCAGCCGCTTCAAAAACGCCACTTCCTTGCCGATGACCTCGAACATCTTGCGGATCTCGCGGTTCTTGCCCTCGGTGAGCACGACGCGCAGCTTGGTGAATTTTTTATTGGTCTCCACCACGGTAATGCGACACTTCTTTGTCACGACGCCGCGCTCGATCTCCACGCCCGCGCGCAGGCGGTTGAGCTGCACGTCGGTGACGGAGCCCTCCACGCGCACGAGGTAGGTCTTTGCGATCTCGCTCTGGGGCGCCGTGAGGCGGTAGGCAAGGTCGCCGTCGTTGGTGAGGATGAGCATCCCCTCGGTGTCGTAGTCAAGGCGCCCCACGGGGAACACCCTGCCCGCGCCCGCGGGAAGCAGATCCATCACCGTCTTTCTGCCCTTGTCATCCGACACGGTGCAAAGATACCCCTTGGGTTTGTTGAGAAGATAGTATTCGTATTTTACCTTATGGGAGAGCTCCTTGCCGTCCAGCATGACGGTATCCGCCCCCGTGACGTCATCGCCCGCACGGGCGACTTTTCCGTTGATGGTCACTCTGCCTGCGGCGATGATCTCGTCGCTGCCGCGGCGGGACGCAACGCCCTGTTCCGCAAGAAATTTGTTGATACGCATGAAAGCCCTGCCAGATTTATTTCCCTTCCATGATATACAAATTCTGTGAAAAAATCAAGTTATTTTCAAGAAATATTTGGAGAGTTCCCGCAACTGCCCCCTTTTCTTCGGGAACGGGCTGCAAAAGGTCGTACTCCGTGCGGATGAGCGCGAGCTCCTCGCGCCGCAGCGGGTAGAAAAATTCCTCCCGCACCCCCGTTCCCGGCGGCAGCAGCTTCCTGTCGGTGAGCGGCGTCATTGTGTAAGATGCAAACGCGCCGTCCAAAAGTTCCGCCGTCCGCTCGTACATCTGCGGACAGCCGAGCACGACGCAGACGAGCTCCATCTCTCCCCGCACGGCGCTCGTCACAAGGCACCTGCCGGCGTCCGTCGTGAATCCCGTCTTGACGCCGTTCGCCCCCTCGTAGGAGGAGAGCATCTTGTTTTTATTCGCCCAGCCGCGCGGGGCGTAGTATTTTGTGCCGACGATGGTGCGGAACACCTCGTTGCGCATGGCGTACGCTGCAATGCGCGCCAGATCGCGCGCCGTCGTCTTGTGCCGCTTGTCGGGCAAGCCGTGCGGATTGACGAAGTGGCTGTCCGTCGCACCCAGGAGCGCCGCCTTTTCGTTCATCGCCTGTGCGAACGCCCCGATGCTCCCGCTGTGGAACAGGGCGAGCGCCACGGCGGCGTCGTTTCCCGACCGCAGCATGAGCCCGTATAAGAGCTCCTCCACGGTGTACGTTTCCCCCGCCTTCAAGTAGATGCTCGAGCCCTTCGTCCCCGCTGCCTGTGCGGGGATGGTGACGGTGTCCGAAAGGCAGCAGTCGTCGAGGATGAGGATGGCGGTGAGGATCTTGGTGGTGCTCGCGTTGGGGAGCGGCGTATCGGAATGACGTTCGTGCAGAACGCGCCCCGAATGTACTTCCAGAACGCACTCCGCGCGCGCCGCGGGCTGCGCGAAGGTGACGAGCCGCACGCCGCCCGCAAGCAACAGAACGAAAAAGAACGCCGATAAAAGGACGACGGGCAGCCTGCTCTTACGCATCTTCCCCCTTTTTGAGCAGCCTGGCGATGATGTCGCCCGCCCGCTCGATGACGCCGTCCAGCGCGTCGTCCGTGATGCGCACGACGCGGCACTCCTTGCCGTCGTCGATGAGGAAGCCTGCGGGCTTCACATTGACCACCGTTCCCGCGCCGCCCGCAAAGGGCAGGCACTCGTTCTCCTCCACCTTCTTGACGTCGCCGTATTCGCCCCCGCCCGTCAGATACCCCATCGTCACCTTGGTGAACGGGATGACCTGCGCGCCGCTCGCCGTCTGCAAAGGTTTTCCGATGACGGTGTTCACGTCGACGATGCCCGTCAGTTTTTCCGCAGTTTTTTCGAGAAAATTGTCCATCTTCTTTGTCTTATCCATTGATATACCCCCTCCATTCCCATTTTGGCGAGCGCCGCTAAAACGACCAGCCCGTTCATGAGCGCGACAAGCTCCATGCTCCCTTTCAGACAGGGATGCGGATAGAAGATCGCCCTGCTCTTATAGGAGAGCGCGGGCTGCATCTCCTGGAGAACGGCGTAGACCGCCCCGCCCGCAGCCGAAAAAAGGGCTGCGAACGCCATCATGGCGGCATTGTGTGCGCCGCCAAATTCCATGACGCGGTGCAGCCGCATGAGCTGGACCCCCTTTGTGACCCCGAACTTCTTCCGCGCGCCAGAAAGCTGCGAATAGGAAAGGATGACCGCTTTCTTTTGCGTGAGATGAAAGACGATCCCCTCGCCGCGCAGCTCGGCATATCCCCCGAACAGCCGCAGGCGGAAAATGGAGATGCAGAACCACGCCCTGTTTTCCGCCGCGTCGAAGTAAACTTCCGCGCCCGCCCGGATGGGAAAGAGCAGCAAAAGCGCCCCGAAAAAGAACGAATACACAAAAAATTCGCCCATATCCGTAATATGGGCGAATTTTCTCAAATTATGTAATTCAATCGATCTTGACGATGTCCGCGTCGTCCAGCCCCCGCAGAAAGTCGGGGATCTCGTAGCCGCCCGCATCGGCGGACGCGTCGTCCTCCGAAGGCGCTGCGGGGCGGGCGGCATCCCCCTGCCCTTCGCCCTCCTCGTGCAATTCGTCGCGGGCGTAGAGATAGGTGTCGTGCTCTTCCGAGCGCGTGATGGCAGCCATCAGCGCGTCATAATCGGGCAGATCGGCGAGCGAATTGAGCTTGAACCGCTTCAGAAATTCATCCGTCGTCGCAAACAGAACGGGGCGGCCGACGGCGTCTTTTCTGCCGCACGGATAGATGAGCTTGAGTTCAAGGAGCGCATTGACCGCGTAGTCGCTGTTCAGCCCGCGCAGAAGTTCGATCTCCGTGCGCGTGATGGGCTGTTTGTAGGCGATGATGGCGACCGTCTCCAAAATGGTGCGGGTAAGCTCCTTCTCGCGGATGGGATTGAGCACCGCCGAGACGCCCTCCTTATATTTGGGGTTGGAGCCGAGCTGTGCCTTTTTGTTGAATTCGAGCAGCACGATGCCGCCGTCCTCGCCGTAGCGCTCGCGCAGCTCTTTGAGCGATTTTTTCACCTCGCCCTCCGTGACTTCGAGCTTCTCGGCAATATCCGCAATGGGAACGCCCTTCCCGGAGGCGAACAAGATCGCCTCAATCGTATTCGTCAATCGTTCCAAGACCTGCCTCCTCGTCTCTGTCGGGGTTGAGCGAAATGACGATCTCCCCGAACGTCTCCTCCTGCCTCACGCGCAGGAACTGATATTTGAGAAGTTCGAGGATCGCCTGAAAGGTCGTCACGATCTCCGACTTCGTAAAATCTTTGGTAAAGAGCTGCTCGAACAGCACTTCCTTCTGCTCTTCCAGACATTCGAGCACGAACGCGATCTTCTGTTCGACGGTGAAGGAGTCGCGCGGGATCTCGCGCACTTCCTCCGCCTTGATGGTCTCCTCCCGCTTCAAAAGCAGCATGGAGAAGGCGTTGATAAGCCCGTTCATCGTCAGATTTTCCAGCGTGAACACGGTGCGCACTTCGCCCACGTCCTTATCGGGCTCCTTGAAAAAGTAACCGATGGTCTCCAGCTCCTTGAGCTTTTTGGTCTCCTCTTTGATGAGCTTATACTGCTCCTCGAGCGCGCGGATGAGCGCGGCTTTTTCGTCCTCGATCTCAGCGTCGAGTTCGGGATCCTCCTCCACGTTTGGAACGAGCGACTGCGCCTTGATCTTGATGAGGGTGGCGGCGATATCGAGATAGTCGCTCACCTTGTCGACGTCCAGATAGGGAAGCCCCTTCATATAGTCGAGGAACTGCTCCGTGACCTGGGAAACGAAGATGTCCTGGATTTCGATCTCCGCCTTGTTGACGAGATACAACAACAAATCAAGCGGCCCCTCAAAGTTGTCGAGCACCGTCGTATAGTCGACGTTGGAGTCGAATTTGTCCCGAATGGACTGAATTTTATCCTGATCTACCATGGAATAAGTCCCCAAAGCGCTTTGATGGGCCAGCCGAGCAGCTCGGTCGCAAACTGCATGAACCACCCCAAAATGTCGAACCATGCCATCTGCGAGATGCCGAAGCGCACGAGCAGCTTGCATAAAAAGCTCTCGGCGATGAGCGCAAACAAAATGTACTGCCCGTTGCTGCGCAGAAAGCGGGTCACGCGCCCGTTCCGCCTGTCGGCGGCGTCGAGGATGCGGAACCCGTCCAGCGGATAGAGCGGGAGCAGGTTAAAGACAAAAAAGCTCAGGCTGTACGCAAAAACAAAATAGAAGAAGTCGCGCAGAAGGAGCGTTACAAAGGGAATGTGCGGGACGTAATACGCGACAACGAGATAGAGCGGATAAACAAGAAATGCCAAAATAAAATTGGCGACAACGCCCGCACACGCCGTAAGGATGAGCCCCGCGCGGTAGTTGCGGAAATTGTACGCATTGACGGAGACAGGCTTCGCCCAGCCGAATCCCACAAAAGTGAAACACAAAAGCCCCCAGAGGTCATAGTGGCGCAGGGGGTTGAGCGAGAGCCGCCCCTCCCATTTGGGGGTCGGGTCGCCGCATTTGTATGCCACGAGCGCGTGCGCAAATTCGTGGAGCGTCAGAACGATGACGACGGCGCAAAAACTTGCGAGCAGCTCAACGATATAGTCAGCCATAATATATCATCTATTATACCGCATTTTTTTGAAAATAGCAAGAGAATGTTCGGCGCGTGACAAAAAATCCTCCCACAAAATGTGTGTTTTTTGCGTGCTGCCGCAATATCTTGTATTTTTCTTGTATAGAACGGGATAGAACGGGCGGACAAGCCGCGCTCCGTTCCTTATTTGAGCCGATCGGGAAGAACGTCGTTGCGCACGAGGTCCTCATACGTCTGCGGCTTTACGATGTATTCCGCCTCCCCGTTCTTTACAAGCACGGCGGGCGGGATGGGATTGCGGTTATAGTTGGACGCCATCGAGTAGTTGTACGCCCCCGTGGAGAGCACGGCGAGGATGTCCCCCCGCTCCACTTTGGGAAGGTTGAAATCGACGCCGATGAGATCGCCGCTCTCGCAGCACTTGCCCGCGATGCTGATAAGCTCCGTATTCTCCTCCGCCGCGCGGTTGGCGATCACCGCCGTGTATCTGCTCTGATAGAGCGCATAGCGGGGATTTTCAAACATTCCGCCGTCCACCGCCGCATATTTGCGCACGCCCGGGATGTCCTTGACGGCGCCCACCGTGTAGAGCGTGATGCCTGCCTCGCCCACGATGGAGCGACCGGGCTCCAGATAGACGAAGGGAAGGCGAAGTCCGAGCGCCTTGCAGCCCGCCTTGACGGTGGAAAGGAGCGCTTTAAGATACTCCGCATACCCCTCCGCGCCGATCATCGCGTCGCCCTCCGCGTACCAGATGCCGAACCCGCCCCCCATGTTGAGCGCGTCCGCCTCAAAGCCGAATTTCGCCTTCATCTCCGCCATAAAGGCGAGATTTTTTTCGACGGCGAGCACGAAGGACTGTTTTTCAAAGATCTGCGAACCGATGTGGCAGTGATAGCCGTGCAGGCGCAGATGGGGCTTGGAGAGAAGATACCCCGTCATCATCTCCGCCGCGCCGCTCGCAACGGAAAAGCCGAACTTGGAATCGGGCGTCGCCGTCTGCACATAGGCGTGCGTGTGCGCCTCCACTCCGGGATTGATGCGCAGCAGAACGTCCTGCACCATGCCCCGCTTTTTCGCCTCCGCCTCGATAAGGTCCGCCTCCGACGGCGAATCGACGACGATCAACGCGATCTTCGCGTCGAGCGCCTCGCAGATCTCGTGTGGGAGTTTGTTGTTGCCGTGCATGACGATCTTCTGCGCAGGAAAGCCCGCCCGAAGCGCCGTATAGAGCTCTCCGCCCGAAACGACGTCCACGCCGATCTTCTCCTGCTTTGCAATGGCATAGATCGCCTCGCACGCGAACGCCTTGGAGGCATACAGAACGAGCCCGTTGCCTGCATATTCCCGTTCGATGGTATCGCGGTAGACGCCCATCATGCGGCGGATGTACGCCTCGTCAAAGACATAGAGCGGCGTTCCGAAGCACTCGGCAAGTCCGACGCAGTCCGCGCCACCGATCTCCAGGTGACCTTTTTCGTTGATTTTCAAAGTATCTCTTGTATGGATCATGTCATTATTATAGCACAACCTTGCGGGCGCGGTCAAATAAAAACAGACACAGCACCGTGCAAACGATATACTATGTCTGTCATATTACTATGCTAATTGGCAATTTACCACATTCGCGCCCCTTCCCGATAGGCTTCCCACCAGGTGTAGCGGGGCGCATCCGCAGCAGCGAGCAGCGGCGTTCTGGCAACTTCCACGCCATCACGCATCAAAAGTGCCTGCCCCACCTCTTGTCCCGCGGCAACGGGCGCGCGCAATTCTCTTTCACACTGCGTCACAACGGTATATTGCTCCTCCGTTCCGCGCCGTTTGAGTGCGCCCAGCGCGCTCTGCGCGCGCACGGCGACCTCCTTCGTCGCACTCCCGCGCACCGTGACGGGCTCTTCAATCTCCTCTCCCGCGCGCAGATACGTTTCACTCACGAACCGATCGAAGGCGTAGTCGAAGAGCGTGCTTGCCGCCGCAAACCTTGTTTTGGAGTCGGGCGAGCCGATGACGACGGAGATGACGCGCATCTCCCCGCGCCTCGCGCAGGCGGCAAGGCAGAACCCCGCCTCGTTGGTAAATCCCGTCTTGCCGCTCTCGCATCCGCCGTACGCGCGCAGCAGCTTATTCGTGTTGGTCATCTGCGTCGTTCTGCCGTCCGGGTGGGAGAAATCCTCCAGGCGGATGCGCGCATATTCATGATATTTTTCGTGCGCAATGAGGGCGCGAAGCATGAGCGCGACGTCCTTCGCGCAGGAGTACTGCGGCTCCTTCGGAAGTCCCGTACAGTTCGCAAACAGCGTATTTTCCGCGCCCAACTGCTTTGCGCGGGCATTCATCTCCTCGCAGAACGCGCCCTCGCTCCCCGCAAGGCGCTCCGCGATCGCCACGCAGGAGTCGTTCGCCGAACAGACCGCAATGCTCTTTAAGAGCTGATCGACGGTGTAGGAGAGCCCCGCGCCGAGGAACACCTGCGAGCCTCCCATCCCCGCGGCGCGTTCGGAGGCGACCACCTCCTCCGAATAGGAGAGCTCCCCCGCGTCCGCCGCTTCAATCGCGAGAAGCAGCGTCATGATCTTGCACATACTCGCAATGGGCAGCCGCTTCGTTTCCTCTTTTGCGTACATCTGCACGCCCGTCGCGTCGTCCATGAGGTACGCCGCCTTGCAGTCCGCCGCCACTTCCTCCGCCGAGGCACTCCTTGCAGCGCCCGCCCCCGTCAACAGGGACGCGCCCAGCACGAGCACCGCCGCAGCCGTCATCCAAATCTTTTTCATATCCGCAGTATGCGCCCAAAGGGAAAGAATATACATATTATATCACGGTTGAACTCCGCGCTCCCGCACAAATTCCCCGCCCCGCTTTTTTGCGCAAAAGGCGCAGGGGGCGCGTTCGCTGCCGAAACGCGCCCCCTGCGCTCTTCAGTTGCCGAGCATCTTCTCGATGCCGATGCCGTAGCCGCGCGTCGGATCGTTGAGAAAGACGTGCGTGACGGCGCCGATGAGCTTGCCGTTCTGCACGATGGGACTGCCGCTCATGCCCTGCACGATGCCGCCCGTCTCCCGCAGCAGCTCCTCGTCCGTCACCTTGATGACGAAGTTTTTGTTGCTCTTGTTCCCCGCATCCACCTTGGCAATGGCAATGTCATATTCGCGCGGCTCCACGCCGTCCACCGTCGAATAGATGACCGCCCGCCCGATGGTCGCCTGCGAAATGGGCGCCGCCTCCACCGTCACAGCGTCGGAAAAGTCGTACCCGTCTGCGAATTTCCCATAGAGCCCCGTCTCGCACACCTTGTCCGCATCGGCAATATGCTCGCCGCTCAACACCATCCCGCGCAGCTCGCCCGCCTTGCCGCGCTCGCCGCGGCTCACCCCGACGATGCTGCACCGATAGACGAACGCATCCGCAAGCGCGAAGGACGTCTTGTTCTCATCGCACACGGCGTGCCCGAGCGCACCAAACCGCCCGCTGCCCTTTTCAACATACGTCACCGTCCCGATGCCCGAGAGCGTATCGCGGATGAGGATGCCAATCTTGTACTTCCCGTCCTTTTCGTCGCGCGGGGGCTTTATGCGAAAGCGCAGCGTCTCCCCGTCCCGCTTGACAAAAAACTCCGTCTCCTTCCCCGCGCCGAGCGCGAGCGCGTCGCCGAGCTCGGAGACGGTGCGCGTGGCGATGCCGTCCGCCGCGACGATGAGATCGCCCGTCTGCATCCCCGCCTCCCGCGCGGGACAGCAAACCCCTTCCCCCGCAGCCACCTCCTTGAAGGCGACGATCTCCACGCCGTTGGCGGAGAGCGAAAACCCCGCCGTCATTCCCCCGAGATAGTACTGCGTTCCCGCTGCGTCCGCCCGCACCCCCGCGCCCCCGAGGACGACGAGCACGGAGAGCAGCGCGCCTGCGGCAAAAAATTTCAGCTTGCGCATTCCGACCTCCCATGATACGAAAGTCAGTTTGCGCAAGCCGACGCCCTTTTATTCCAAATCTATAAGATGATTTAACGCCCGTTCCCCGAACGGCTCATTGCGCCGCGAGGGTGCGCTTGAATTGCGCCGCGCTCTCCAAAAGTTCCTCCGCGTGCTTCATCGCCGCCGCGCTCTGCGTATCGCCGCCGATGAGACGGGCGATCTCTTCCACGCGCGCCGCGCCATCCACGGCACGGATGACGGTGAACGTCCGCCCCTCCGCCTCCCGCTTTTCAATATAGTACTCCCTGTCCGCGAACGAGGCGATCTGCGCAAGATGGGAGACGGCGAGGATCTGCACGTTTCGGGCGATCTTGCAGAATTTTTCGCCCACAACGCGCGCCGTTCTGCCGCCGATACCCGCGTCGATCTCGTCAAAAATGTACGTTCCGATGGTATTGACCACCGAGAGCTGCGTCTTGACGGCGAGCATGAAGCGGCTCATTTCGCCGCCGCTGATGATCTTGCCGAGCTCCTTTACAGGCTCGCCCGCGTTCGCGGAAAAGAGGAACACGGCGCCGCCCAGCCCTTCCGAAGTCGCATTCGGAACGTCCTCTCTCGAAAATTCCCCCAGCCTGATTTCAAACTGCGGCGAGGAGATGTTGAGGGTCTTGAGCTCCTTTACAACGCGCGCCGTGAACTGCGCGGCAGCCGCCTTGCGCGCGTCGGCGAGCGCGCAGCAGGAGGAATAGATGGCGTCCTCCACCGCCTGAAGCTGTTTTCCGAGCACCTCGAAGCGCGCGTCGCTGTCAAGCAGCAGCTCGTAGTCGGCACGCGCCCGCTCCAAAAACGCGATAGCGGCGGCAATGCTTCCGCCATACTTCTTTTTTAAGGAACGCAGTTCGTCGAGGCGCGCTTCGACGCGCTCCGCCTCCCGCTCGTCGATGTCGAGCTCCTCTAAAAGATCTTCCGCCGAGGCGGCGATGTCCTCCGCCTCCGCCGCGGCGTTCTCCAGACGGTCGGCAAGCGCGGCATAGCGCTCGTCGAGACGGGCGACGGCGGAAATGCTCCGCCCCGCGCCGCGCAGCGTATCGGCGCTCCCGCCGTCCTCCGCGAGCATCCCGCGCACCGCCGAGAGCGCCTCGACGATCTTCTCCGCATTGCGGAATTTATCGCGAAAGGCGAGCAGTTCCTCCTCCTCGCCCTCACGCAGTTCCGCGCGCTCGATCTCCTCGATCTGGAATTTGAGAATGTCCATGCGGCGCTCGCGCTCCCCCGCGTCTCCGCCCAGGGCTTCGCGGTCGGCGAGAAGGTGTTTCCGCTCGGAAAGCTGTCCCGCAAGCACTTTTTTGACGGAGGCGACGGGCTCTCCCGCCACTTCGTCGAGGAGCTTCAACTGATTGGACTCCTTCAGCAAATAAAAGTGTTCGCTCTGCCCGTGCACATCGACAAGCAGGGACGTGATGCGCCGCAGCATGGAGGACGTCACCGCGCTCCCGTTGACGCGCAGCGTGCTCTTGCCGTCGGCGGTCAGCTTGCGCGAAAGAAGCAGCGTCTCCCCCTCCTCAATGTCGAACTCGCCGAGCAGTTCCCCGATGCGCGCGTCGTCCGTTATAAACTCCGCCTGCACCGCGCAGAACGCCTCTCCCGAGCGGATGAGCCCCCTGTCCGCCTTGGCGCCCAACACAAAGTCGATGGCGTCGAGGATTACGGATTTTCCCGCGCCCGTCTCGCCGGAGAGAACGTTGAGCCCCTCCGAAAATTCCAACTCCTCCCGTTCGATGAGCGCAACGTTTTGTAGGAATAATCTTTGCAGCATATCAACCCTTCACGATGGCAGAGAGCCTGTCCGAGACCGATCTGCACTGTTCGGACGTCTCACAAATGAGAAGAACGGTGTCGTCCCCCGCGATGGAGCCGGCGACTTCTTCGTAATTGAGTTCATCGATGACGACGCCCGCATTGGCGCCGCTTCCAGGGAGCGTCTTTATGAGGATGAGGTTGTTCACGGGGCGGATGCTCTGCACGCAGGTGGAAAAGAGCGCGCGCATCTTGTCGGTGATGCCGCTCTCGTTTTCGCGGATGCAGGCGTAGCGGAAACGCTTTTCCTTGCCGCGCACCTTAAAAAGGCGCAGGTCTTTGACGTCGCGCGAGACGGTCGCCTGCGTCACGGGAAAGCCGCGAGCGGAGAGTTCCGCGCACAGCTCCTCCTGCGTTTCGATCTCCTTCTCCTCGATGAGGGAGAGAATGGCTTCGTGCCGAAGATTTCTGGACATATTTTTCCTCGTTCAGTTGATTTTTTGGGTAAGACGGCGGAAGTATTCGCTCAATCCGCGCGTTAAAAAGGTGACGCCACGCTTTGCCTTGCGCACGGTGAGCGTATCGGACGCCCCCGCCTCGCCCAAAAAGACGCCGTCTCCGTAGAGAACGAGCGCACCCTGCGGCAGGGAAAAGCCGAGCTCGCTCCTATCCGAGCAGGCGATGGGACGGCTGCGCATGGAAAAGGCGCACACGGGCGTGAGCTGAAAGGCGGCGCAGTCGGGCGTTAAGATGCTCCCGCCCGCCGAAAGCGAATAGGCGGTCGAGCCCGTCGGCGTGGAGACGATGAGCCCGTCGGCGGTAAATTCACCCGCGTGGCTCCCGTCGATGGTCACGGAGATGGTGACGACTTTGTTGTCGCACCCCGGGGCGACGGGATGAAGCAGGGCAAGTTCGTTGAGACACTCGAACGTCCTGCCGTTGAGTTCCGCCTCCAGCATGGAGCGCTCCAACCGCGCGCAGTTCTCGTCGAGAATGAGCGGAACGGCGGAAAAGCACTCCTCCTTCTCAAACTCCGTCAGAAAGCCGAGATGCCCGAAATTCACCCCCATGATGGGGATGTTCATGGCGGAGGCGCGCTTTGCGACGCGCAGGATGGTGCCGTCGCCGCCGAGGACGAGCAGGCGTTCCACCTTCCCCACCTCCTCCATCCCGGAAAAGACGTCGGCTTGGTGCCCGCGCTCTGTGACCGCCTGCGCAAGCGCGCACGCAACGGAGCGTTCTGCCTGTTTGCTGTTGTAAAAGATCCCGATCTTCATTTCCGATGACACTTTGCCCGCGTTGAGGGCGCGGCGCTCCCGCTCCCGGGCGCGCCGAAATACAATATGGTTATATTATACAATAACGCCTGCATATATGCAAGCGTTTTCGCAAAATTTTTATTCCCTTCCGAGCGCCTGCGTGACGCGCAGAAAATGCTCGGGCGGGACGGGCTGCCCGTCCTTGACGAGCTGCACGACGTATTCAATGTTCTTGCGCGGCAGGATGGGCGCGGGAACGACGGCGCACGGCGCCAGCCGCTGCGTGAGACAGAACGCATAAAAATCGGCGAGCAGCGCACGGTGGTACTTTGCGGGCAGAATGCCGCCCTTTCCGAGCCCGCGCCCTCCGCATTCAAACTGCGGCTTGAAGAGCACGAACGCCCTTCCACCCTCCCGCAGAAGGCAGGAGACGGCGGGCAGGATGAGCTTTAAGGAGATAAAGCTCAAGTCGGAGACGACGCCGTCGAGCGGCTCGGGAAATTGCCCGGGCGTGAGATAACGCGCGTTGGTCTCGTCCATGACGACGACGCGCGCATCCTCCGCAAGCGAGGGCGCAAGCTGCGCCCTTCCGACGTCCACCGCATAGACGCGGCGCACCCCGCGCGATAGGAGCACCTCGGTGAACCCGCCCGTGCTCGCGCCCAGATCTGCGAACACATCGCCCTCCACGCGCACGCCGAAGGCGTCCAACCCGCGCGCGAGCTTGTTCGCCCCGCGCGAAACGTGCACTTCCCCCGCATCGAGAAAGGTGAACGCATCCCCCTCGCGCACGTCGTCGGAGGGAGAGAGCGGCTTGCCCGCGCGCAGCACGAGCCCACGCAGCAGCGCGTCCTTTGCACGCGTGCGCGAACCGAATTTTTCCGCAAAAAAACTATCCGCGCGCATGGCATTCCATGATATAGGCAAGGATGGATTCAAAATCCAGCCCGAAGTCGCGCGCAAGCTCCTGCGCCTGCCCGTGCGGGATGAACGCGTCGCGGTAGCCGAACGAACGAAGGACGCGCTCCTGTGCAAGCCCCGCCTCCCGCAGAACGCGCGCAACGGCGTCGCCCAGCCCGCCCGCAAGCACGTTGTCCTCCAGCGTGATGAGGTATTTTTCATTGCGGGACAAGATCATCTCCCGATCGACGGGTTTTACAAAGCGCGCGTTGACAACGGAGCAGCAAACGCCCCGCTCCGACGCCGCCGCATACAGCCGCTCGGCAAGACGGAGGCAGCGTTCCCCTGCCGCATAGATTATTATTTCAGACATATTACTATGCAAAAGCTCAAATTTCAACATTTCAAAGTCGCCGAGCTCCCCTTCCTCCCCCTCACGCGGGTAACGGATAGCGAGCGGCCCCGAAAAATTCACGCTCGCGCGGAGCATGGCGCGGAACTCTGCTATATTTTTCGGCACCGCTATGACGAGATTGGGAATGGGTGAGAGATAGGATAGGTCGAACACGCCCTGATGGGTCTCCCCGTCCGCACCCGTCACGCCCGCGCGGTCGATGCAGAAGGTCACGGGCAATTTCTGCCCGCAGATGTCGTGTATGATCTCATCGTAGGCGCGCTGCAAAAAGGTGGAGTAGATGGCATAGTAAGGGCGCATCCCCTCCGTCGCCAGCGCCGCGCACAGCACGCAGGCGTGCTCTTCGCAGATGCCGACGTCAAACGCGCGTCCGGGAAATTCGCGGAAGAAGGGACGCAGCCCCAAGGCGTCCGTCATGGCGGCAGTCACCGCGACAACGCGTCCGTCGCGCCTTGCGAGCGCCGTCAGCTCCTCACCGAGCGCCGTGGAATATTCCGCGCCCGATTTCCCGAGGGAGATGCCGTGCGTGCGCTCGGGCTCCCGCTCGCAGAACGCAAAGCCCTGTCCCTTGCGCGTCGAAACGTGCAGCAGTACGCTCCCCGACGCAAGCGCTTTTTTGGCGCTTTGCAGGGCGGGCAGCAGCTCCTCCAGATCGTTCCCGTTGTACACGCCCATGTAGGTGAGCCCGTACCGCTCGAACAGCGCGACGTCCTCGATGGGCGCGTCCCCCTCCTTCATCTCGCTCAACAGTTCGTGCGTGCCGCCCACCGTGGGCGAAATGGACATCCCGTTATCGTTCAGAATGATGAGAACGCGGGTATTGAGGATCTTCAGGCTGTTGAGCGCCTCATAGATGAGCCCGTTATGAAAGGAGCCGTCGCCGACGAGCGCAATGACGTTGAAGGCGGCGTTTTTTAAGTCGCGCGCCTTGGCGATGCCGAGCGCCGCGGAGACGGCAGTTCCCGCGTGCCCCGTCTCATAACAGTCGTATTCGCTCTCCCCGCGCTTGGGAAATCCCGAAAGCCCGCCGCGGCTGCGCAGCGTGGAGAACGCCGCAGCCCGTCCGGAGAGCAGTTTGTGCGTATAGCATTGATGCCCGACGTCGAACACGATCTTGTCCGTCGGAAAATCAAAGACGCGATGCAGCGCCACGGTGAGCTCCACCACGCCGAGGTTGGACGCGAGATGCCCGCCGCGCACCGAGACCGTATCGACGATCTCCTCGCGCAACGTCTCGCATATCTCCCGCAATCGGGGAAGGGACGCCTCCTTCAGCTCCCCGCTCGAAATATTTTTCATCCGATCGCCCCCTTTAACGGTCTCTTCCGCGGACATACCCCACCATATCCGCCAGGAATCCGCCCTCCGCACCCGTCATCGTGTGTAAAATTTGCAGGCATCTGCACGCCGCATCGTCGGCGCGTTCGCGCGCACCCGCAATGCCGTACACCTTGACGGCGGTGAGCTTATCCTCCTCCGCGTCCTTTCCGACCGACTTCCCGAGCGCAGCAGCACTCCCCGTCGCGTCGAGGACGTCGTCGACGAGCTGAAAGAGCGCGCCGAGGCAGAGCCCGAATCCCTCCGCCTTTTCCACGTCCTTCCCCGCGAGCGCGGCAGCCATCATGAGGGGCGCGGCAATGAGCCGCCCCGTCTTATTGCGGTAGATGTCGAGCAGTTCCTTCTCTCCGCCCGCGCCCCCCGTGCACAACAAATCGAGCGATTGTCCCGCGACCATCCCCTCGGCACCCGCAGCCTTGGAGAGGATCTGCGCCGCGCGCAGGTGCGCGCCGTCCCGCCCCGCCTCCGAAAGTAATATATCAAAGGCGTAGGAGAGCAGCGCGTCCCCCGCAAGGATGGCGTTTGCCTCGCCGAACACTTTGTGATTGGACGGCCGCCCGCGGCGAAGATCGTCGTTGTCCATCGCGGGAAGATCGTCGTGGATGAGCGAATAGGTGTGGATGCACTCCACGGCAAAGGCGAGCGCCTCCTCCCCTGAAAATCTTGCGCCGAAGGTCTCGAGCGCGGAAAAAAAGAGCACGGGGCGCACGCGCTTCCCGCCCGAAAGGAGCGAGTAGCGCATACTCTCCGTGAGGATCTTCGTCTCAAAAACCATACCCGTGCACGTTTTTTGCAGATATTCTTCAAAATGCACGCGGTAAATTTCGTATTGTGCGGAAAAATTCATGCAAGCTGCCTCCGCGCACAGGTGAGCGTGTTCATCATGAGCATGGCGATGGTCATGGGCCCCACTCCCCCGGGAACGGGCGTGATGAGGGAGGCCTTGGGCGCAACGTTCTCAAAGTCGACGTCGCCCGCAAGTTTGCCGTCCACGCGGTTGATGCCGACGTCGATGACGACGGCGCCCTCCTTCACCATATCGGCGGTGACAAAACGCGGCTTTCCGATGGCGGCGACGAGCACGTCCGCCTCCGCGCAGATCTTCGCAAGATCCTGCGTCCTGGAATGGCAGACGGTGACGGTCGCATCCGCGTTGAGCAGCAGCATCGCCATCGGCTTTCCGACGATGTTGCTCCTGCCGATGACGACGGCGCGCTTTCCGCGCAGTTCCACGCCCGAACGGCGGAGCAGCTCCATCACGCCGAGCGGCGTGCAGGCGACCACCCCCTCCTCGCCCCGCGCGAGCAAGCCGAGGTTCTCCGCGCTGAATCCGTCCACGTCCTTTTGGGCGGGGATGCAGGCGAGCACCTTCTGCGCGTCGAGATGGGCGGGGAGCGGAAGCTGAACGAGGATGCCGTCCACGTTCTTATCCTGTGCGAGGGCGCAGACGAGCTCCTCCGCCTCCTTTTGCGTCGCCGAAGCGGGCAGATAGTGCGCAAAGGAGCGGATGCCCACCTCCTCGCACGCCTTGATCTTGTTGCGAACGTACACCTGCGAGGCGGGATCCTCGCCGATGAGGACGACCGCCAGCCCCGCGGGGCGGCAAAGCCGCTTTTCGAGGCGCGCCGCCTCCTCTTTGAGTTCCGCGCGGATGTCCGCCGCGATGCGCTTTCCGTCGATGAGTTTCATTTGTTGATGACCCCTCCCAATACGCCGTTGACGAAGTCCGCCGAGCGCTCCGTCGAATATTTGCGCGCAAGCGCCGTCGCCTCCGAGACGGAGACGACGGGCGGCACGTCGTCGAGATAGCTTATCTCCGTGAGCGCCAGAAGCAGCACGGCGCGGTCGGCGGGATAGATGCGGTAATCGGCGTAGCGCGTCACCGCAGAAGAGAGCTGCGCCGAAAGTTCTTCCTTATGCGTGCGGAAGTTTTGGAAGATGCGCTCGGCAAAGGCACACTCCTCCTCGTTTAATCCCGCCTGTTTGTAGAGCGCGGCGCGGAAATTCTTCTCCCCGTCGCCGCCGAACAGGTCGGCAAAGATGGCTTTGAACGCAGCCTCGCGTGCATCGTTTCTCATAAATTTCCTCATGCAAGCGTTCCCTCCCGCAAGCGAGAGGGAACGCCGCTCTTTGTATTCGCGTAAAAATTGCCCTTTTCAGGCGTTTGCCGTCTCCGCTGCCCCTTCCTGCTGCGCGGCGGGCGCCGCCTCTGTCTTGGGCGCGGGGAAGATGACGCTCGTAACGTGAACGTCCACTTTGGCGATCTTATAGCTCGTCATGGACTCCACCATCTGCTTGATGGTCTGCTGGATGCGGAAGGCGAGCTCGGGCACCTTATAGCCGTAGTGCGCGACGACGGAGATGTCCACAAAGACGCCCTCCTTTTCAAAGCACACTTTGATGCCCTTGTTCTTGGACGGGACCAGCTCGATGCCCTCCGTCTCTTTGAGGCTGAGCACGATGATGCCGCTCACAATGTCCGAGTTGTAGGTGACTTTCCCCTTCTGACCGTTTGGATTATACTTGATACTTGCCATAACCGTCTCCTTTCTGAAACCATTATAGCACATCTTTTTGCGAATTACCACTATTTTTTTCAACTTTCCGCATAAACAGGCATAATAATAATGTTTCCGTCGCGGATATTGTGCTCCACTTCGAGCGCATAGAAGATTTTCGTCACCATTTCGCTCGTCAGTTCATCGGAATTGACAAAGACATTGATGTTCTCCGAGTCCCCGATGGCGACCGCCGCATCGGAAAATCCCATCGATTTGATGATGGATTCCATCACGAGCTCATCCTCCATCATCTCGACGAGCTCCTGCTTGCGCTCCACCGCGGCGGAGTATTCGTCCGTCCCCTCCTCGTAGGCGGAGATCACGCTGTCGAGCTGAACGAACTCCTCGCTGCGCGTCGAGTTGCGGTCGGCGCGGTACGTCGTGAAGTAGTTGGCTTCCACAACGGCGCCCGCGTCCTGCGTGCGCGTCCCCGCGAGCACAAAGTTGCACACCGCCGTCACGGCGAGCAGCAGCACGAGCGTGGACATGAGCGCGATCTTCTTCGTATTGGACATAGTTCTATCTCCTTCTCAATATGATTTCACAATTCCCGCGAAGGGCACACGAGCACCCTGTTTTCGGCGATCCCCAGCGCCTGCGCCGCGATCTGTGTCAGGCGCAACCGGACGAGGATGCCGTCCGTCCCGTCAAAGAGCACCACGGCGCTCACCGCCTCTCCCTCCGATTCGGTGACGAGCACGCGCACGTCGCCCGCGTCCTCCACAGCCGATAACAGGGCGGAAAGGCGCTGCTCCCGCTCGGTGAGGACGGCGTCTCCGGAGGCAGATCTCTCCTCCCCGCGCCCGAACACCAGCCAACACGCGAGCAGCAGCAACAGCGCGGCAGCGGCGACGATGAGGATGCGCGCCGTGCGGTTTGCCCAGATTTCGCCCAACTTTTTCATGAGACCTCCGCCGCGCAGCCGTAGCACTCCTCGAGCGCGCTTTCGATCTGCTCTGTCATATATATATGCTCGTCCTGCCCGATTATTCCGAAATCTAGGATCTCGACGTAAATTTTTTCATAAGCAAACCCCGCTTCCGCCCGCCGCACGACCTGCGCACGCGCCGTCACGCCGTATTCCTCCTGCAAAAACACGCAGAGCGCCGCCTCATCCTCGGCGGAGAGCGTCTCGGCGCAATAGGCGAGGTACCCCTCGTCGTAGGCAATCGACCCCGCGCCGAGCATCTCCCCCTCCCCCCGAAAGAGCGCCGTGAGCGGCGCCGCCATCACGACAAGGATGACGAGGTTGACCGCCCCGCGCAGGAACTTCCCCATCCTGCCGCCCGGCGCGATGACGGTGATGACCGCGGAGAGCAGCACGGCGCCCGCGATGGAGAGAATGTACGCCTTCATTAAAATAATACCCCCGTGGAACAGACGAGCAGCACGATGGTGAGGAAATAGAGAAAGGCAATGGTGAGAAGCCCCGCAAGGAAAAATCCGCTGTCCGACGCGAGGCGGGACAAAAATGCGGAAATTTTGCCGCCCGCGGGCTCTGTGACGGCGGCAGAGAGCCGCAAAAAGAGCTGAAACGCGGCAAAGAGCAGTACAAGGCGAAAGACGGAGGCGAACAGGAGAAAGACGGCAAACGACCCGACGGCATTTTTGATGAGCGCGCTGCCCGCGAGCACCAGATCCATGCCGCCCGACAAAAACCCGCCGACGATGGGCACGGAGCCCGAGACGAGGTATTTGACGGCGCGCAGCGACATCCCGTCGTACTGCGCGGAGGAGATGCCCTGCACGGTGAGAAAGAGGGAAAACAGCCCGAGCGTAAGCCCCAAAAGCCACTTGGAGACGCTCTTGAAGAGGTCGCCGAGGCGCTCCGTGCGCACATCAGGCGAGAGATTCCCGAGAAAGGCGAGCACGATGACGACGACGGACACAGGCAGCACGACGGCGGAAAAGAGCTCGCAAAGCCCGCTAGAGAGGAAGGCGACGGCGGGACGGAACACACCCGCGGAGACGGAACCCCCGCTCGCCGCCATCAGCGTGAGGAGCAAGGGATAGACCACCTCCATCTGCCGCTGCATTGCCTGCATGGCGGAAAAGCCCTCCTGCAAAAGCCCCGTCAGCACCGAAAGCACGACGGCGCCGACGGAAAGATAGGCGATAAAGTTTATTATGTCAGACATAGTACTCTGCATAAATCCGTTTTTTGCAGAGTTGAGGATGCCGCACAGCAGCGCAGCCGCCATAATGACGGCAAATGCGGGCAGCATCGTGCGCCCCTCCTCAAAGACGAGGGAGAACGCCCCCTCCCACAAATTGCTATAATCGAGCGCAAAATCGCCCGTCAGCAAACTTGAGAGCGTCTTTTTGAGGTCGGTTTCGGGAAAATCGGAGAGCGACGCGAGATATTCCTCCAATTCCTGTGTGTCAAGCGTGCCGAGGAGTTCCTCGATTTGTTCCTGAAACTCCTCGAGCGCCTCCTCCTCTTCGGGGGTGTAAGCGCGTGCCTCCCCCGCTTTGCCTCCCGAAAAAAACGGCGCGGCAAGAAGTAATATCAGAAGCAATATCATGAGGGCAGCCATCCGCCCCTTCCACCGCGCGCAGAACATCTGCGGCGTCAGGCGATGAGCGATAAAAGATCGTTGATGAGCGACAAGACGCTCTCCAGAATGGGGACTGCAAGAATGAGGACGAGGATCTTTCCGCATAACACCAACTTGTCCGCAAGAGAATTTTGTCCGAAGTCGTTGAGGATGCCCGCGCTGAATTCGACGATATAGCCGATGCCGACCATCTTCAACAGCGTCTTGACGATGGCGGCGTCCAGCCCCGTGAGCCGCGTGATCTCCGTGAAGATGTCGAGGCTGGAGCGAAAGACTTCCAGAACGATCAAAAGAAGGATGATGCCGCCCGCAATGGTGATGACGGCGGCGAGTTCCGGCTTTGTCCCTTTGACGAGGAGCGCGGCGACGGCGGTGACAAAGGCGATGCCGACGAGCTGAAAGATCTCGTTCATGTTACCCCGAATATTTCCTCGATGACGTCGAACAGGTCGCCGATCATCGTCACGGCGATGGTGAGCGCAATGACGAGCCCGACGATGGAAACGACGGTGGAGATGTCGTCACGGTCGGACTTTTTTAAGATCTGACAGACGACGGTGACGATGATGCCGATCGCCGCAAGGCGGAAAATGACAGAAATATCCATATCAGATGATGAGGATGACGAAGGCGAGCCCCGCGAGCAGCCCGAGCTTCATGTACAGTTCCCCCTTCGCCTTCGCCTCCTTTTCGCTCGCCGCCTTCCAAGCTGCAAGCTGCTCTCTGCGCGCCCCGAAGTACCCCTTCTGCGAGAGCGCGTCCCCGCGCCCGAGCATGGAAAAGTAGCCCGCGCACTCCGTTTTCTCCTCTGCGGCGAGGTAGGAAAATGTGAGTTTGGGCTCGCGGGAGGAGGCGAACTCCTCCAGCGTCCTTTTGAAGTCGCCCCGCGCGGGAAAGGCGGAGAGGAACTCTCCGAGCGGCTTGCGCGCATATTCGAGTTCGCTCAGATACCGTTCGTTGAGATCGGCAAGTTGGCTGAAAAAACCGCGCCTGTCCCGGGATCTGCTCCCTGCAAGATAGCCGATGCCCACGCCGAACGCAAGAACGAGCACGCAGAGCGCGACTTTAATCCAGATCATCGTCCGCCCCGCAGATGCGCCCGACGCTGCCCAACCCGTCGAGAAAAATATAGCGATCGAAGATCCTGCGCGGCACGTCGGAGAGCCGCACGAGATGTGCCGACGCAAACACGCAGATGCCCGCGCACACCGCCCGCTCGACCGCCGCATAGTCGGAGGAAAGCAGCTCGTCCGTGACGATAAGGTCGGGCCGCATGGCGCGGATGCCCGCCGTAAAAGCGGTGAGTTTGTCCGCATACCGCATGACGTCCGCCGTCGCGCCCGTATCCCCCGCCGAAAGCTCCCCGCGCTCGTCGCATACCAGCACGTTGCACTTCGTCCGTTCGCACACGAGACAGGAGAGATCGCGCAGCATGGTCGTCTTTCCCAGGCCGGGCGGCGACATGAGGAGAAGGGAGCGCAGCCCGCCCGCAAGACACGCCGCATAAATTTCCTCCGCGCACCCTTTGACGGCGTGCGGGATGCGGATGCACAGCGACGTGACGGCATGGACGGACAGCACGCCGCCCCCTTCATACACATAGCTCCCCGCAATGCCGATGCGCTCCCCGCACGCACCCGTCAGAAACCCGCCCTTGATCTGCTCCGCGACCGAATAGACGGAGTAACCGCTCGCCGCAAAGAGCGTGTCCGCGACCTCCTTCCGCGTGGGAACGAGCGCTCCCTCCGCGCGCTCCGCCCGACCGCTTTCGCCGAGAAAGCAGAACACGCCCCCGAGGTTGGCGCGCAGCGGCTTGTCCGCCCGCACGCGCAGTTCGTAGAGTTGTTCCAGATTGACATGGCGGACGGCGTCCATGAGCCGCGGCGGAAGAAATTCCAGCATGGTATATGATATGCCGCCCCGCGCAAAATATGAAAGACAAGAAAGCCCCCTCGGGAAAACCCGAGGGGGCAGCACATTGTATTTGGTTATTCGATGACGAACACGCAGACGCTATTGTTCTTGAGAGGCGCCTTCAAAAGGTTCCTCTCAATGGCAACTTCGCTCTCGACGGGTTCGATGTTGTGCACCTTGCCCGCGCGCACGCCGATCTCGTTGATGACGGTCACGTCGTCGTGCCAGAGCGTCGTCACCTTCGCCTTCGTCCGCTTGCCGAAGCCGACGAGCTCCGCCTCGAGCGTCTCATCCTTCCCGGACACGTTGACGACCTTCAGATAGATCTTGCCGTCGTCGCCCACTGTTGCGGACTCAAACACGCGCTCGTTGACCTTCCAGATATTCTTGAAGAGCACCTCGTGCCAGCCATCGTCCTTGAAGATCTGCGCGCGGAAGGTCTTTTTCGTGTACTCGAGCCTGAGCGTGTTCCCTTCTGGGCTGTACCCGAGGAACTTGTCCTTGCCCATCATCTCGCAGACGGTGCGCATGAAGTCCACGCGCTTGTCGAAGGAGACGTCATAACCCTTGTGGTTTTTGCCGTATTGGCAGCAGATGGAGAATCCCGCGCTGTCCATCGTGCCCGCGTCGCGCACGTCGGCAACGCCGACGCCCGCGATGAAGCTCTGTTCGCCCGAGAGCCTGCGGAAGTCAATATCCACTTCGCATTCACCGAACGCCTGCGCGTCAAAATAGAACCCGTTGAAGGCGTCGCTCTCCTCAATGATGAGCTCCCCGTTCTCGAGGTGTCCGCCGCGGCAGTTGGGATAGACCTTCCAATCCCCCATCCCGTCCTTGAAGTCGTGCTTATACAGAACTTTGCCGCTTGCAAGGTCTTTGACGGTGACGCACTTCACGGCGCTCGCCGTGCGGTGTCCGCCGATGAGCAGCCCGCCCGCGTTGTCGTCGTTGACCTCGGAGACGTCCGTCAGCGTGTAGCTGCCCACGTTCGCCGCAAACATCTGCTGCACATAGTAGTTGGGCGTGAGCATGACGTCGCGCGCGTTGAACCAGATCATGTCGGGCGTCCAGCGGTAGTTATAAGTGGAGGCGAAGAGCGGCGCATAGCAGGTCATCTTCACCACGTCGGAATTGCGCTCGCAGCCCGTGAGGAAGGCAGCCTCCGAAAGCGCGGAACGCAGGTTGTTGTCGCCGTTGAGGCGGCCGCGCCCGTCCGACATCGTGTGCATGGCGTATTCGCCCATGAACACCTTGGCTCCCTTCCTGTCGTAGCAGTCGTAGCGCTTGGTGTTGTCGATGAACCATTGATAGGAGTTGTAGACGTGCTCGTCCACGATCATATCGCGGTACTTCTCGTTGATGATCTTCCAGTTGTCATTGGAGTCCTGCGGACGGATATCCACGCCCGCGCTCGTCACAACAGTGATGTCGAACTTCTTCAAAAGGTCGGTCATGCGCCCCGCGTACATATACTGCCGCACGCCGAGCAGGCAGGAGGCGAAGTTGTCGAAGTACTCAAATCCCCAGTTTTCGTTGCCGATGCCGACGTATTTCAAATCGAAGGGCGCGGGGTGCCCCATGTCGGCGCGCACCTTCGCCCAATACGACTCGTTCCTGTCCTTGGAGGAAACGTCGCCCTTGGCGAAGTAGATGAGGTCGGCGACGTTGTCGATGACCTCGCTCTGGAAGCGGCTCGTCCCGGGGACGATGCGCTGATACCCCGTCTTGCGCTGTTCGCCCATGCGGATCTGGCAGAGCACGCCGCAATGGAGAACGGGCAGTGGCGTCGCGCCGATGTCCTCGCACAGACAGAAGTATTCGTAGAACCCGATCCCGTACGACTGCATATAGCGCCAGACGTTGGGGATCTGCTTTCTCTGTTCGAGCGGGCCCACCGTGTTGCGCCACTTATACTGATAGTCGAACGCGACGTCCCCTTCGACGACGCAGCCGCCGGGGAAGCGCATGAAGGAGGGATGGCAGTCTTTGAGCACCTGCACGAGGCGGGGCGAGAGCTTGCCGTTGCGGTACTTTTTGGGATCGC
Source organism: uncultured Clostridia bacterium (assembly GCA_944362555.1). Taxonomy (GTDB): domain Bacteria; phylum Bacillota; class Clostridia; order Christensenellales; family Borkfalkiaceae; genus Gallimonas. The sequence continues at coordinate 64,362 of CALVTL010000006.1, forward strand.
CCCAGGTGGTCGCGGGAAGCAGCGAAACATAGTCCACGCCCAGCTTGCCGTTGCCCTCAAAGACGATGCAGAGGCGCCCCATCGTGTCCTTTTCGGCAACGACGGAGGTCGAGACCTTGATCCAATCGCCCTCTTCGCCCTCGGGAATGGCGATCTCCCCGATGGTGGTGTGTCTGCCGTGTGCGCCGCGGATATACACCTTTGCGACGCCCTTGAAGCCGAGGCGCTTCACCCACATGGAGAAATGGTAGGTCTCCTTGTTGTAGACGGGCATTCCGTACATATCGTACCCGCCGTTCGTGTAGAATCCGGGGTTTTCCAGATGGTAGATGCCGCCGATGTTCAAAAGAAGATAGGTCGGGTTGTTCTCGTTCATCCCGCCCGTCTTTACGATCTTCTTGGGGCCGGCACCGTAGATGTCCCAATAGAACCCGTTCGCACTGCGGCACTCCACCGCGCTCTCGGCGTTATAGTCATCATAAGAGAAATACTCGAACTCGAAGGAGTTGTTGATGACCATTTCCGCATTGAGCCCGCCGTCTGCCGCCTGGTTGATGTCCTCAAAGAAGAGCCCATAGAGCTCCTTCGACACATCGACGCCGCGCTTTTTCGCATCCAAAGTGTAGTGAATCATAAGCCTCTTTGCCCGCCCCTTGTCTGCTTGTCTTCGGGGCAAGCCCTCCTAAACATTCTCCTCACATATTATATCAGAGATTTTCGTTTTGTCAATAAAATCGGCGCAAATTATTTTTATAATTTTCTAAAATATTTTATCTGCGGATGAAATAAAATGTTGCCTTTGTGAAAAAACCGTCTTCGGCGTGCGCGCAAGGGTCATAACGCGAATTGCAGCGGAATGTCGAAAGGCTCGCGCTCCGCGAGCGCCGCATTCACTTCCTCGGCGGCGGTACAGCCGAGGCGGGCATACGCCGCCATGCTGTCCTCGGCGGAATGCGCGGAGATATAGAGAAAGCGCGCGCCCCGCCTGCGCGCCTCACCGCACGCCGCCGCAAAGAGCGCCCGTCCCAGCCCTTGTCTGCGGAAGGGCGCGGAGACGTAAAATTCGGCGAGGTCGAGATATTGCGCATTGCTCCCGAACGGCTGTCCGTCGAGCAGGGCAAACCCCGCGAGCCTGCCCTCCTTCGGCGCGCCGAAGAGCACGCCGCCGCGCTCTATCGTCTTTTGGATGGTTCGCGAGAGCCATGCAAGGTCGCCCTCGTCCCAATCCTCCACATACTGCACGGGCAACAGGCGCAGCTCGCCTTCGACCCTGCGCCAACAGTGAAAAACTTCCTGCCGCCGCTCAAACCCTTCGAGCAGCTCATCTCTCCACTCCCTCGGCGGAAAGGAACAGATCGTAAATTCCATGCTTCGTTTCCTTTACATTATTATATATAGTTTTTTCGATTCCATCCTCGCTCCCTTCGCTGCGCTCGGGAGCTTCGGTTTCGGATAAGTTCCTATCACTGACAAGCTCGTAACCCTTCCGAAACCTCGCGCGGAATCGAAGGAATTTTCGATTCCTTTCGTCGATCCCTTCGCTTCGCTCGGGAGCTTCGGTTTCGGTTGAGTTTCTGTCACTGACAAGCTCGCAACCTTTCCGAAACCTCGCGCGGAATCGAAGGAATTTTCGATTCCGCCGCGACACGCAAAAAGGCACGGGAGCGAAAGTATGCCGTCGATCCCTTCGCTTCGCTCGGGAGCTTCGGTTTCGGTTGGGGTTCCGTCACTGACAAGCTCGCAACCTTTCCGAAACCTCGCGCGGAATCGAAATAACTTTCGATTCCATCGGTCGGCGTCAAAAACCCGCAGGGGCTGCAGCCCCTGCGGGTTTTTGGTGCCCCGCGTGAAAACAAAGTTGAACTTTCGAGTTCTGCGAGACTGACTGTTTCTTCTTTGCCGTTGGCATTGTAAATGATTTTTAAGTGGTCGTCGTACAGGTAAATGGCGTTGATAAACGTGTCTATTATCTTGCGCTTGCCTTCCTGCGTGGTTATATCTATCTTGCGGAAGTTGGAGAGAGCCATTCTGAAATGGTCTTGCGTAAAGATTGGCGCTTTAAGCTGTTCTTTGGCAATCGCGTCGCTTATCTCGCGTTTTTCCTTTTCAAGTCCGTCCAGCCGCTTCAATAAGGTTTCCGTCGCGTAGCCCTTCTGTACGGCGTTTACGATATTCTCTATCTCTTTTTCCTTTTGTTTCAATTGCTCCTGCAACTTGGGGAGAACAGTACTCTCCGTGTACTGTAACTCATACAGTTTTGCCGAGAGCCTCTCTATCACGCCATCGTCTTTGAGGAATTCCATTGTCTTATAGACTATGAAATCTTCCAGCTTGGTCTTGCTGACGGGTTTCTTTTCGCATTGGTGTTTCTTCTGCCGCACACAGGCATAATAGCGATAGACAATGCCTTTTGTGCCGCTCGTTCCCGTCTGCGCAACCATCATTGCTCCGCACCGCCCGCAAAACAGTTTGGTGGTGAGCAGGTAATCTTCGTCCGCCGAATGTCTTGCCGGCGCCTTTGAGTTCTTGGCAAGTTCCAACTGCACGGCATTGAACAGCTCTTCCGAAACAAGCGGCGGCACGCTGTTCTCTATCACCACGCCCATGTGGTGGTACTCTCCGATATAAACTCTGTTAGAGAGCATATAGCGGATTGCATTATACCTCAAAGCCTTGCCATTTGAGCGAGTTGCTTTACGCTCGTTCATTATGTTATAGATTTCCTTTACCGTCTTTCCGTCATTACTCAACTTGAATATCTCCTGAACGACGGGCGCGGCTTGCGGGTCTATATCGAGCTTGCGCTCTTTGTTTATCACATAGCCGAATGGAACATTGCCTCCATTCCACAAGCCTTTCAAGGCGTTCTCCTTCATTCCGCGCGTTACCTTCTCGGCAAGCTCGGCGGAGTAGTATTCCGCCATACCTTCGAGGACGGACTCCAAGAGTATGCCTTCCGAGCCCTCGGCAATCGTCTCCTTTGCGGAAATGACCTTAACTCCGTTCTTGCGTAACAGCGCTTTATAGTGCGCGCTGTCGTAGCGGTTGCGGGAGAACCTGTCCAGCTTCCACACGATAATACAGTCGAAGGCATGCTTATAACTGTCCTTTATCATTCGCTGAAATTCGGGGCGGTGGTCGGTCTTTGCCGAGAACGCACGGTCTATGTAGTTGCCGATTACCTGAATATCGTTGTATGTCGCGTACTCCATACATTCGCGAAGTTGTCCCTCAATAGACGCTTCCGTCTGATTATCAGAAGAATAGCGGGCGTAGATAACGGCTCTCATTATTTCTGTTCCTCCCGTAAGAGTTTAAGCACGGCTTCTTTGAGTTTGGCGTTGGCGGGGGATTTGGGGTCAAAACACATCTCTACAAACTGCTGCATCTTCTCGTCATCGAAGGCTTTGGGGTTATAGTCATATAGTTTGCCCTGCGGCTTGTCCGTGCGCCCGAAAATGTAGTCGAGCGATACGTCAAAATAGTCGGCATACCACAGCAAAATTGCGTTCGGTACATCGCTCTGACCATTTTCGTAGCGAAAAATGGCAGACTGAGCCACTGTTCCTATCTCGCTTGCTATAAAAGCCTGTGTTTTGCCTACGCTCTCGCGCAGAGTTCTCAATCTTTCTCCTATAATTTTAATGCTCATACTGTCACCTCGTATATTATTATACACGATTTTTAAATTAAGTCAATATGATTATCGTATTTAAACAAGTACAAATTATAGCAAAAATGATTAAATAGAGTTAATTTCGGTCACTATATTTTATCTGCGAGAAACACTTGACTTAATGAACTGAATCTGATAAGATATACAGGCAATTAAATAAAAACTTGCACGACCCTTTCGCCGGATCGGGCGTGCTCGGAGTCAATAAATCAGCCTTAGGCTTTATGGTTGATTTGTTGGCTCCTTTTTTTGTCAAAAGGAGGTCAACCATGTACGAAACTACACCGCTCAAAGACTTGCAGGCAGAACTTGGCGAAACCGCCGAAACAGGGCTTTCGGAGAATGAAGCGAAAACCCGACTTGAAAAATACGGAAGGAATACTCTCGCAAAAACCAAGCGCAAGTCCGTATTCATGCACATTTTGTGCTCGTTCAAGGACGTAACGATTATCATTCTGTGTGTTGCAATGGCACTGTCGCTCTACATAGCGCTCACAACGCACCCCGACAATCTGACGGAACCTATCGTCATTGCGTTTATCATCGTGCTGAATATCTTTCTTTCGGTGCGCGAACAGGTCAAGGCGGAAAAGTCCGTCGAATCGCTGAAAAAGTACAACATACAAAAATGTACGGTCATCAGAGCAGGAAAGACGGATAAGATAGATGCGGAACTTCTTGTCCCCGGTGACATCATAACCCTTTCTACGGGCGACCGCGTTCCCGCCGACGCCCGCATTTTGGAAGAGACGGGACTTTGCTGTGACGAATCGCTCCTCACCGGCGAGAGCGAACCGGCCACAAAGGACATTTCATTCATGCCCGAAGAGGATACTGCCGCCGCAGACAGCAAGCATATGGTGTTTTCAGGCTCGCTTGTCGTCGCTGGTAAATGCAGAGCCGTTGTAAGCCGCACGGGAAACGAAACGGAGATCGGCCGCATCTCCAAGCTACTTGCAAACGAAAAGGCAAAACTTTCGCCGCTCCAAGAGCGTATGCAAAAACTGGGCAAAGTATTGTCCGTCATCGCCTTTGGAGGCGCATTGCTCGCTTTGCTCATCGGCTGGCTGTACGGCAATCCCGTGCCCGAAATGCTGATGGTGGCTGTTTCCGTTGCGGTTGCGGCTATTCCCGAAGTTATGCCCGTTGTCGTGACCATTTCCCTCTCCTTCGGCGTGGGCAGCATGGCAAAGAAAAATACCATTGTCCGCACGCCTACCGCCGTGGAGACGATCGGCAATATCTCCGTCATTTGTTCGGATAAGACGGGCACGCTCACACAGAACAAAATGCGTGTACAGAAAATTTGGGCTGTGGGCAATACGCCGCTCTCCTCCGAATGTGAGTTCGGAGAGGCTGAAAACAAACTGCTCACATTGTTTCTTCTGTCGAGCAGCGCG
>CALVTL010000007.1 GCA_944362555.1 uncultured Clostridia bacterium
CAACTCTATTTTACCACAGATTTGTATGAACTCCTTTTTTTCTCTCATCTGTTGCACTTAATAGTATAATTCACCGTACCAAACAAACAAAGAGCCTACGGGCTCTTTGTTGCTCCCGACGTGGGAGCGAACCCATCCGTTCGTCCGACGCCGCAGGCGGCGCACGAGCCCCTTCGGGGCGAAGTATTCCCGGCGGGAGTACCTCGTCGGCGCAAGACCACAATGTCCGCCGCTACGTCCCTCGCGGCTTGACCAAAGACCTGCGCCTCCTCTTCCCACACATCTGCTGCGCATCTGTGCGGGAGCCCTGTTTTTCAAGAGCCTACGGGCTCTTTTTTGGTGTTCGGTGTGGAAGCAAACCCGCGGTTCGCCCCATTGCGCAGCAATGGCACGAGGAGTGCAGCGACGAAGTATTCCCGGCGGAAACCCAATTCTACATGAGCCTACGGGCTCTTTTTTGCTCCCGACGCGGGAGCGTCCCATCCGTTCGTCCGACGCCGCAGGCGGCGCACGAGCCCCTTCGGGGCGAAGTATTCCCGCCGGGAGCACCAAAGCAGGCGCCCCGCGCGGAAAGTGCGGGGCGCCTGCTTTGATTTTGCGCCGCGCCCGCCGTCAAGGCGGGCGCGGCGATCCCAAACAAATCAGTCGGTATTCTTCAGATCCTGCGCGGAGTAGCTGCCGGAAGTGTAGTGCTCGAGATATTCAAAGAGCGCATCGGCATCCGTGAAGGATGCGTACATTTCGTGGCACGCCTCCGCCATAAAATTCTTTTCGGACACCTCGTGCAAAAAGGCAAAGAGCGTGTTATAGTAGCCGTCGATATTGAAAAAGGCGATGGCTTTCTGATGGCGCTTGAGCTGCTTTAAGGTGATGACCTGGAAGAACTCTTCGAGCGTGCCGATGCCACCAGGGACGATGATGAACGCGTCGCAGTCGTCCTCCATCGTCGTCTTGCGCTCCGCCATCGTCTCGGTATAGGTGAGCGTATCGCACCCGCCGAAAATCTTTTCCAGCCCCTCCTCGCGGAAGAACGTGGGGATGACGCCGTGGATATACCCCCCGCCGCGCTTGGTGCCACGCGCAGCCGCCCCCATCAGCCCGGAGCCGCCCGCGCCGAACACGAGCGAATGCCCGCGCTGCGCCATGCGTTCGGCAAGCGCCTCCACCGCGTCGATATACTTTTGGTCGATCGCGGCGCTCGCCGCTCCGAAAATGCAGATCTTCATGCCCTGTTCCACCTCATCAGAAAACTTGAAAAAAGCGCGCTGCCGCCCGCCGCAACGTGACCGCACAGCCGCTTTTCTATTATATGGCAAATTTTGCCGTCTGTCAAGTCCCCTCGCCCTGCAACCTAAAACTCATGAAAGGATCCTGCATTATCAAGTAAGACAGAGCAAGGCACCCCGCCTTAAAACAGCCCCTTCAAGGCGGGGTAGAATTTGGTGAAGTGGCGGTACTTTTGCTCATACGCCGCGGCGATCTCGGGAACGGGCAATACCGTCTCTTTGACGCGCACGATGGCGGATGCCGCTTCTTGTACGGTTTTATATTCCCCGCAGCCGACCATCGCGAGCATTGCCGCGCCGTAGGAGGGTCCCTGCTCCGTCTGCGGAATATCGACGGGCATATTCATGACGTTGGCGATGATCTGCCGCCAGAGCTTGCTCTTCGCGCCCCCGCCGCACAGCTTGGTGCGCGGGATTTTGGCGCCGTTCTTTTTGGCAGCTTCCAGACAGTCGCGCAAAGCGAACGCAACCCCTTCAAGCATCGCGAGCGTCATCTCGCCCCGCGTCGTATCGGGGCGCATCCCGATGAACGCGCCGCGTGCCGTCACGTCGTTGTGCGGGCTGCGCTCGCCCATGAGATAGGGCAGGAAAAAGACGTCGTTCTTGCCCATCTTCTCCTCCAGTCCCGCCTCCTCTTTCTTGTAGTCGTCCGACTGCAAGATGCCGTTCACCCACCAACTGTTGCAGCTAGCGGCGGACAGGATGCAGCCCATCAGATGCCAGCCGCCGTCCGCATGGCAGAAGGAATGCAGGGCGTTGACCTTATCCTCGTGATACGTCCTGGAAGAAACGAACAGCGTGCCGCTCGTGCCCAAAGAGATATTGCAGCCGCCCTCGCCGACGACGCCCGTGCCGACCGCTGCCGCGGCGTTATCTCCCGCGCCCGCGATGACTTTGACGTCATTCAGCCCCACCATGTCCGCGATCTCCGCTTTGAGCGTTCCGACCGCCTCATAGCTCTCATGAAGCGCGGGGAGCTTGTCCTCGGACATGGTGGTCACATTTTCCATCTCGGGCGACCAGCGGCGGTTCTTGACGTCCAGCAGGAGCATCCCGCTCGCGTCCGAAAAATCGGTGCAGAATGCACCCGAAAGGCGGTATGCGAGGTAATCCTTGGGGAGCATGATCTTATGGATACGGGCAAAGTTTTCGGGCTCGTGCTTCTTCATCCACAAAAGTTTGGGCGCGGTGAATCCCGCAAAGGCGATGTTTCCCGTGTATGCGGAGAGCCTCTCTTTGCCGATGACCTCGTTTAGGTATTTTGTCTCCTCCTCCGTCCTGCCGTCGTTCCACAAAATGGCGGGGCGGATGACGTTGTCGTCTTTGTCAAGCGCCACCAGCCCGTGCATCTGCCCGCCGAAGGAGATGCCCCTGACTGCGGCTTTGTCCTGCCCGTTCAAAAGCTCTTTGAGCCCCTTCAGAACGGCGGAATGCCAGTCCTCGGGAGCTTGCTCGCTCCAACCGGGATGCGTATAGGAGACGGGATAGCCTTGCGTGTTCTCCGCCAAAATTTTTCCGTCCGCGGCAACGAGCAGGAGTTTTACCCCGCTCGTACCCAAGTCGATTCCGATGTATAAGTTCATAGAAACCTCCGATGATTTAAGTGCAGAGAAGCGAGCAAGAAAAGGAGCGCGCGGCTTTGCAAGGGGCGCGTACACGAACGTACGTAACCCGCAGCAAAACGCAAGCGCGACACCGTATTGCGACGCTTATATGCGCTTAAAACGGGTTTTCGGTCTTGTACCTGACATTCGTAGGCTGATTATACCCGATCTCGGGCACGCCCAGGTATTTGAACACCTCAAAGAGCGCGCTGCCGAAGTGCCCGAACGCGACCGCGCCGTGGTGCGGGAAGCCGCCTTCCACCAGAACGTGGCGGTAGAACCTGCCCATCTCGGGAATGGCGAACACGCCGATCGAGCCGAAGGAGCGCGTCGCAACGGGCAGCACTTCGCCCTCGGCGACATAGGCGCGCAGCTTGTTGTCCGACGTACTTTGCAGGCGGAAGAAGGTGATCTTCCCCGGGACGATGTCCCCTTCCAGCGTGCCGTTGGTCACTTCCACGGGAAGAGAGCGCGCCATGATCTTCTGGTACTTCATCTCGGGATGGCACAGTTTTCCCGCACACGTATTGCCGCAATGGAACCCCATGAAGGTATCCGTGAGCTTGTAGTTGAACTTGCCTTCGATGTCCGCTTTATACATCTCCTTCGGCACCGTGTTGTTGATGTCGAGAAGAGTCACGGCGTCCTCGCTGACGACCGTTCCGATGAACTCGGAGAGCGCGCCGTAGATATCCACCTCGCAGGAGACGGGAATGCCGCGCCCCGTCAGGCGGCTGTTCACATAGCAAGGGACGAACCCGAACTGCGTCTGGAACGCGGGCCAGCACTTGCCCGCGACGGCGACATATTCGCGGCTTCCCTTATGTGCCTCGATCCAATCGAGAAGGGTGAGCTCATACTGCGCAAGTTTATTTAGGATCTCGGGCTTTTTGTTTCCCGCGCCCAGTTCCTTCTCCATATCTGCGACCACTTCGGGGATGCGCTTGTCCCCCGCGTGCTTGTGGAAGGCTTCAAACAGGTCGAGTTCGGAATTCTCCTCCACTTCGACGCCGAGGTTATAGAGCTGCTGAATGGGTGCGTTGCACGCAAGGAAGTTGGTGGGGCGCGGACCGAAGGTGATGAGTTTCAAACGCTTTAAGGCGTACACGGCGCGGGCGACGGGCAGGAAGGCGTGGATCATGTCCGCGCACTCCTCCGCGTCCCCCACGGGGTATTCGGGAATATACGCCTGCACGCCGCGCAGCTTTAAGTTATAGCTTGCGTTCAGCATCCCGCAATAGGCGTCACCGCGGGAATCGGAGAGAACGGCGATGTTCTCCTCCGCCGCCGCGCAGAACATGACGGGCGCGTTCATTTTCTGCGCGTACTCTTTTGCGAGCATCGTCTCGGAAATTTCGGGACCGAAGTTGCCGAGATACACACAGAGCGCGTTGCAGCCCTCTTTTTCAAGGTCTGCAAGCGCCTCTTTCATCTGCACTTCGCTCTCGACGATGCACACGGGGCATTCGTAGATGTCCCCTTTGCCGTACTTCTTCTCGTACGCCGAAACGAGCGCCTTTCTTCTGTTCACCGACAAACTCTCGGGGAAGCAGTCGCGCGAAACTGCCACAATGCCTACTTTCATCTTGGGAATGTTCAACATAAAAATTCTCCGTATGGGTATCGGCAATATTATACAACAAATGCACGTTCTGTCAACCCCTTCGCACAAAAAAACCTGCGGCGGACCGCAGGCTCGGATTTAACCGATTTTATAGATATTTGCCGTGGCGGCGCTGTAGAGAAAATCTCCCCCCTGCCCCGCCACCTCGAGCGTGGAAGGCGCGCTCGTCACCTGCACGGGCACATTGAAGGAGACCGTCGCCGACTCCGTCGCAGAATTGAAGGTGTGCTGCACCACCGACGCGGGGACGACGGCGCCGTCCTGCTCCAGCGCAAGGCTCACGGTGAGCGGAAACGATGCCCCCGTCGCGGGCGCGAGATTGGAATGGAACGCGACCGCGTACGAACCGGGCTCCGTGAGCGTGAAGCCCCCCGCGCCCGCCGTATGCGTGACCGCCGTTCCTGCCGATGCGCCGTTCACATCGAACAACAATGCGTTCCCCGCCGACCCCGGCGCCGACGGCGTAGAGTATGCCGACAAATACTGCGCCTCCGCCGCAGGGCCTGTTGCCCCCGTTGCTCCGGTTGCTCCCGTTGCGCCCGCAGAGCCCGTTGCACCGGTTGCCCCCGTGGCGCCGTCCGCTCCCGCAGTACCTGTTGCGCCTGTCGCTCCTGTCGCTCCCGTTGCACCCGTTGCGCCCGTTGCGCCGGTTGGGCCGGTTGCTCCGGTCGCGCCGGTTGCTCCCGTTGCCCCTGTTGCTCCTGTGGGAGAGAGGGAGGCGGGAGAAAAGTCGATCACTTTGACGGGCACGAGCGCGGACGCACTGCCGTAGCTGCCCGTGCAGCAGACGCTGCAGCAGGGAATAACAATACATTCATCCATCCGGATTCCTCCTTGGTCTCGGGCATGGCTGCCCGCTATCAGGATATGCGCCCGCCGCACCAAAACGTGCCTGCCCCACCTTGCTGCCATACCGCACAAAAACGTGCCTGCCCCATCCCGCCGCCATACTGCACAAAAGCGTGCCTGCCCCATCCCGCCGCCATACTGCACAAAAGCGTGCCTGCCCCATCCCGCCGCCATACTGCACAAAAGCGTGCCTGCCCCATCCCGCCGCCATACTGCACAAAAGCGCGCTCCCCTTTTGCCGTTTCCCTTTCGCCGTTCCACGCACAAAAACGTGCTCCCCCTTTGCAATTCCCTGCGCAAACGCGCATCTCTCCCCTCCTCACGCAGACAATAAACATCCACCGGCCGGTGGTTTTTCATTTGACTTCGCCTGCGGCTCGTGCCGCCATAGGCGGGGCGGGCTGTAAGCCCTCATATTACCGGCAGCGCGCAAGTCGCGCCTGTGACGACCTGACAGTCACGCATTTGTTACTTGTTACCCGTAAACGGGTCTCATGCCTTCCCCCGAGGGGGAAGGCTTTCACCCCCCCGCTCCTTGTCACTTACAAGGAGGTCCCTCACATTCGTTCGGGATGACATAATATTTTCGCCCGCCCGTCACAACAACATAAGGCTCCCTTGCAACATCCCACAAAAATTTAAAAATTTTTGTGGGAACCCTGCAAAGGCAGCTGTCACGAAGTGACTGAGGGATTGTCCTGCCCGCGCGGCACTTTGCATTGACAATCCCCCCTTTGTCCTCCCGAATAGGGCTCCCGCAAAAATGCGCAGTATTTTTGTGGGACAGTCGCAAGGGGGGCAGGGAATAATGAGATCCCTCACATTCGTTCGGGATGACATGAGGGGCAGGCGGCATGACGCAGAGCGCAGCGCCGCCCGTCACGCGGGGACGGGCGGCGGGAATATATTAAAAGCATGAAGCTCTCCCTTTGCATGATCGTAAAAGACGAGGAGGCGGTGCTGGGGCGCTGTCTTGCAAGCGCCGCCGCGGTCGCAGATGAGATCGTGGTCGCCGACACGGGCAGCACGGACGCGACCAAGGACGTCGCGCGCAGGTTTTCGGCACGCGTTCTGAACGTTGCATGGACGGACGATTTTTCCGCCGCCCGCAACTTCTCGTTTGAACAGGCGACGGGCGACTATCTGTTTTGGCTGGACGCCGACGACATCATCCCCTCGGACATGGTACCCGCCTTTCTCGCGCTCAAAGAGCGTATCTGCGAGGCGAACGCGGACATGGTGGTGTGCAAATATGTAAGCGGCGATCTGTGTTACTTCCGCGAACGCATCGTAAAACGGGGCGCGTTCCGCTGGCAGGGGCGGGTACATGAGTGCATCGCCCCGCACGGAAAAGTGCTGCGCAGCGACGCCTGCGTTCTGCACGCGGGCAGCGCAAAGGAGCGCGGCGCACGCAATCTGCATATCTACCAAAAGTGGCGGGCGGAGGAGGCGCTCTCCCCGCGCGATCTGTTTTATTACGGGCGGGAACTCTTTTACAACCGCCTGTATGCCGAGGCGGAGGGCGTGCTCGAGGAGATGCTCGCGGGCGACGGGTGGTACGTCAACAAGATCGAGGCGTGCCGCGTGCTCTCCGACTGCTGCGCCGCGCAAGGGAAGCGGGAGCGGGCGATCGGCGCGCTGCTGCGCTCATTTTTATACGGCGTTCCGCGCGGCGGCGTGTGTCACGCGCTGGGCAGGCGCTTTCAGGAGGCGGGGCGGCTGCGGGAGGCGGTGTATTGGTATGAACGCGCCCTCGCCTGCCCCGACTTCTCCCCCGAGGGCGACTTCGACATTCCAAACGAGCGCACCCTCTTTCCCCTTCTGGGACTGACGTTCTGCCTCGATCAGCTGGGGGAACACGAACGAGCGCGCGCCTGCCACGAACGCGCCGCCGCCCTCGCCCCCGAACACCCCTCCGTGGTGCACAACGCGGCGTATTTCGCACAGCAAAAAAGCCCGCAGGATGCGGGCATTTCGTAAATTTTGAACGGCGCTGTTGCGGCAAGCCGCGTTCATGCGAATTGCGGCGCGCAGCTCTCACACGCGCGGCGCGCAGCGCTGCACGATCTTTGCGCGGACGGGGTACACCGCGTCGGGCGTTGTCAGCACTTCGCCGATATGATCCGCCTCCACCCTGCCGCGGCGCACGTTCTTGACGGAGAGGATGTCCCCCTTCACGTCGGCGCGGACGTCGCTGTATTCAAAGGCGAGGTCGGCGTTCTCCATCGTGCAATCGATGAGGCGGAGACGCCTGCAATAGCAGAGCGGCTGCGTGCCCCGGATGCGGCAGCGGATGAGGGTGAGCCCCTCCGAATACCAGCCGAGGTACTCGCCGTCCACTTCGCAGTCGATGAGAGTCGCCCCCTTCGCGTGCCAGAAGGCGTCTTTGGTGTGCAGGACGCAACGTTCAAGGCGCACGTTCCGCGTGTATTGGAAGGAGTATTTGCCCGAAAAATGCAGCCCTTCGGCAACGATATTGCGGCTGCCAAAAAAGGCGTATTCGGACGTCACTGCCGTCGAACGAAGGGAGATGCCGCGGCTGCGCCAGCCGAACTCGGGCGAGACGACCTCTCCCCCGTCGATGCGCACGTTCGTGCACTCGCGCACCGCCTTGATACCGTGCAATTTGCAGTTTTCAAGAAACACATCCTCGTCATACCAGAGCGCCGCGCGGCAGTTCTCCGTCATGGTGCAATCGGAAAGCCGCACCTCTTTTGTGTGCCATAAGGGATAGCGCAGGTCGAAAAAGCAATCCTGCGCCAGGATCCGGCGACTCTCTTTGAGCGCCGACTCACCGTCCTCCGCCCCCTCGAAGCGGCAGTCTTCGAGCCGCACGTCGCGCGCGGCATACAGCGCCCGCTCCGCCGGAAACCGTTGTCCCGAAATTATCTTTTCTTCGTCTTTCATCATGCTCTTATCCCGCGGATCTGTTATAGAACATTTCTTTATACCACAGATATTCTATCATAAAACGCCGCGCCTGTCGAATGCTTATTTTTTATGGCGAATGATACACGGCGGACATGGCATAAGCAATCGAGAAGCCCCCTTCCGTCATTCCGCCCGACGCAAGGAGAAATGCCTGCTTGCAGGAGCATTTCGACGAAGCGGCGCACGAGCCCCAAAGGGGTGAAGTCAGCGAGCCGAAAACGAACGCGAGGGATCCCCCCGCTTACTTATTCCTTATAATGCGTCATCCCGAGAAGGGCGTAAGCCCGACGAGGGATCCCCTCGCTTCTTTATCCCTTTCCGGGAGATCCCTCCACTCCACTGCGTTCCGTGTTCGGGATGACGTGGACGGTAAGCATTCGTTAGGGATGACGTGGATGGTAAGCGATCGTTCTGGATGACGTGGACGGTAAGCATTCGTTCGGGATGACGTGGACGATAAGCGTTCGTTCGGGATGACGTGGACGGTAAGCATTCGTTCGGGATGACGTGATGTTTTCGCCCGCCCGTCACAACAACATAAGGCTCCCTTGTGTAAAGGGAGCTGTCACGAAGTGACTGAGGGATTGTCCTGCCCACGCGGTTCTTTGCACTACAATCCCCCCTTTGTCCCCCTTACACAGGGCTCCCGCAAAAACGTGAAACGTTTTTGTGGGACAGTCGCAAGGGGGCAAGACTCGCTACACAATTCTCTCCTCCAATTCAGTTCTGCTCATCGGCAATGCCTCTCTTGAACCCGCGGACGATCCGCGGGTTTTCTTATATAAAATAGAGACCTCCCGCATGGGGAGGTCTCCCTAGATGTCAGGTTCAGAAGTCCACTTCGGTGTCGTAATAGCAGCACTTCAACAGCTCTTCCATCTCCTTGACGGAGGGCTGACGGGGGTTGGAGCCCGTGCAGGCGTCGCCGATGGCGTTCACCGCAATGTCGTGCAGCCTTTCAAGGAACACGTTCTCTGGAACGAAGCCCTGCTCGCAGGGATAGCTGTCCGCGCCGTAGTTCTTGATGCAGTGCGGGATGTTGAGATCGTCGTTCATCTTGCGCAGGTATGCGATGAGGGCGCGCACCTTCTCGGAGTCGCTGGCGCTCTTATTGCAGATGCCCATGTAATCGGCGATCTCGCCGTAGCGCTTGCGCGCCGCAAGATTCTTGGCGTTGAAGGCGATGACCTTGGGAAGGTACATGGCGTTCGCCGCGCCGTGGATGATGTGCGCGCCGTAGTCGGCAAACGCTGCGCCCGTCTTGTGCGCCATGGAGTGCACGATGCCCAGGAGCGCGTTGGAGAACGCCATGCCCGCAAGGCACTGCGCGTCGTGCATCGCGTCGCGCTTCGCCATGTTGCCGTTGTACGACTCGACGAGATCCGCCTCGATCATCTTGATGGCGAAGATGGCAAGGGGGTCGGTATAGTTGCAGTGCGCCGTGGAGACGTACGCCTCGATGGCGTGCGTCATGGCGTCCATACCCGTGTGCGCGACGAGCTTTTTGGGCATCGTCTCGGCAAGTTCGGGGTCGACGATGGCGACGTCGGGCGTGATCTCAAAGTCCGCGATGGGATATTTGATGCCCTTCTGATAGTCAGTGATGATGGAGAACGCGGTGACTTCGGTCGCAGTGCCGCTCGTCGAGGAGATGGCGCAGAACTTCGCCTTCTTCCTCAGCTGCGGGATGCCGAACACCTTGCACATCTCTTCAAACGTGATGTCGGGATACTCGTACTTGATCCACATCGCCTTCGCCGCGTCGATGGGCGAGCCGCCGCCCATGGCGACGATCCAGTCGGGCTCGAAGTCGAGCATAGCCTGCGCGCCCTTCATGACCGTCTCGACGGAGGGATCGGGCTCGATGCCCTCAAAGAGCTTGACCTCCATGCCCGCCTCCTGAAGATAGGCGACCGCCTTGTCCAAAAAGCCGAACTTCTTCATGGAGCCGCCGCCCACGCAGATCATCGCTTTCTTGCCCTGGAACGTCTTGAGCGCTTCCATCGCGCCCTTGCCGTGATACAGGTCTCTGGGTAATGTAAACCTTGCCATAATGTTTTCTCCTTATGTTTTGCGGGGGATGCCCGCAATTTTTCCATGGAATATTATACACGCCCCGCGCGTCCCCGTCAAGACCCAAAATGAAAATTTTTGCGATTTTTTCACAATTTTCCGCCCGTCCCGCAAGGGAGCACCCGCCGGGTTGAAATCGTTTGCGGGTATTCCATTTTATACGTCATCCCGAACCAAGCCAAGGCGCGTGTGAGGGATCTCCCCGTTTGTTATAACCCATTCCTTGCGAGGGGATTCCTCGCTTCGCTGACTTCGCCCCTTTGGGGCTCGTGCGCCGTTTCGTCGAAATGCTCCTGCAAGCAGGTATTTCTCCTCGCGTCGGGCGGAATGACGGAAGGAGGGTGACACGCCCCAACTTCGCCCCTTTGGGGCTCGTGCGCCGCATCGTCGAAATACTCCTGCAAGCAGGTATTTCTCCTCGCGTCGGACGGAATGACGAAGAACAGTCCTTGCTATAATTTCGCCGCAAGGAAAGTCGCACCTTTCCGCCGCATAGTCGAATTTGACAACCCTTCCGTCCGCCGCTTACGCGTCGTCCACCTCCCCTTACACAGGGGAGGCAAGCGTAAGGGCTGAAATCACGCCGCAAGCAAAACCACGCTTTTGCGCAGCGGGACTCAATTTGCCGACCCCTCGGCTTATGGGGGTGAAGAGCGCGTTATGCGCACCAGCGCAGTGCGCTGTGCGCGCGCTCTGAACTGAGGTTTTTGACATTGCAGTCAAAAACCGTGACCGAGGCGGCGTCTTCCTTGCGCCGCCGAGACAGAGTGAATTGGCGCGAGCTAAAATCGTAAGCCCCAAAAATCGCGCCAAGAGGAAAAACGAGACGGAGCAGCGCTTGCGCGTGCCCCGTCGGTGTTTTTCCTTTTCTCACGGAATTTTGTCGCGCCTTTGCGCGAGAAAATTCGTGAACTTGCTATAATTACTCGCGCAAGCAAAATCGCATTTTGCGCCAGCGCCCCACATTTGCGCATACCTGCGCTTCCGCGGAAAAGTGAATGCGCGGGCGCTATAAATGTTGCGAACTGCCCGCGCAGAGGAAAACCCGCGGTCAGCCGCAAGGCGTGTCAGCGGGTTTTCTTTTCCCTCACGACGTTTTTCCGCGTCAGTTCGCGGAAAAACGTGTGAACCCTCTCATTCCCACTCAATCGTCCCCGTGGGCTTGGGGGTGAGGTCGTAGAGGACGCGGTTGACGCCCTTCACCTCGCTCGTGATGCGCGCCGTGATGTGCTGCAAAAGCGCAAAGGGCACGTCCTCCACCGTTGCGGTCATGGCGTCGCGCGTGTTGACGGCGCGCAGGATGACGGGCCACTCGAAGGAGCGCTTGCCGTCCTTCACCCCCACCGACTTGAAGTCGGGGACGATGGTGAAGTACTGCCACACCTTGCCCTCCAGCCCGTTCTTTGCGAACTCCTCTCTGAGGATGGCGTCCGATTCGCGCACCGCCTCCAGCCTGTCGCGCGTGATGGCACCGAGGCACCGGACGCCCAGCCCGGGACCGGGGAAGGGCTGACGGTACACCATGGGATCGGGCAGTCCCAAAGCCTTGCCGACGACGCGGACTTCATCCTTAAAGAGGAACTTGAGCGGCTCGACAAGCTCGAATTTGAGATCGTCGGGCAGCCCGCCCACGTTGTGATGCGCCTTGACGGGGCCGCTCTCCAGAATGTCGGGATAGATGGTGCCCTGCGCCAGAAACTCGATCCCCTGCTGCTTTCTCGCCTCCTCCTCGAATACGCGGATGAACTCGGCGCCGATAATTTTGCGCTTTTGTTCGGGCTCGGCGACGCCCGCAAGTTTATCGAGGAACCTGTCCACCGCGTCCACATAGACGAGGTTGGCGTTCATCTTGTTGCGGAACACCTCGACGACCTGCTCGGGCTCGCCCTTTCTCAAAAGCCCGTGGCTGACGTGCACGCAGACGAGGTTCTTGCCGATCGCCTTGATGAGGAGCGCGGCGACGACGGAGGAATCCACCCCGCCCGAGAGGGCGAGCAGCACCTTCTTGTCCCCCACCTGCGCCTTGACGGCCGCCACCTGTTCCTCAATGAACGCGTCAGCGAGCGCCTCGGTGGTGATGCGCTCCATGCTTTCCGGTCTTACATTGCTCATATATCATTCTCCTTGGTGAAGATTTTTTTGATTTTGGGAATAAAACGATCGCCGCGCCGCCGCTGAAAGAAAACGGATCGCCGCCAAAAAGGAAAGTTGTGCCGTTTCACACGTCATCCCGGACCATGCCAAAGGTTTTACACGTCATCCCGAAGCGGCGCACGAGCCGCGAGGGATCCCCCCGTTTGTTGTGACCCATTCCTTGCGAGGGGATTCCTCGTCGCAGAGGCACGCCTCTGCTCGCTAACTTCGCCCCGTTGGGGCTCGTGCGCCGCCGGCGGTCACGGTTTTTGCCCGCAATGGCAAAAACCTCAGTTCGCCGCGCGCGCACACCACACCGTGGTGATGCGCATAACGCGCGGCTCACCCTCCCTTGCACAGGGAGGGCAAGGATAGGGGCTAAAATTACTCGCGCAAGGAAGGTTTCCTTCCGCCAGCGCCCCACATTTGCACATACTTGTGCTTCTGCGGAAAGGTGAAGCCGCCGCGTGCTAAAATGTTGCCAAAAAGCGGCGGCGAGGAAAACCGATTGTCAGCCGCTCTGCGGCGTGCAATGGGGGTTCCTCAAATCACGGAATTTCTTTTCATCAGTTTGAAAAGAAATTCGTGAACTTACTCCCACTCGATCGTTGCCGGGGGTTTGGAGGTGATGTCGTAGACGATGCGGTTGGCGTGCGGCACCTCGTTCGTGATGCGGTTGGAGATGGTCTCCAGCACGTCGTAGGGAATGCGCGCCCAATCCGCCGTCATGGCGTCCACGCTGGTGACGGCACGCAGGGCGATGACGTTCTCATACGTCCTGAAATCCCCCTGCACCCCCACCGTCTTGGAGTTGGTGATGACGGCAAAGTACTGCCAGATGCTGCCCGCAAGCCCCGCCTTTGCCACTTCCTCGCGGAAGATATAGTCGGCGTCGCGCAGGGTCTCCAGCTTCTCGCGCGTCACTTCGCCCATGATGCGGATGGCGAGCCCCGGCCCCGGGAAGGGCTGGCGCTGCACGACGGAATCGGGAAGCCCCAGCTCGGTGCCCACCCTGCGCACTTCGTCCTTGAAGAGGTCGCGCAGGGGCTCGACGATCTCCTTGAAATCGACGACGGAGGGCAGCCCGCCCACGTTGTGATGCGACTTGATGACGGCGGATTTATCCTTCCCGCTCTCGATGACGTCGGGATAGATGGTTCCCTGCACGAGGAAATCGACGGCGCCGATCTTCTTCGCCTCCTGCTCGAACACGCGGATGAACTCCTCGCCGATGATCTTGCGCTTCTGCTCGGGCTCGGAGACGCCCGCAAGCCGCGCGAGAAATCGCTCGCCCGCGTCGGCGCGGATGAGGTTCATGCCCAGCTTTTCCTTGAACACGGACATGACTTCCTCCGACTCCCCCTTGCGGAGAAGCCCGTGGTCGACAAAGACGCAGGTGAGCGCGTTGCCCACGGCGCGGTGCACGAGGGTCGCCGCGACGGCGGAATCCACGCCGCCCGACATGGCGCACAGAACGCACCCGCCGCCCAATTTTTGGCGGAGCGATGCGACCTGCTCCTCCACAAAGCCGCCCATCGTCCAATCCCCTTTCGCGCCGCAGATGAGGTACAAAAAGTTTTCGAGCAGCTTGTTGCCGTACTGCGAATGCACGACCTCGGGATGGAACTGCACGCCGTAGATCTTTTTGGCGCGGCTGCCGTAGACGGTGACGGGGCAGGAGGACGTAGATGCGAGCACCTCGAACCTGTCGGGAACGCGGGTGACGTGGTCGGTATGGCTCATCCAGCACACGCTCTTTTCGGGGATGCCCTCCGAGAGCGGGCTGCGGGCGATGAAGGAAAATTCGCGCTTGCCGTACTCGCTGTTCGCGGCGTGCTCCACCCTGCCCCCGAGCGTATGCGCGATGAGCTGGCACCCGTAGCAGATGCCCAGAACGGGGATGCCGAGGGAGAGGATGGCGGGGTCGACGCGGGGCGCGCGCTCGTCATAGACGCTGTTGGGTCCCCCCGTGAAGATGATGCCCACGGGGTCGTAAGCCTGCACCTGTGCGGCGGTCATGTCGCAGGGTTTTAAGTCGCAATATACCTTTAAGTCGCGCACGCGGCGCGCGATGAGCTGGTTGTACTGCCCGCCGAAATCGAGGACGAGCACCCGTTGATGCTGCATAATTTTCTCCGTTGCGTAAAGTTTGAGATAACAGATTGAAAAACGCCCGTGCGGGCGTTTTTCCGTTTAATTCCTGACCGTGTAGTTGGGCGCTTCCTTGCTGATGGAGATGTCGTGCGGGTGGCTTTCGAGCAGACCCGCATTGGTGATGCGGATGAACTCGGAGTTCTTGCGGAGTTCCTCGATGTTCGCCTTGCCGCAGTACCCCATGCCCGAACGGATGCCGCCCACCATCTGATAGACGATCTCGGACACCGTTCCGCGGTAGGGCACGCGCCCCTCGACGCCCTCGGGCACGAACTTTTTGTTGTTCTCCTGGAAGTATCTGTCCTTGGAGCCGACCGCCATCGCGGAGAGCGAACCCATGCCGCGGTACACTTTGAAACTCCTGCCCTGGTAGAGCTCGATCTCGCCGGGGCTCTCCGCCGTTCCCGCGAGCATGGAGCCGATCATGACGGCGCTGCCGCCTGCGGCGAGCGCCTTGACGATGTCGCCCGAATACTTGATGCCGCCGTCCGCGATGATGCGCTTGCCGAGCTTGTCCGCCATTTCGGCGCAGTCCATGATGGCGGTGAGCTGGGGAACGCCGATGCCCGCGACGACGCGCGTCGTGCAGATGGAGCCGGGGCCGATGCCCACTTTGACGACGTCCGCGCCCGCCTTGATGAGCGCCTCCGTTGCGGCAGCCGTTGCCACGTTGCCCGCGATGAGGGGCACGTTCGGATATTTTGCCTTGATCTCCTCCACCTTATTGAGCACCATGCGCTGATGGCCGTGCGCCGTGTCGATGGCGATGACGTCCACCTTCGCCTCCACGAGCGCGGCGATGCGCTCCATGGTGTTGGCAGCCGTGCCGACCGCCGCGCCCACCAAAAGCCTTCCGTTCTTGTCGCGCGCGGAGTTGGGATATTGGATGCTCTTTTCGATGTCCTTGATGGTGATGAGCCCCTTTAAGTACCCCTTTTCGTCGACGATGGGAAGTTTTTCGATGCGGTGCTTGCCCAGGATCTTCTGCGCGTCGGCAAGGGAGGTGCCCACGGGCGCGGTGACGAGGTTCTCCTTGGTCATCACGTTCTCGATGGGCTGATCGAAGTTGGTCTCAAAGCGAAGGTCGCGGTTGGTGAGGATGCCGACGAGCTTGCCCGCTTTGGTGATGGGCACGCCGCTGATGCGGTAGCGCTCCATGAGGGCGACCGCCTCCCGCACGAGGTTCTGCGGCTCGAGGTAGAACGGGTCGGTGATGACGCCGTGCTCCGAACGCTTGACCTTGTCGACCTCCTTTGCCTGTTCCTCGACGGACATATTCTTGTGGATGATGCCCATGCCGCCCTCGCGCGCCATGGCAATGGCAAGGCGGCTCTCCGTCACCGTGTCCATAGCGGCGGAAATGATGGGAATGTTGAGTTCGATCCCCTTCGTGAGCGTCGTGCGCAGGTCCACCTGATTGGGCAGCACCTCGGACGCCTGCGGAATGAGGAGAACGTCGTCGAACGTCAGTCCTTCCTTCACGATTTTACTCATCTGCTGTTACCTCCAGAATGTTTACGAGATCGGTAAAAAGTTCATTCTCCTCAAACCCCTGCACGCGGATGGCGGCAAGCAGTTTTTGGCAGAACGCGGCATCCTTCTCCCCCGCCGCCTCGGCGGCGAGGCGGTAGACGGGATTGCCCGCGGGAAACTCTTTTTCGGTGTTCTCCATGGCGAGGTCGAGCGCCTCCTGCTCCTCCTCCGCCGTCACGGCGAGGCGGTACTTGACGCAGGCGCCCAGCCCGCACACATAGTCGCGGTAGTCGGTCACGATCTGCGCGCCGCCCACCGAGATGTCCTGTGTGCTCTCGGTGCGCTCCTCGCACATTTCATCGAACCCGTCGGCGGCGTAGAGCACGTCGAAGCGCTCCTCCGCCTTC
The DNA here is from genome assembly GCA_944362555.1 of uncultured Clostridia bacterium. GTDB lineage: Bacteria > Bacillota > Clostridia > Christensenellales > Borkfalkiaceae > Gallimonas. Next base: position 16,535 of record CALVTL010000007.1, read on the forward strand.
GCGTCCCGCCCGCGCGAGGCGGCGATCTCAAAGGAACGGGAGAGATAGAACAGATCCCCCGAGCGCTCGTACTCCTGATAGGCGTAGTCCGAACTGATGACGTCCATGCCGAGGGAATAGGTGAGGTCGGACATCGCTGCGGGAACGATGAGGGACGCAACGCCGAATGCGGCGACGGCAAGCACGAGGACGACCCCGAAGGTGATGAGCGCGGTTTTCAGGATTACTTTTCTCATGGTCTCCGATAAAACGGAACAATACCTCTTTGTTGTATTTCGGCAAGCCGCCGCAGACGATGTGCGGCGGAGTGCGTTCGGGAATTTTATCCATTCTACCACACGCGCGCGGAAAATGCAACCGATATTCAAAAACTTTTCTCAAAAGTCGCAAAACGCGCCAACGTCCGCCGCCCCGTGAGCGCTGCGGGGCGAGCGCCGATACGAACGCCCCGCGCCAAACGCGCCCATGCGGCGCCTCTTTATGCCTGCGCATTGTCATGAACGCGGGGCGGGCGGCATACAAATAAGGCATGAAAAAGCATCTGCGCCTTGCCTGCGCCCTTTTATCCCTTCTCCCCGCGCCGCTCGCCGCCGCCTGCGCGCCCTACGACTATTCCGCGCGCCTCTCCGAGGTGCGCAGCGATTTGTTTCTCGCCGAAACGGAGGCGTTCACGCTGACCGTCGCCTGCGTCTCGCGCGAGTACCCCTATGCGGACGACGGCATCCCCTGCCCCATGACGGACACGCTGGAGGCGTCCCTCGCGCCCAAGGGGGACGCCCCCGCCGCCGTGGAGATCTACGCGGACGGCACCGAGTGGGGCGGCGAGGCATCCTTTTCCGCCGTGTACGGGGAATACCGCTTTTCCGAGGGCGTGAGCGCCTTCCCCGAGGGAACGCTCTCCCTGCGCGTCGTCTGGGGGGAGGAAGAAGTTTCCCTCGCCGCGACGAGCGTGCGCACGGAACAGACGCTCACCCCCGAGGAGGCGCTTGCGGCGTTCACCGCCGCGGAGAAGGAGACGCTCAAAAGGATGCAGAAGGAGGGCGCGTTCTGCGGGGAGCTGTGCATCCGCCTGCTGCGGCGGGACAAAAATTATTACTACGCCGCCGTCACCGACGGAACGGAGCGCACCGCCCTTTTGTTGGACGGCGAGACGGGGGAAGTACTCGCCCGCCGCACCGACGTTCTGTGATCCGACGCTCTGTAAAAGGCGGGGGCGGCGCTCCAAAGGAGCGCCGCCCCCGCCCGCACTTTTCACCCGATTTTCCCTGCGGGAAGGTTGACAGGAGCGCGAAAAAGCGATATACTACCCATCGATACCATCTCGGGGAGGTCTGCCGTGAAGACAGCAAAGCGCATCGCCTGCATCCTGCTCGCCGTGCTGTTCGGCGTCATCGCATTTCTTGCGCTGCTCGCCGCGGCGCTGCTCATCGCCGACGCCGCCGTGGACGCGAGCGCGCGCGTCCTCCCCTCCTATGACCGCACCGACATTTCCGCCCTTCTGCAAAAGGAGGAATGGACGGACGACGACTATCATACGCTCTATTTGCAGACGGGGTTGGGAAGGAGCGCCCTCGACGGGATGCACGGCGACGACGACGCCATCCTCGCCTTTCAGGACGCACTCTTTTATGACGGCGCGCGCACGCACGAGATCGTCGCCTTCACCACCAGGCGCGACATCTTTGCCGACGACGGCTACCGCACGCCCATGGTGGATCTTGAGGACGGCGACGTGCTCGTCACCTCCACCTGCCACACCTTCGGCTGGCGCAACGGGCACGCGGCGCTCGTCGTGAACGGGACGCTCGGCTCCCTTCTGGAATCCGTCTCGCTGGGCACGCCCAGCGTCGTCAACACCTTCGGCAACGATTGGTTCCGCTACGGCACCAACTTCATCGTCCTGCGCCTCAAAGACGCCGACGAAGAAACGCGCGCGCAGATCGCCGCCACGGCACGCGAGCGCCTCTACGACATCCCCTATTCGCTGACGGTGGGTTTTCTCTCCCCCAAAGACCAGGGCGAAACGCCGCAGGGGACGCATTGCTCCCACCTCGTGTGGCAGGCGTTCTATTACTTCGGCTACGACATCGACGCGAACGGCGGGCCGCTGTGTTCCGCGCAGGACATCGCCAACTCCCCGCTCTTTGAAGTGGTGCAGGTCTCCGGGTTCGACCCCGTCACCCTGTGGAGCTACTGACGGCGCTTTTTCCAAAACCCCGTCCCGCAGCGGGATTTGCGTTCATTCATAAAAAATAACAGGCTCCGAACTTGTCGGAGCCTGCATTTTTTTCGGCGCGCAATGCTTCACGCAGCGCTAATCGCAGTACGAGGCGAGAAGGCTGTATAAGGTCGCGTAAAATTCGCCGAGATAGGACTGTGCGAGCGTGTCCATCGCAAACGCCTGCAGGCGCGCGTCGGGGTCGTCCGTCACGTTCATGTAGTAATTGCGCACGACGAGAAAGCGCTGCGAGGCGGTGAGGTTGTAATTGGGGTTCTCGGGATAGCGGTAGGGTCCCATCTCGTTGCCCTCCGACCCGAGCGCCTCATAGGCGAGCTGATACAGCAGATCGTCTTTTACGACTTCGACCGCCGCCGCAGCCTCCTCGTCGATGCGGTCCTCCGCGAAGTCATACACGGAGGAGCGCGCGAAGTTGTTGGCGATGAGCGTGTTTTTGAGCTGTGCCTTCTCCTCCTCCGCCTCGGCGAGGATCTCGTTCTTCTTCCCCTGCGCCACCCGCACCATGGCGAGCTGCACGGAGGAGAGGTCGTCGTAATCGGGATCGGTGAGGTCGATGATGTCGATGGTCATACTCTGTCCTCCCTTCTGACGCGCAGCGCGATCTCCTCGATGCGCACGTCCTCATCGGCGCAGGTGAGGGTGAGCGTCACGCTCTCCCCGCGCACGCCCGCGGCGAAGTCCAGCCATTCCCCCGCCCTGCCCTGCACGCTGCGCGCCCCGTCCTCGCCGCAAAGCTGCGCCGTGAACGTGCCCGTTCCGCGCACGAACACCGCCTCCGTCCGCTTCTCCCCTTCACCGAGGGAAGTGAGCGAAAACTGCGTTTTCATGCAACACGTCCCCCCTTGGGGGAGCGCCTGACCGGTCACGCGAAAGAGCGTTCCGCCGTTTACAAGGTACATCTCGTCCCCCGCCGAGAACGACTCGAAGGCGTGCCCCAGATAGCGCCCCCGCTGCGCGACGGGGTCGTAGAGATAGACGGCGGAAGTGCCGTCCTTCTTCTTCACCGAGGCGGCGAGCAGCTTCCCCTGCGCGGCGTCCACGCGGGCGGGCTGCGCAAGGTCGATGTCCTCATCCGCCGCCCCCTCCGCGCGCCGCACGCCGCTCCCGTCAAAGCGGCACAGCCCGGCGGAGGTGAAGAAATACGCCTCCTCCCCGATGACGGCGGCGCGGGAGAGGATGCTCCCGAAGGGGAACGCCATCTCGTCGAGGCGGAAGTTATACACGTCCGAATACCCCGTAAAACGGGTGATGCCGTGCTCGCGCAAAAAGTACACCCGATCGCGCAGGGCGACGACGTCCACGATGGCGCCGCACTGCGAGGACATCCTGCACCAGCCCGCCCCCTGTTCGGAATACTCCGTCCAGGAAGAAAAATCGAGGGGCGCGGTGTACTCCATGCGCTCGTCCGCCCCGCCGAACAGCCGCTCGTGATGGAGCACGACGTTGGACGTGGTGGGCGCGGGCTCGAACTTGGTCGTGGAGATGCCCACGCTGGAGAGCTGATAGAGCGCGCCCTCGCACAGGGCGAAGAAGGTGACGTCCCCCGCGGCGGCGGGACAGCGCGCGATGCGCAGCAGCCCTTCGCCGATGAGGTAGGTGCGGTTGTTGTCGAGGCGGGTGACGGACTTGCGCGTGGAGCGGTGGGCGAAGAGGGTGCTCCCGACGCACAGCACGTCCGTCGTGAGCGAGGGAAGGGTGATGCCCGTCTCCTCCAGCCCCTCGGCGCACACGAGCGCCTCCCCCTCCGCGCGCAGATGGGTGAGGGCGACTCTGACGACGCTCCCCTCCCCCGCGCGGAGCGCCCCGACGGGAACGCGCACGATGCGGCGCACGGCGGCGGGGGTCATGCCCACCTCCTCGCGCGCAGCCACAGCTTTCTGCGCTCCAGCCCCGCGGCGCGCAGCGCCGCGTGAAATTTTTCATCCCACACGGCGGCCTCCGCATACCGTCCGCCCGCCAGAAGGTATTCGCGCGCCACGCCGTAGGAGAGCAGCCGCGCGGAGATCTTCTGCGAGAACGCCGTCTCGCCGTCCATCCCCGCCCGCTCGGGGGCGTAGGAATAGAGCACCGTCACCTCCCCCGTCCCCTCGGGCAGGATGAGCCGCTCGGCGACCACGGAGAAGGCGCACCTTCCCGCGGCGTTTTTCACCTCCAGCACGTCGACGGGCGCGCGGGAGAAGCGGGTGAAGAGCACGGCGTTCTCCGCGGGCAGAAAGCGCTCCTCCGCCTTGAGGGGGAAGTGGTCGAGCGCGACCTCGTTCTCCACAAGGTGATAGCACGAGAGCAGCGCCGCCGCCTCCCCTTCGGGCGCGGTGCCCGCCGCGGCGTCCGCATACGCCTGTTCGATGAGAGGGACGAAGTCCGCCCGACCAAGTTCCTCCGCCGCCAATGTAAGTACTTCTTTGATGAGCATCCCGTCCCTCCCCTGCTTATTCTTCCGTGATCCCCGTGAGGACCGCCTGCCCGCAGGGACGGCTGCACAGAAGTTCCGCGTATTTTACGAGCGTCGCCGTATACACGGGCTTCCCGGGCACCTGCGCGAGGATCCTGCCGTTCTCGCCCTCCAGCCACTGCCAGTCGCAGAGCTGATGCAGGCGGAAGTCGTCGGTATTGAGAAGGTACATGGTGCCCGACGGGCAGAACCTGTCCGCCACGACGGGGATGCCGTTGAAGGTGATCGCCTTGGCGCCGCCCGCAAGCTCCACCGTGTCGATGCGGCGGTAGGCGGAGAGCACCTTGTAGAGCGCGCGGCGCACCCCCCACGAGCAGACGATGAAGTTCACCCTGCTGCCCGCCGACTCCTCGACGAGGTCGATCGCCTTCTGCACCGCCGCCTCGGTGATGGCGCCGCCCACGGCGACCTCCACGGGGTTGAGCCAGGGGTGATCGGCGCGGGTGAGCCCGTAGAGCGTCGTCGAATCGGAGAAGATGGCGCCCAGGCCCGTGATCTCCAGCCCCTTGGAGCCCTGCACATACACCACGGCATTTGCCGCCGCGGAGATGGACGCGCCCGAGAGGACGATCTTCTTGTTCGCATAGTCCACGCCCATGACGGTGCGCCCCGCGCCGACCGACGTCCCGTCGGCGTCAAAGAGGTCGACGATCATGCCGACGGCAAAGTTTTTGGCGGAGTCCAGCGTGTACGTTGTCCCCGAAACGGCGGACACGGTGCCGAGTTTTCCCGACCCGTCGCCGAAGAGCATTCTGCCGAAGTTGAAGGAGGAGCTGCGGATGAGCTGCTCCATTTCGGTATTGAGAAGGTCGACGAAGGCGCCGTCGTCCGCGGAGGACGCGCGGATCGCCTTGTCGGAGATCTCGATCCTGCCGTAGAGATTTTTGAGGGTCGCGGTGAGCTTCGCGTAGCTGCCGTCCCCCACGGCGGGAAGGGAGCCGTCCTCCGTTCCCGCACCCACGCCGCCGTGCACGCCGACGACGGCTGCCTTGACGACGTCCTTGCCGCGCACGTCCGACGTGGTCTGTTCGATGGCGGCGAGCAGCGGGTTCGCCGTCTTGTTGAGCTGTTCCGCGACCGCGTCCAGATAGTACGATTTGAGAACGCCGTCCGCCGAAGAAGTAGTGATCATATCTTATCCTCCATGTTTTTGATGTTTGAGATAGCCGAGCGCGAGCGCTCCTGCCTGTTTGAGCGTGGACGCCCTTGCTGCGGGCGCCGTGACGCCCGTTCCCGCCCCCGCCAGAAGGGGCACGCCGCCGAGCGAGGAGAGATATTCCCCCACGATGCGGGCGCGCACCTCCTCATTCCCCCTGACGGCGCAAAGGAGCGCGTCGTTTTCGCCTTCCGGCTTGCCCGCGTCCTCCGCCTCTGCTGCCTGCACAGGCGCCTGCGTCTCCGCGCTCTGCGCGGGGGCGGCTGCCTGCGCCTCCTCGAGCGCCTTCAGGCGTTGACTGCGACGGGTGAATTCCGCCTCCAGCTCCCGATAGGCACGCATGAGGGCTTCCACGTTGCGGAATTTTCCGAGGTCGGGCATCTCCTGCACCCCCTCGGGTCCCTGTGTCTTGTTCTCCTCTTCCGTCATACATTTCCTCCTTGCAATTTTTGATGCGACGCAAGATGGCGCAGGATCCGCGCACGCACCCCTTCCTCCTTCTCCCCGCCCGAGAGCAGGGCACGCAGGTGCTCGGTGCGGTGCAGCGCATGGTCGTCATACGCGTCCGCCTCCACATCCTGCTGCGCCAGCATGAGATTTTCCCGCTCCGCCTTTTTGAGGTGGAGATTGGAAATATCCCGCGCGTTCTCGAACGAGCCGAAGCCGAGCGCCTCCAGCACGCGGTTGCGCACGTCGTCCGAGAGCTTTCCGTCTCCGTCCTGCAAGAGCCCGAGGGAGAGGAGCGAGAGGATGTCCTCCTTCTTCTGCTCCGCCGTCCGCTCGTATCCCGGCGCAAACTGCACATCGTCCGCCGAGATGTCGCTCTTTGAGAACGCCACGAATTCGGTATCCCCGCCCGTCCCCGTCATGCGCAGGACGCGGTGCACGCCCGCGAACTGTTTGTAAAGATGCAGGATCTGCTTTCCCACCTCTTTGACAGCCCGTTCCACGCTCTCCGCGCTCAACTGCATCCGGTTGGTGTCCTGGTCGAGGAGGAGCTGCAATCCCGTCGCCGACGTGACGTTCGCCGGGCTCGCCGAATTGCGGGAGATCTCGCTCATGCCCGAAACGAGCACGAACTCGTTCGCCAGCCGCTCCTCCTCCTTTTCAAACTCCGAGGGCACGCTGCCGCCGTCGAGGAAGGAAGGTTTCTCCGAGCCCCTGCGGTAGACGAGCACCTTCCCGGGATACAGCCCGTCCTCCGCAAGTTCCTCGGCGTCCACCGAGCCGTCCTCCACGGCTATGACGCCCGTCGAGAGCCTGTTCAAAAACTCGTGCTTGCGGTTCCTGACCGCATTGTACGCCCGCTGCAGGGGGATCATCCTGTCCACGACGCTCGTTCCGAAGAACGCGCCCGGGAGCGCGATGCACGTCTGCCGGATGAAGGGCAGAACGCGCCCGCCTCTGTCCCCGTTGCAGTAGGGAAGGTCTCCCTCGTACAACAGTTTGTCAGCCGCCACGATCTCCAGCCGCCCCTTCGGATGTGCGCCGTCGGGACGGGTATACCGTTCGATCAGAATGACTGCGTCCTCGAGGACGGGGCGTTCCCCTCCGTCCGCGGGGCGCTTCCAGCCGCTCGCCGCGCTGTAAGGCAGCAGCGGAAAATCGCCGACGTCGCCGCCCGCCACCTCCACGCCGAACTTGTCGCGGATGTAGGAGGCGGGCACCGCCTTGGCATGGATGAGGCTGGAGACTTCCTGCATATTCTCCGCCGTGAGCGTATCGGGGTACACTTCAAAGGGGGAGAGCGCGACGACGTTGACGTCCCCCTCCCGCACCGAATGCCCCGCCTCGTTGGTGCCGATGACCTTGCCGTCGTCGTGATTCCACACTACCTTATAGAACGAGGTGCCGCACGTCTCCGACCAGAGCGTCGCCTGCGAGATGATGCCGTCGAGGTCGATGCGGTCCTTCACCGAGCGCAGAATGCTCGTGCAAAGGCGCGCCGTCTTCATGTCGTCGTCCGCGTCCGAGAAGGCGCGCACTTCGAGAGAGGGGCGCACCTTGGCGAGCCGTGCAAGGCGGGTGTCCAGCGTGGGCGCGATGTGGTTGAAGCACCTGCGCGACTGCCAGTAGAAGGTCGCCGCCTCCTCCTCGAGCTCCCCCGAGGGGGTGATGTCACAGAACTGATTGCCGCTCACGAAGTTCATGTTGAGCTCCCAGCCCCGCTCCAGCATCCTGCGCGCGGCGCGCCGCCGCGCAAAGTCGGCGGCGATCTCTTTCACGAGCGTCTCCCTCCTCTTTGCCTCCATGCGTTCCTTGAGTTTTTGTCTTTGCGTCATGTCAGTCTCCTTGTTGATTTTCTTCGAGCGCCGCCGCAAGGCGCGCCCGTTCGGCTTCGAGCTGTTCGTCGGAGAGCGCGGAATAGTCCGTCCCCTCCAATAAAAGGCGCACCGCCTTCAGATCGGGCGGGATGTCCTTGTGCGTCTCCCGCCGCCTTACAAGTTTCAATTCCCCGTCCCGCGCGTCGTACTCCTCCGTCACTTCCTCGACGGTGAACCCGAGCGCCACTTTTAAGACGGCATCCCTCACTTTGTCCTGCATCCCGTACCCATGTCCGACGCGGACATACTCCCCTCCTTTTGCGAATTTTTCCTGTGAACGCAGACATGGTGCCTATCTTTTTTGTCTGCGGGCGCGCAGCAGGGCGCGGATGCGCCGCTCCTTGTCGCGGGCGATGACACCCGGAACCGTCCTCTCCTGCGCGGGGCGGGGGCGGCTCATCAGAAAGTAGCGCAGCTCATCCATCGCGTGGTCGTCCCGCTTGACGGGCGCATCGCCGCTCCCCCAGAAGTAGCTCTTGAACTCGCGGATCATGTTGACGCAGCCCGAAAAGATGTAAAGGTCGGGCAGCCCGTTCTCGCGATTTAAGTAGCTCTTGACGCGCTCGATGCCCGAAAAGACGTCCTTTTCAACGCGCATATCTGGAAGGATGCCGCGCTCCGAAAAGAGCTCCGCCACCGACTTCTCCGCGGCGAGCGTGCGCTGCGAGGCGGCGGAGTCGATGAGCGCCTCCACCCTGCCCTGCCCGTCCCGCTTCCATCCGAGCTTTTCCGCGAGCGACAAAATGGCATTGGCGTGAAAGTCGATGCCGTGCCCCGCCGCGTAGTGCTCGGCGACGACGTACACGTTCCCGTCCCAATCGACGGCATAAAAGTGCGCCGAGAGCGGATTTTTCAGCCCGGGGTCGATGGAGACGCACGCCTGCCACGCGGGGGGAACGGGGAAGGGCTCGATGACGTGCACGCGCTCGTCGAACTCGGGATAGACGAGCCCCTCGCGCGCGGCGAACCGTCCGAACCGCCTGCTCTCCAGCGTCGCCGCGTCCATGGAGGCGGAGAGCATGGCGATCTCCTTTTTGGAGAGATAGGGATTGTCCGCCCACTCCATGAACTCATACCACACCTCGGGATTGTTGCCGCGGTTTAAGTAGATCTCCTCATAGACGAACGTCAGCCCCTTCAAGGGCGTCATCGTCCCGAAGATGTCCCCCTCCTTGTCGAGAACGCGCATGAGGCACTCCTCGTAGATGTCGCGGGGCGGCTCCTCGTCGAACCACACGAAGTCGAGCGAGCTCCCCTGAAAGCGCTCCCTGCCCTGGTCGCAGCTCTTAAAGCCGATGACGCTCGTCCCGCCCAGCGCGTTCTTTACGACGATCTGGTCGACGATGCCCGCGGCGGGATTGTCCTTTCTGCCGCTCACCATCACGATGTCGACGATGAAGTCGGGGCGCAGGTAGTGCAGGATCTTCTTCTGCGCGACGTCGCGCTGCACCTGCTGCGTGAGCGACACCACCCATCCGAACACGTTCTTTCTGTTTTTGCGGTAAGGGTGGATGCCGCGCGCCATCCACACCGCCTCCACCGCGCCGCACTCCGTCTTGCCCGAGCGGTTGCCGCCGAACACCCAGCGGTTGCGCTTTTTGCACTTGTGGAAGGCGAGCTGCTTTTTGTGTTTCTTTTTCCCCTTGTTGTATGCCGCGAGCTTGTCCGCCGCCCGCCGTCGGGCGATCTCCGCCTCGACGGCGCGCAGTTTCAGCGCTAATTCGTTGTCCTTCGTCAAAATATTCCCCCTCCCGCGCCGCGCGGCGCGCTATGATAGCGGCTATGAAACGATTGTTCTTGCTGCTGCTCGCGGCGCTCGCGCTCCTGCCCGCCGCGCGCCTTTCTGCCGCCGCCGAGGAGGGCAGATACGCCGTCGCCGTCGGGGACGTGTGGTTTTATTCCTCCGCCTCGGAGGAGGCGAAGCTGTTTTTGCTGCCCGATACATACTACGTCCGCGTGCTCGACGAGGGCGAGACGTACTGCACCGTCGAATATCAGGCGGACGACGCCCCCTACAAAAAGCTGTTGGGCTACTGCCGCACCGACGCGCTCACCTTCGTGGACTTCACCCCCGCCCGGCCCTATCTTCGCAAGCAGATCACGGTGGAATACACCCTGCCCGACGCGGGCGGGCTCGGTTCGGAGGAATTCACGGGCGTCGAACGCACCTTCGTCTACTACGGCGACCGCTACGAGGGCGCGCAGCTCTATCTCTATGTCCTCTCGGGGAATGTGTTCGGCTATCTCCCCGCCGACGCTCCGCCCGAATACGAACGCAACACCGACTACCTCGAACAGACCTCGGGCGAGGCGGAGGAGCGCGCGCCGCAGGGCACGAACGCGGTACAGATCGTCGTCATCGTGCTCGCCTGCGTCGCCGCCGCGGCGGTCGCCGTCATCCTTCTGCGCGGGAAGCATCCCCCGCAGAAGGAGCGGGAGTTCTGAATCTGAGCCGCCGCTTCTCCCGGTGCGTGACGAGCGCGCTCTCCCGCCCGCTGCGGATGGTGCGCAGAAGGCGCGCAAAGGGCGCATAGGCGGAAAACGCCGCAAAATAATCGCGCTCCCGCCAGCCGTGCGCCGCAAAGTACGCGGCGGCTTTTTTGAGCAGCGCGTTCTGCCTGCGGTAATACGTCCGCTCCGAACAGGGCACGGCACAGGCGTGCGTCCCCTTCCCGCCGCGGCGGAAGTAGCGGTATTCGAGCAGAAAACGCTCCTCCGCATTGCAGGCGGCGACAAAGGCGTCCGCCGCCTCGGCGAGCCGCAGAAGGGCGCAGCGCACGGCGAGCTCCTCCGCGATGCGCTCCATCTCATCGAGCGTGTCGAGGCGGCAGCGGAAGGAGAGCCGCGCCTTGTTCTCCGCCGCCGCGCCCGAAGCCTCCGCCAGCGCCCGCAGATAGGGATAGGCATATAAAATAACTTTTGTGGTCTCCTGTTCCACCGTTCACCTCCCGCCGCCCGAGGCAACCCGCCCCGAACAAAACACGAACATTTGTTTGTATTTTTATCATACCATCCAAACTTGACATACGTATGCCTGTATGCCAAATTTTTTCAGAAAATTTTCAAAAACTTTTCTGCGCCCTCTTTTCCCGCCCGCGCCGTGCGATCCCCGATGCAAGGCGTCCCGCCTCCCGGCGCGCGCATTTGCCCGTTCCCCCCTTCCCCCCGCCGCCCCATAAAAAAATCCCCCGTAAAATCTTGAAATTTTTCCGCGCGCGTGTTATAATGGGGATATGACGATACGAAAGAGCATGAGCGCCCTGCTCGCCGCCCTCCTTCTGACGGGAACGGTGTGCGCGGCGGCGCTCCCCGAACAGCAATACAGCGCGCAGGCGCAGACGCAGGCGGCAGTTCTCACGACGGAGAACGCCTCTTTGTTCCTGCCCGAGAGCTACGAGCAGTACCTCGCCCTCGAAACGCCCTCCGACGTCGCCCTCTCCGAGCACTATCTTGCCGTTGCGGACAAGAACAAACTCTACCTCTATGAGCGCAAGAGCGGCACCTACCTCACCTACGAGACGCAGAGCACGGCGGACACCGTCACGCGGCTGCAATTTTCGGGGGACAAGCTGTATTTCTCCGTGCGCGGCACGGCGAACTCCTTCTGGTATTACGACTGCGCCGAGGAAAAGGCGTCGCAGGTCGCCTCTTTGAACTGCTCCACCTTCCTCATCGTGGACGACACGCTGTACACGGCGATCATCTCGGGCAACCAGACGACGCTCGCGCGGCGGAGCCTCAACGATCTGGAGAGCAGCGGCGTTCCGCTGGGCACCCTCTCCACGGGCACGGAACCCTGGCTCACCTGGGCGAACGACACCCTCTACTGCGTGGTGGACGGCATCGTATACTACCCCGACGGCGCGGACGATGGCGGAATGGGCGGGTTCGACATCGCCGATTACAACAAGCGCGTCGGCATCTCCTCCGTCTGTTCGGACGGCGAATTTCTCTACTTCTCCTCCGACTCGGGCTTTTACCGCAGAGAGACTACAGAAAATGCGCAGCCCGTCCTGCTCTCCGCGCAGGAGACGATGTGCGGCGTCACCTCGCTCACCTGGTGGAACGGGAAGGCGTACTGCATCCGCGGCGCCTCCGTGCTCGAGATCGGCGTGACGGACACCGCCGCCGCCTTCACGGGCTATGAGATCGCCGCCGCGTCCTCCTCGCAGAACAGGCTCTCGGGCGCGTCCGATTCGGCGCGCGCGGGCGATCTGCTCGTCACGGCGGACACGGGCAACTCGCGCGTGAGCGTCTACAGCATTTCGGCGGGGACGTACACCACGCTCGCCTGCGAAGCCGCCCCCTCCCTGGTGGCGACGGACGGGGAGCTCATCGCCTGCGCGGCTGGCGCACAGGTCTACACCTGCGACTTCGGCGGCGGGGAGAGGACGTTCACCTCGGCGCAGCTCTCGGGCGTGGAGATCGCGGGGCTCGCCGTTCTGTACGGCGAGACGTACTATGTCAAGAACAACGGCACGCGCGGCGTTGTGGGCGGCGCGGCGGTGGAGATGGGCAGCGCCACCCCCACGGGGCTGACGTGCGACTTATACGGCACGCTGTACGTCTCCTATCAGGACGGCAGCGCGAGCGCCTTCACGGAGGAGCAGTTCACGGCGGGCGGAACGGGGGAGGACACGGGCATCTCCGTCGCCCCCGGCGCAACGTCCCTGAAAGCGGACTTTGAGGGCAATCTCTACTATCTGGTCGGCGGCGATCTGTACCGCAACGGCGAACTGTTCGCGCAGGCGGACGGCTCCGCCTTCACCTATTCCGCGAGCGAGAAGCCCCGCTCCTTCGCGCTCGGGTTTGAGGACGACGCCGTCTACTTCAACTTCGGCAATTACATCGTGGTGAGCGACGCGAGCACCGAGCAGGCGCCCGGTCCCCTTGCGGGCATCCCCACCCTCGGCGAGATCGCCGAGAGCGGCGCGCGGGAGACGGCGTTCTCCCTGCACGAGGAGGAGCTCCTCGTCACGGTCGCGGCGCGCTCCGTCGGCATCCGGACGGACATCACCGCCTTCCGCGGCGGAGAGAGCGCCTATTTCCCCTACTGCGGCTATGAGCGCTCGGCAAAGGCGCGGGCGGGCTTGCTGCTCGCGCGCACGCCCGAGGACGCGGGCGGCTATTCCCTCGTGCTCTTCCCCGAGGAGGACGGCAGCTACACCGCCTATCTCTACAAGACGTCCTCCGTGACGACAGAAGAGGAGGCGCTGCGGGAGGAGAGCGGCACGCGCTGGATCTCCAACGACGTGGACGCCTGCTTTGCCCCCTGCCTTGAAAGCGCCCTCTCTGCCGATGTGCTCCCGCGCGGTCAGGCGGTCACGGTGAAGGGGTATTTCACCGCACCCGACAGGGAGTACGCCCTCGTCGAATACGAACAGAGCGCAGACGGCGCGGCGCGCGCCACGGTGCGCGGCTGGGTGCCCGCATCCTATCTCTCCGAAGTGTCCCCCTCCCTCGCGGCGGGCGAGCAGTACACCTTCGCCTACCTGAAATCGAACGAGGAGGGCGTCACATTCACGGCGGCGGATGGCAGCGAACAGACGGTCACCGAGCGCGTGCAGGTGCAGCTCTTTGACAACGGCGACGGCACCTATACGGCGCGCCTTGCAGGCGATCCCGCGTACAGCGCCGTCGTCACCGAGGAGATGCTGGACAGGGACAACGCCGAAGTTCTGCGCATCTCCCTCATCATCATCCTCACGGTGCTCGCGCTCGTCATCCTCGGCGTCTATATCTTCCTGCTGCCGTGGGAGAAATATAAAAAAAGACGCAAATAAATTTGCGCCTCCCCGTTGACAACGGGCGAAAAGTGTAGTATCTTATAATTGGTGAAATCGGAAGAACCGCGCCTCGCGCCCCGTCGGAAGAAGAGCGCCCCGCGCATTCTCAAATACGAAGAAAAGGAATGAAGTTATGGCAAATTATCTCTCCCCTCTCGTGCCGCAGCGTGCGGACCCCTATCTTTGCAAGTATCACGGGAAGTACTATTTCACGGCGACCTGCCCCAAGTACGACCGCCTCGAGATCCGCTGCGCCGACACGGTGAACGGCATTGCCGCCGCACCCGCGCGCGTCGTGTGGACAAAGCACGACGTGGGCGCGCTCGCCTCACACATCTGGGCGCCCGAGCTGCACTTCATCATGGGCAAGTGGGTCATCTACTTCGCTGCGGGGCACGTTCCCGACATCTGGGACATCCGCCCCTACGCGCTCGTCTGCAAGGGCAGCGACCCCATGAAGGATGAGTGGGAGGACGCCGTCCCCATGCAGCCCGCCGACGACGACCCCTACCCCTTCACCGACTTCTCCCTCGACATGACGGTGTTCGAGAACAAGGGCAGATGGTACGCCGTCTGGGCGCAGAAATTCGGCTGCGCCCGTGCCGAAAAGCCCATCTCCGACCTGCTCATCGCAGAACTTGAAACGCCCACCAAATTAAAGACGGTGTTCACCCGCATCAGCTCGCCCGACTACGATTGGGAGCGCGACGGCGGGTTCTGGGTCAACGAAGGTCCCTTTGTGCTGCACTGCCCCGAAACGAAGGGCAAAATTTACCTCACCTTCTCGGGCTCGGCGACGGGCGCCTGCTACTGCATGGGGATGCTGACCGCCGACGAGAACGACGACCTGCTCGACCCGAGGAGCTGGAAGAAGGACCGCTGGCCCGTGCTCAAAACGGACGAGAAGCTCAAAGTGTTCGGGCCGGGGCACAACTGCTTTGTGCGCGGCGACGAGGACGAGGTGCTCACCCTGCTGCACTTCCGCGACTACGAGAAGATCGTCGGCGACCCGCTCGACGACCACAACCGCCACGCGCACGTCATGAAGGTGCATTTCGACGAGAACGGGCGTCCCATCTTCCGGTTCGACCCCGCCGCCCTCTACAACACCCCCTACGAGAACGAAAAACAAAAGGGCATCAACTCCGACATCTGAAAAAATCGCCCTCTTTGACATCAAAACAACCGAATATTGCCTCCGGCATCCAAAAAAGGTTTCCCCGCGGGAAACCTTTTTTGTTGCGCAAACGAAATCCCCTTCCCCTGCCCGTCCCCCCGTCATTCCGTCCGACGCGAGGAGGAATGCCTGTTTGCAGGAGCATTCCGACGAAGCGGCGCACGAGCCCCAACGGGGCGAAGTACCGACATGGGAGGAATGCCCACTTGTGGGAGCATTCCGACGATGCGGCGCACGAGCCCCAACGGGGCGAAGTACCGACGCGAGGAGAAATGCCTGCCTCCCCCTTTTTGTCATTCCGAAGCGAAGCGAGGAATCCCCACGCACCAAAGGCTTCCCCTTGGGGGGAAGCTCCGCCGAAGGCGGTGATGAGGGGGACGGCAAAGGAACAGCTGCTCCGCTTGACCCCTCATCCGTCACTTCGTGACACCTGTCTCGGCGGCGCAAGGAGCGACGCCGCCAGCGGTCACGGTTTTTGCCCACAATGGCAAAAACCTCAGTTCGCTGTGCGCGCACACCACACCGTGGTGATGCGCATAACGCACGGCTCACCCCGAGGGAGAAGGCTTTCATTCACTCCCCCGCTCCCCCGTCATTCCGAGGAGCTTTTGCGACGAGGAATCCCCCCCGCTCCCCGTCGCTTGCAGGGAGATCCCTCCACTCCACTGCGTTCCGTGTTCGGGATGACGGGATGAAAATGCTCCCTTGCAACATCCCGCAAAAATTTAAAAATTTTTGCGGGAACCCTATTCGGGAGAGTGCCGAGCGGAGCGTCTAATCTTGCCTCCCCTGTGTAAGGGGAGGTGGATTGCCTTCGACAAGACGGAAGGGATGTTCCACGCGACACCGTCCCCTCTTGTCCCCGAAAACGCACAACGGGTATCAAAAAACAGCCCCGCAGGGCTGTTTTATGATGTGATTCAGAAGGAGAGTTCCATGCCGTCGTACGCCACGAGGATGCCGTGTTTTGCCATTTCGGGCACCATCTCGTCGTGCGTCTGCCCGCCGTTGTGCGAAAAGTGCGCGGCGACAAACACCGTCTTTTCGTCCGCAATGCCCTCGGCGCGCAGACGCTCCATCACCTCGAGGTTGGTTTTCAGGCTCATGTGCCCGTTGCGCCAATCCCAGTCCAGCCCCAGGCACCCCGTGCAGTCGAGGGAGATGAGGTCGAACCTTCCGAACGCCTTCAACAGCGCATAGTCTTCCTCGGGGAACACGCCCGTATCGTGCGCATACAAAAGGCGCTTTCCGTCCCGTTCGACGGCGTAAAAGAGGGGCGTCGTCTCCTTGGTATGGTTGGCACGCAGCGCAAGAACGCGGTAGCCGCCCGCCGTGCGAAATTCGTCGCCGTGCCGCACGAGCGTGACCTGCGCCCGCTCTTCCATCCTGTGCAGCCCGATCTCATTCGCGATCTTGTTGTAGCCGTCCTCCCCCGCATAGAAGTGCAGCGGCGGGTGTTCGTGGCTGATAGGATCGGACAAGATCTCAAGGTCCATCGGATAGAGATGGTCGCTGTGGCTGTGCGTGATGAGGCAGTCCCGCACGTTGTCGAAGGAGATGCGGTACATGAGGGAATGGCAGACGGTATCGGCATTGAAGTCGAGCAGAAGGTCGTCGTTGACGAGCGCCTGCGTGCGCGAACGCAGCGCCCTCCCGCCCGCACGGAAGGATCCCCTGCACACGCGGCAGCGGCAGAAGGGCGCGGGCACGCCCTCATACGCCGCCGTTCCGAGATAGCGAAGTTTCATTTCAGTCCCTCTTCAATCCCTTTTCCTTTAAGAGGAGGGCGAAGATGCCGCCCTGCACCGTGCGGTTGAAGAAGTGCTCGATGAGCCCCGTCTTGGCGTCGTACCAATCGCCGAACGGCTTGCGGGACGGGCTTTCGGCGAGATAGGTCAGCAGCGGCGCATACAGCGCGCGCGCCTTTTGCCTGTCGTCCGTCAGCGCCGCGCACCACACGATCCAGTCCGACTTGGTGTAATCCTTGCGCGTGTCGAGCGGAACGCCGTAGCGCTCGTTCTTCTCAATGTAGTACGCCGTCTCGCGCTCGCACACGTCCTGCCCAATGAGCCCGAAGCCGAACAGCTTATCGAAGAGGAGGTTGTATTTGAGCGAATAGCTCCCCTCCGCGCCGTAGGCGAGCGGCATGATGCCCTCCCCCACGATGTTTTTGAAGTCGGCGGCGAACTGCTCCGCCTTTTTGCGGTAGCGCGCGGCGAGCTCGCCCTTTTTGAGCACCTCGCAGATGAGGGAGAACGCCTCCAGCCCGACGAGCGCCTTGATGGCGAGGTTGGCATTGTCGGCGAGGTGTCCCGCAAAGTCGTCCGTGCAGAGCTGGTCGGAGGGCTTCAAGCCGTATTTTTCGAGGTACTTCACCCACTGTTTGAGGAGGGGGAAGTTGCGCTTCGCCTGCTGCGTGTCCGCCCCCGCCAGCAGGGCGGCAGCCGTCATGATGAGCATATTGCCGCACTCCTCGACGGGCATCTGATACTTGAAATCATACACTTCGCTCGCGGCGGGGCGCAGGTAGAGCATGGTGTGCGTGCGCGGATAGTCCCAGAACATGGTCTGGTTGCAGCTATACTTGTCGTCCGCGTTGCGCACGCCGTACGCCTGCCCCATGCACCACGGGTACGTTCCGATGTCGTGCGGGGCGAAGTCAAACGTCCAGACGGGCATCCTTGCAAAGTCATAGATCCCCGTCATCATGGCGTTGACGAGTTTGGGATTGTAGATGAGAAAGAGCGGGATGGAGGGATAGGAGACGTCCGCCGTGCCGATGCAGCCGTTGGAATCGCACTCCTTGGACAGGAACAGCAGCTCCCCCTCCGCATTCTGCACGAGCTTGTGCGCGCCCACGCACTGCCGCAGCGAGGCGCAGGCGAGCAGATAGTACCCCTCGCCCACCGCGTCGCAGTCGGCGCGGAGCTGCCCGTCAAAGCGCGCGAGCGCGGCGAGCACCCTCTCGTGCTCCGCCCTCGCGTCGTCCATCGCGCTGATGACGGTCTTTCCCGTGCGGAAGTAGTACCCCTTGAGCCATTCGCCGAAGTAGAAGATGGAGACTTTGTCGTCGAACGCCGTCATGAAATACCCCTTCCGCGCGCGGGAGATGGCGAAGAGGTAATTCCGCTCGCGCTCCTTGCGCACATACTCCGCCTTCCCCGTCGAAAGGTAGATGTTGAGGGCGGCGTCGGTGATGAAGAAGCTCTCCTCGCCCGCAAGGTAGACGTCCCCCCAGTCGGGCGCGGCGATGTCGTCCGCGTTGGACATGACGAGGTTCCTCATGCGGGTCATGAACGCCGCCTCGTAGCCCTTGAGCGGCAGCACGCCGCCCACCACGCGCGCGGGTTCGTTGTTGTAGCAGTACTCCTCGTCGAGGGCGAGCGCCACCGAGAAGTCCTCGGGCATCTCCCCCTCGAACTCCGCCTCGTACTCCGTGTAGCACACGGGGCAGGAAAGCAGGTCGAGATCGTCGGGCGGCAGGGGGGATACAAACTCCACTTTGAGCGTAAAACCCTCACCCGCGAACGTATATTGCGTGCCGAACGCCGTCACGGACACGTCCGTCTGGCGCATCGGGCAGGCGCCGTCGCGCCGCCCCAAAAAGCAGTACGTCTTGTCGTTCGCCCGCACGAAACCGTAGGTGCGGCGGGAGAGCCCCGTCCAGAAGATGGCGTCGCCGCCGTTGAGTTCGTCGCAGGGCGACCAGACGGAAAAGTTGGGGTCGATGACCCAGAGCGGATAAGCGGGTAACAAACGTTTCATATTTTTTCTCCTGAATGCAGTTATTTTCCGAGCAGGGCGATCTTCCCGTCCTCGATGCACACTCTGACGCGCAGGCGGATGTCCGCGGAGGACGCACCGACGAGCACTTCGAACACGCCGTCCGTCACCTCCCACGCGTCCTTGGAGGACGACCAGTGCGCAAAGGCGCGCAGCGGGAGCAGGTGCTCCACTTTGGCGCGCTTTCCGGCGGCGACAAAGGTCTTTGCAAAGGCTTTGAGTTCCTTTTCGGGGCGGTAGACGAGGGGCGCGCACTCATGCACATACACCTCGGAGACCTCCTTGCCGTCCCGCGCGGAGGTGTTTTTGAGGGTGTAGGAGAGCTCCAGCCCCTCCTTCCCGACCTTGCAGGCAAGTCCCTCGTAGGCAAACGCCGCATAGTGCAGCCCGTGCCCGAAGGGGAAGAGAACGGGAACGCCGTAGGTATCGAAGTAGCGGTACCCCACGTCCAGCGCCTCCTCATAGCGGGTGACGCCCGCGCTGCGGAAGGTCTGCGCCGCAGGCACGTCGTCGAAGCTGTACGGGAAGGTCTCCGAAAGTTTGCCGCTCGGCTCGGCGAGCCCCGTCAGGATGTCGGCGATCGCCTCGTCGCCCGCGCTCCCCGGGAATCCCGCGTAGACGATCGCCTGCACGCTGTCCGCCCAGACGCTCATATCCACCGCCGCACCCGCGAACACGACGACCACGGTACGGGGGCAGGCAGCGGCGATCTCGCAGATGGCGCGCTCCTGCGCCTCGGGCAGGCGCATCGTCCTGCGGTCACCCCCTTCATACTCATACGCCGCGCCCGTGCCGACGCACACGACGGCGGCATCGCTGCCCGCGGCGAGCGCGACTGCCGTGCGCGCGTTCTGCACGACGGAATGGACGCCGTCGCCGTGGAAGGCGCCCTCGAACGCCACCTTCATCCCGCGCGCCTCCAGGCAGGCGGGGATGTCGAAGGTCTTGTCGATGCGCTCCACGCAGGCGGAGCCGCCGCCGCGCAGCATATCCATTGTATCGGGCTTTGCAAAGCACCCCGCGACCGCCAGCGAGAGCCCGCCCTCTAGCGGCAGCGCGCCCTCGTTTTTGAGCAGGACGATGCCCTCCGTCTCCAGCTCGCGCGCGGCGCGCGTGCGCGCCGCAGCGTCCGTCTGTTCGCGGGCGCCTTTGCCCATCTCCTTGCAGCGGTATACAAGATCGAGAACGCGCTGCGCGCACGCATCGAGCGCCTCGTCGGAGAGCTTCCCTTCGCGGTAGTCCGCGCAGAGCTTGTCGTAGTTCTTTTGGGAGAAGGGCATCTCCAGATCGAGCCCCGCGCGTGCCGCCGCCGCTCTGTCACGAACGGCGTCCCAGTCGGAGACGATCGCCCCGTCGAAGCCGCACTCCCCGCGCAGGTAGTCGAACCCCTTTTTGTACTCCGAGGCGTACGTCCCGTTCACGCGGTTGTAGGCACACATCACGGAGACGGGCTTCGCCTCGCACGCGATGGCAAAGGGCATATAGTAGATCTCGCGCAGCGTGCGCTCGTCCACGTCGCTCGTCTGGTGCATCCTGTCATATTCGAGGTTATTGCAGCAGAAGTGTTTGAGGCAGACGCCGACGCCGCGCCCCTGCACGCCCTCGATGTACGCCTTCGCCATTTCGCCCGCAAGATAGGGATCTTCCGAGAAATACTCGAAGTTGCGCCCGTTCAGGGGATGGCGCTTGATGTTGACGCCGGGCGCGAGCAGCAGATCGACGCCGCGCTCGATGCAGTCGTCGGCGAGGCACTCGCCCATCTTCTGCGCGCACGCCGTGCTCCAGGTGTTGGCGAGCATCTGGATGGACGGATAGGCGGTGGCGGGAACGGTGTACTCCTTCCCGTCCTCCCCCGCCTTCATCGTCCGCAGCCCCACGGGCCCGTCCGACATGAAGATCTGCGGCAGCTTTCCGCCGAGGTCGTCCGTGCGCCAGAAGCCCTGCCCGCAGATGAGGCGCAGCTTTTCCTCCGCCGTCAGTTCTTTTGCCGTGATTGGTTTCATAATGATTCCTCCGTTGAGAGAGATTGTTTTTCCGAAATGTTATCTTATCTTTTCAAGGACGAGCACCTCGTAGGGCGCGAGCGGCACCCTGCCCTCTGCCGTCCTTCCCGAGATGCGCTCGCGGAACGCGCCTTCAACGCACACATACCCCTGCGTCCCCTGCGTTTCCACGGCGATGATGCCTTCCGTCCTGCCCGAACGCGCCGTCAGCGTGACGTTTTCGCTCGCCTCCGCGGCGGGCGCGCAGCCCGCGCGCCGCACGAGCCGCACAAGGTCTGCGGCGGAGAGCACGCTCCCCACGAGCACGATCGCGCCCTTCCCGACTTTGCGCTCGCAGACGACGGACAGCCCCGCAAGTTCGCCGCAGGTATATGCGGCAAGGCTCTTCGTCCCCTCGCGGCAGATGTAGCCGTCGAAGCACGTCCCGATCGTGCAGGGCGAGCCGTCCTCCCACTGCGCGCGGAACACGTCGTTTGCAACGGGCTCCTGCGCCGCCGTCAGAACGCCCGCCGCCTCCTCCAGGAAGGAGTAGGGCGCCGAAGTATATCTGCGCACGTTGCCGTCCATGATGTCGGACATGGGACCCACGATCCACGTTCCGCCCGCCTTCACCCAGGAAAGGACGCGCTCACAAAAGCCGTTCTCGTCCGCGCACGCGAGGAAGGGCGAGAGAACGACCTTGTACCCGTCCAAGGCGTGCGCCGTGTCGATGACATCGGTGTTGAAGTGGCGGAAGGCGGCGTGATAGCCCTCGAGCACCATCGTGCGGTAGGAGAGCCCCTTGATGAGCGGCGCGGCGTCAAAGAGATTGAATGCACTGCTCGAATAGTGTAATGCAATTTGCGAAGAAATGCAAGTGTTTTCCAGAAAATTCCCGCACGAGGTTATCTCCTCCGCCGCGCGCGCGATCTCCTTTGTCGTGCGGAAGGGACGCCCGGACGCCGAATAGAGCGCGCCGTGCCCGATCTCGTGCCCGCACGGATGGCTGCGGAACAGCCAGAAAAGGTTCATCTCCGCCCCCCGCGCGAAGGGCAGCCAGGTGTTCGCATAGCACTCGCCCGCGGGGCGGTATCCCCCTTCGGCGTACTCGCTGCCGTTCCAGTTCGCCTGCGTCTCCATGATCCAGAAGGGCTTATCCTTGACGCACCGCACGAAGTCGTAAGAAAACACCGTGCCGGACAGGTTTTCCGCGCTCTCATAGTGATTGAGCTGCGCGACGTCCAGCTTCTCGTTGAGGGCGTAGTAGCTCAACGCGTTCGTCGTCATCATGTTGGTGCCGACGTTCCTGCAGCCGAAGGCGTGCAGGATGTCCGCCTGCTCCTCCACATAGCTCTTGATCTGCGCGCATTGGAAGTCGTGCCACGCCTTTTTAAGCGACGGGTGCCGCCACTGTCTGGGGTACGGCGGCTCGATGTCCGCAAAATCGTCGTAAGTGAGCGACCAGCGCGCCATCCCCCACGCCCTGTTGAGCGCGGAGATGGTGCCGAATTTTTCTTTGAGCCATTTTCGGAACGCCGCCTTGCAATTTTCGCAGTAGCACCCCGCGGTATAGGGGAAGATCTCGTTGTCGATCTGCCAGCCGATAACGCCCGGATGATGTGCGAACGCCTCCGCAAGGCGGGTGACGATGGCGCGGTTTTTCTCCCGCATGACGGGGGAAGTCTTGCAGGTATGACAGCGGGAGGAGACGTCCGCACGGATCAGGTCGTGCATCACCATGCGCGTCTCGGGATATTTGGTCATGAGCCACCTGGGCGGCGTCGCCGAAGGCGTGCATAAAACGGTGGAAATGCCGTTTTTGTGCAGCGTATCCACCACCTCTTTGAGCCAGTCGAGGCGATACTCCCCCTCCTTGGGCTCCAGCTCGCTCCAGGAAAATTCGCCGATGCGCAGAACGTTCACCCCCGCCTCTTTGCAGCGGGCGATGTCACGGCCGATCTCCTCTTTCTCCCACAATTCCGGGTAATACGCAGCCCCGATGTAAAATTGCTTCTTCATACCCACACTCCTTGCGCGTTGTCACGCGATATAAAATTTCAGTTCGTATCCCTCGCCGACGTGACGGGTGAACGCCGCCTGCACGACGTCCCCCTCCCGCGCGGCGCCCTCCGCCGCGAACGGGAAGGCGTTCCCCTTTCCGATGACGGAACAGGGCAGCTCCCCGCCGTTGAGCGTCACGCGCACGACGCGCTCGCCGAGGCAATGGAAGCGGACGGAGCACGCCTGCTCCGTATAGGCGCGCCGCCCGCCGAACACGCCCTCCGCAGCGCCGATGCGCACGACGAACGCGCCCTCCTCGGCGTCGAACGCGGCGGAATACGCCGTCGTACGGAAGGCGCCGTGCAGATAGGCGCACGTCTCGCCGTCGTCCTCATAGAGAACGCCCTCGTCCTGCGCGTCCTTATCGGGATAGAAGTCGAACGTGAGTTTGTCCCACATCTGCTCCCGCGTGTTCTTTGCGTCGTAAGCAAGGGGCAGGAGCGCGCCGAGGCGCACATAGAGGGGCAGAACGTCCGCCGCAAAGCGTGCTTTGTGTTCGCCGACGTGCACCTCTTTGCCGAACACGTCCAGCCACCGCCCTGCGGGGAGGTACACCGTCTTTTCCTCCGTCTGCACGACGGGGGTGCGGCACAGCCTGCACGACGCCTCGCCGCCCGCCTGGAAGTAATCCACGCGCACGGTATGCACCTCTCCGCCGCGCACGGCGCCCAGCGGGAAGGTCATCGTGGAGTGGATTGTATCGTCCGAAAGCACGCACTTGCCGTCCACATACACCGTTGCGCCGTCGTCGCAGGACAAAAAGAGCGCGGTGTCCTCCGCAAAGCGCACCTGCGTTTCAAAACGCGCCGAATATTCATATACGGGCAGCCCATTCATGGGCGGCTCGTTGTCCAGCCACAGATCGAGCGTCTTATACTGCGTGCGGGCGAGCGGCTCCCCTTCGCACTTCCTGCCGTTGAAGTAGACCGCCGTCACGGGCGCACGGTAATCCCCCTCGTCCAGGGGATAGGGCGAGAGCCCCGCCACGGGCGAAACAAGGATATTTTTGCCGAGCAGGTACTCGTCGCGGCAGGCGAGCGCGCGGGCGTCGTCGGGATATTCCCAGCCGAGGCGGCGGAACAGGGGCGCGCCCGTCAGATAATTTTCATAGGCGGCGGAATAGATCACGGGCAGCAGACGGTAGCGCATTTTGACGTACTCGCGCGTAACGGCGACCGTCTCCTCGTCGTAGCACCACGGCTCGCGGAAGCGCTCCACCGTGTTGGTGCAGTGCGGACGGAAGACGGGCGAGAGCGCGCCGAACTCGATCCACCGCAGATAGAGCTCCTTGTCGGGATTGCCGAGGTGTCCGCCGAGGTCGGCATTCACATAGGCGACGGCGCTCTCCGAGGCGCGCAGCAGCGTCTCCACCTCCGCCGCAAGGGAGATGTCGTTGCTCGGGATGTCCCCCGTCCATTGGATGCCGAAGCGGTGGGACGCGCTGTCCTTGATGCCCATATAACAGCCGTTGGCGACTTCGTTGACGTTCGCCATGAGGACGGGGCGGCGCGCGTCGGCGCTGACCGCCTGTTTTTCATAGAAGTGCCGCGTGATCTCCTCGAAGATGTACATCCCGAACGTCTCGGGGCGCACGCTCGGTGTGGGACTTTTGAGCTTGGTGCTCCAATTCCGGTCGTACCACCAGGTATCCAGCCCGAGGCGTAAAAGCCCCTGCAATTTCTCCTCGCGGAAGGCGATCTCTTCGGGAGAGAACAGATCTTTCGCGCCCTCGACGGGCTCGGGATGGTCGTTGAACATGATCTCCACGCCGTGCTCGTGCGCGAAGGCGAAGAAGCGCCCCATGTCGGGGAAGAGCGCGGTGTCGATGTCGTAGCCGATGCCCCGATCGGACGCGGCGCGCCAGTCGGTATCCAGCACCATGTTGTCGAGCGGGATGCCGTGTTTTTCATAGTCGAGGATGACTTTTTTGGCGCTCTCCTCGTCGTATCTGAAATATTTGGAGTTCCACGCGCCGAACGTAGAAAGGCGCGGGATGGGTGTTCTGCCCGTGAGGGCGACGTACAGCCTGCGCAGCGCCTTAAAATCGCCGTGGCACAGAAGGAGATAGACGTCCTGCACGCCCTCCTCTACGGCAAACTCCCCTTTGCGCTGCGCGGAATAGCCGCCTTTGGGCGGGGTGATGCGCGGCGTGTCCGCCACCGCCCATACGGCGGGCGTCTTATGCAGGGGCGGAAGTTCGCCCGTGTTTTTTTCGTTGCCGAAGGCGTAGAGCACCTCTTCGCCCCGCCGCAGCAGCACGCCTTCCAGCCCCTTTTGAGGGGCGGGAAGGACGAGCTCGCAGCCGTCGAACGCGATCGCCGCTCCGTTTTTCTCTCTGCGGACGGTGTACCCGTCCCAGCCCGCGAACGCCTTGCGCGCGGGGATGAACAGCGAATCGGCGTCATAGAACGCGCCGTCCGACGCATATTCGACGCGCACGACCTCACGGGAGAGAAACTGTACGCGCACATTGTTTACGAGAATATCCTGAACCATATTTTTCCTCACTGCGGCGCTTTCCGCCGCCGTTTTTTCCGCGACGTTTCCCGCCGCTTTTTTTTGCGGCATTTCCCGCCGCCGATTTTTTCCGCGACGTTTCCCGCCGCCGATTTTTAATTTTTTGAACACCTCGGGAACGTTCCTCTCCCCTATCCTTGCCTCTTGCCGAGAAGTAGAGAGCCGCTCTCCTACCCTTGCCCCCCTTGCGACTGTCCCACAAAAACGTTTCACGTTTTTGCGGGAACCCTGTGTAAAGGGGGGATAAGGGGGGATTGTTAAAGTCGGCACCGCGCAAGCAAGACAATCCATCAGTCACTTCGTGACAGCTCCCTTTGCACAAGGGCGCCTTTTCTTTACGTCATCCCGAACACGGAACGCAGTGGAGCGGATGGATCCCCTTGCAAGTGACAGAGCGCGGGCGCAACAACCCTTCCGTCAGGCTCGTTCCTCGCCTGCCACCTCCCCTTACACAGGGGAGGCAAGGGAGAAGCCTCACCCCTCAATCTTCGGCGGAGCTTCTCCCAAGAGAGAAGCCACCCCTCAATCCTTGGCGGGGGCGAGGGCGGCGGGGTCGGTCGCGCCGAGAAGGAGCACGCCCTCTTTCATCACGGCAGGGTGCTGCTCGGTGGCGTAATAGCTCTGATGGACGCCCAGCGTGCACTTTACGAGCGCACTTGCGCCGAAGCCCTGCGTCGAACCGAGATAAACGGCGCTCCCCTGCAAGTCCTCCGCATACGCCATCATGATGCCGCCGATATGCACGAGGGTGACATACAGCCCGCTCTGTTCGCGGATGGCGAGCATGAGTTTTCCGCCATCCTCCATTTCATCGAAATACGTCTTGTTTTGGTCGCTGAAATGGAAGTAGCCGCCGCGCGAATCGTAGCCGAGGCGGAAGCTCATCCACTTGCCGCTTGCAATGTTCGCCTCCGTATCGATGTTGAGGTTGACGCGCCCGCCGATGCTCTGCGTAAGCTCCGAGAGGTCCGCGCCTTCCCAGCCGAGAAAGACGCGCAGCACGAAGTTATCCGCCGTGACGGCGAGGTCGCGCTCCGTCTCCCCGTCCTTGGCAAAGACGCGCACCGTCTGATTGGTGGGAGTGGAATAAATGCGCGCCTCGGTGAGGTCAAACTTCTTTTGTTCGTAGACGTCCTCCTCCTCGATGGGCTGCGTCCCGTCCTTGTCGGCAAAGAGCGTGCCGCACGCAGAACATTTGTAGTGCGCTTTGCTCCCGTACGAGAACACCCCGTCGGCGGCGATCGCCTCCACATACTGCAATTTGTGCTGATAGGGCAGCACGGTCTCCTCCAAAGAGATCTCCTCCTGCGCCGCCTCATCGGCAAAATACTTTCCGCATTCGTCGCACTTCCAATACTCGATGTTCCCCTCTCTCTTGCAGTAAGCCTGCTGCGCGGGAACGCGGGTGAGCGTGTGCGTGTGCTGCTCGCCGCAGCCCGCAAACAGTCCCGCCGTGAGAACGGAGGCAAGCACGAGACAGGCGAATGTAAATTTCATTCTTTTCATTGAATTTCCTCCGAGTCAAAGCAAGGGCGGGACGGCTTTGCCGTCCCGCCCTGCGTCTGCGCGGACGTTAAGTCCGTTCTATATGGGGGATGCAGAACGCTGACTTACTC
This sequence comes from uncultured Clostridia bacterium, assembly GCA_944362555.1. Lineage (GTDB taxonomy): Bacteria > Bacillota > Clostridia > Christensenellales > Borkfalkiaceae > Gallimonas. Next base: position 43,628 of record CALVTL010000007.1, read on the forward strand.
CTGCGTGGGGACTTTGGCGACCCAAGCCGCAACATCCTCTGCCTTGTCGGAAAGGGTGTAAGGAACGCTTGCTCCGTCTTTGCTGTCCCAGATGGAGATCGCCCAACGTCCTTCCTGCGTTGTATACTTCGCATCCGGCGAAAACTTCCGATAGAATGTCAGACTGTCCTCGTCGCCGTGGACTGCAACGAACACATAGTAGTCGTTCCCGCTGCGCACCATCGTAAGATCGACGCCCGTGTCGCTTTCAAACGCGGTCTTGAACGCGTCGTCCAGCACGACCGTATCCCACTCGGTATTCAAACGATTAACATCCCAGTTGTTATCGGCGAGCCATTCAACGATGAGCTTGCCCTCCCCGTTCAGCTTGACGGAAGGCATGATCGCGCATCTGTCGTCGAAGATATAACGGATGAAGTGGCGGTTGTTCACCGTCGCCTGCGAGAGCTTGAACGTGACCGTAAAGACGGAATCGCCGAACGTATCGTTGGTGATGGGGAAGAAGGAGTTGCCGCTGACGTTCTTGACAACGCCGCTGTTGCCCGTGAGCTCGGAATCGTCGATCTCGTTCGCGTTGAGGTTGCTGCCGATGAGGTTCTGCGTGAACACGTCGTAGGTGAAGGCAAGCGTGTTGTCCGTGCCGCCCGTCACCGTGAGCTTGCCGGTCGCATCCGCCGTGACTTTGAACGAACCGAACCCGGGATACTCTTCGACCGAGACCGTGTACTCCTCGCCGACGTTGACAACGCCCGTGATCTTGCCCTCTTTGACTTCGAACTCGCCCGAGGACGTTCCCGCAAAGACGATGGTCAGACCGTTCATATCGGAGTTGCCGAAGCGGTTGCCCGTGACAGTCGCCTCGATATTCGCCGTCGTCGCTTCCTTGAAGGATGCGACCACCGTAATCGTCTTGCCGTCTGCCACCGTGAAGGACAGCTTGCCGCCCTCAAGGTCGGCAGCCCTGTCCACGCCGTTGACGAGCAGCTTGTCGATGACATAGCCGATGTCGGTGGACACGGTGACGGTGATGGAGCCGTCCGTCGTAAGAATTTTCTCCGCGCTCGCCGTGATCTCGCCGTGGTTGTTGACTTCGCCTTCCGCCTTGGAGACGCTCACATTGAGATATGCCTGCTCGATCGTAGCTGCGACCGTCTGCGCGTCCGTTTCAAGCCCGACGGCATACTTCGCTTCCGCCTTGGAGTTGTCGGCGCCAAACGCCCAGACGCCCGTCTGCGTTGCGTACTCGTCGGGGATATTCTTCCAGGTACGAAGCGAAAGATCGTCATCGCCGTGTGCGGAGAGGAACATATAGAAGGTCTTTCCGTCTGCCGCGCGCACGATGGTGATGTCCACGCCGTCGCCCTGGAATGCCTCGTTGAATTCCGTCGTCGCAGCGCCGCCCCAGCCGATATTGAGGATATTGCTATCGGGAATATAATCGCCCGACCACATTCTCCACTGAAGGTTGAGTCCGGTAAACGCTCCGTCCGTCCTCTGTACATCGAGCTGTGCAAGGATGCCCTTGTTGTCGGAGAACAGATACCCGAAGTAGACAGACCCGTCTGCAAGGTCGGAAAGTTTGACCGTGACCGTGAACACGGAAGCGTTGGTCTTTTCGTTCATCAGCGTCCAGAACTTGCCGTTCGCCGAGACCGTGCCTTCCTCGTTCGTCTTGGAGTCGTCCGTCGTGCCGCCGGTCGGATTGCCGACGGTGTTCCCTGCGAACGCGTCGTACACGAAGTTGAGCGACGTAGCTTCTTTGCCGTCCACCGTGAAGGTGCCGTCATCCGCAACAGCCACTGTGATCGCGGCGACCGCGCCCGTGAAGTCGGCGGGAACGACGGTGTACGTAACGCCTTTTTCAAGCTCGGCGTCCACTTTGCCGTTCGCGACCGTGAATTCCTGCGAGGTAGCGCTGCCCTTAAAGATAAGCACTTTGCCGTTCATATCCACCGATTCGCCAAGACGGGCGATCGCGGGGACGGTGAGTTCGACGTCCACGATCGACGCGACACGGAAGGTAACTTCGACCGTGATCTCCTTGACGCCGTCGTAAGAGAACACGAGCTTGCCGTCCGTGAGCTGTGCGGGCTGACCGTTCACAAGCAGTTCATCGATGGCATATCCGGTGTTCGGCGTGATGGTGACGGTGATGGTCTCGTCGAGCTTCGCCGTCGTCTTGTCGGCGGTCACGCTGCCGTTTGCAACATTCTCGGGAAGTTTGACGGAGAATTCCGTCCATTCCGCCACGCCTTCCGCGGTGTCGTCCAGCGCGATGTAGTGCGTCGCGTTGGGCGCATCCGCAACGATGACGCCCCAATGTCCTTCCTGTGAGGCGTACTCCTCGGGGATGGTGCACTTGCCGAAGTATTTCAGGCTGTCCGCGTCGCCGTCGATGGCGATGAACAGGTAGAGCGTCGCCCCGTCGCGCACCACGGTGAAGGCAAGGCTCGTGCCGTTGTTCCATGCCGCCGTGTAGGAGCCGTCCGTATCAAAGTTGAACCAGTGCCAGACGTCTCCCTCGTACCCGACGGGCGTAATGTGAGGGATCGCGCCGTCGTCGCGCGCACCGAGCTGAACGTCGATCTTGCCGTTTTGGATGCCCATTTCAAGGCGGATCGCATTGGCGCCGTCGCCCTTCTCAAAGAAGAGACCGATGCCCGCGAAGTTGCCGCCCTTGGTGTTCTTGCTCATCTTGAGGGTGAACACGGAATCCATGAACGCCTCGTTGGTGATCGCCATGACGGAGTTGCCGGTGTTGGTGAAGTAGCCGTTTTTGCCATAGGCGTTGGAGTCGTCGATGGTCGTACCCGCCCAATCTCCGAACAGCGCCTGCGTGAAGGCGTCGTTGCCGAACGTCACGTCGACGGGCGTCTCTTCTGCATTGATGCGCAGCAGCACGCGCGTGTCGAGGTACTTCGTCTCCCCTTCCGCGCTCTCGATGGTCGCCGTGTAGGTGCCGGGCAGCACGTTTGCCTTCGCCACGCCGTTCTCGCCGACGGTCACATCGTAATTCTGCAAGCCCGTGAGCTTGATCTTGGTGCCTGCGGGCGCCTGCGTTGTGACGCCGAAGCGGGTGAGCTTGACGTTGAGCGTGTATTCCACCGCCTCGGGCGTGTAGTCCATGAACTCCACTTCCACCTTGAGGTCTTTGGTGACTTCGCTCGCGGGAACGGTGAAGGAGCCGTTGCCGATGGCGGAAGTTTTTTCGACATACTCCACGCCGTTGACCTTCACCGACTTGATGGCGTGCGTCTCGTCCGCATAGGTGAGGAAGGTGACCGAGTTGTTGGCGACCGCCTGATCGTAGCCGAAGCGCTCCATCACGTCGCCGCCCTCGTTCTTCACTTCGATGTCGATGTTGTAGGCTTTCAGCCCGTCGCTGTCGAAGTGGTACCAGCCGTTGAGGTTGCCCCACGCGCCGTCGTCGAGCTGCGAACCGAGCATCCACCACCAACGGTCGACGTCGCCGTCCGTGCCCGTATAGTTATACGACGTGATGGGCGCAAGGTTCATGCGCACGTCGCCCTCCCGGATGAGCTTCGCCGTGCCCTCGCCGCCGATCTTGTCGATATACCCCCACGGGATGAACAATTCCATGGTGTACTCCGTCGCGCGCTGCTGACCTTCGTCGATGAACTGACCGACCTGACCGTTGGTCTGCACGCCGAGCTGCGCCATGATGTCGTAGGTGGTGGCAAAGGTATCCCAGTTGCCGCCCCAGTTGTTCTTTTTGAACACCATGCTGCCGTCGGGGCCGAGGTCGATCTCGCAGACGTACTTGTCCTCGATGTCCTGCCCCTGCGGCATCGCAAGATAGAGCTCCGCGATACTGTTCTGGGTGCTCGAACGGTCGGGGTTGACGTAGAGCTGCTCGCCCTCCGCCGCCACATACTCGATGGCGACATACATCCCCTCCGTGCCGTAGTGCGTGGTCATGCCGATCTTTGCAGCCTTTTCGATCTCGGCTTTGGCGGCGTCGTAATCGAGGAATTCGTCCACCTTTTCCATCTTTACGGCGCGCAGCCACGTCTTTTCCGCATAGACCGATTCGTCGAGGACGCCGTCGATCTTGAACCCTTCGTCGGGATCTGCCATCTCGGGCTTGTAGTCCTCAAACGTATAATCGGGAACTTTCGTTTCATCCTCCGTGGGCTCTTTGTCGCACGCCGCTGCGCCGATCGCAGTGAACACGCAGGCAAGGCTCAAGGGGAGCACGATCCATTTACGTTTCATACATTTCCCTCCCTATCTTATTTCGCAAGGACGCGGATCTCGGAGATGCCGACTTCTTCCTGTCCTTCGGGCACCTCGACGGTGACGCGCACCTTCACGATGTCCGCAAGTTCGTAAAATTCTGCATACGCCGCCGCGCCGGGCGAAATGTAGAGGATCTCCCCCGACACCTCGGACGCGTTGTACCATGCCTCGGGCAGCGCGACGTTCTCCATGTAATACACCTTGCCCTTCGAATCCTCCAGCTCGATGCGGGAGATGTTGAGGAAGGCAGACGTTTCGTACTTGGAGTCGTACACCATGACCGCGCGCACCGCCTTCGCCTCTTTGAGCGAAACTTCAAACGTCGCCGTCTTGTTGATGAACGTCTCCTGGATGTAGGTGTCGTAGAAGTCGCCGCCGCTCTTGCACACGGAGAGCAGATCGTCGTTGAGCCACGACAACGAGGAGCCTTCCTGCAGCGCCTTGTCGTCGTCGATGGTGATGGTCGCCTCGTCGGCTACGTTCTTATACGTTGCGTACTTCTCTGCCTTGGGCTGCGGGTTCGCCGTTGCGCCGTTGACGACGAGAACGTCCATCTCGTCCGCCGTGCCCTCGTCGATGGTCACGAATTTGACCTCGTCGATGTTGCCGTGGCGCGCGTCGCCCATGACGGAGTAGTCGTTGTGCGTATGATAGTAGATGAAGATCTGGTCGCCGATCGTCACAAAGGAGTGGTGACCCGTGCCCGAAACTTCCTCGCTGCCCTCAACGCCCGCGGAGAGCAGGATGCCGTTCTTTTCTTCGGGAAGTTTTTCAAAGGGACCGAACACACTGTCGCCCACCGCCTGGCAGACTTCATACCCGTTGTCCTTGTAGTCGCCGTGCGAATAGGTGAGGTAGTACTTTCCGTCGTGCTCGATGACCGCGACGCCCTCGTTGATGTTGTCGCCGGAGTCGTAGCAGTACTCGCCCTCGTCGTTCGGAAGAACGGTCGTGCCGAAGCCGCCTTCCTCAAAGTCCTCGATGTTCCAATACTTTGCGGCAAGCACATACTGCGCTTCATCCCAATCGGGCGTGAGCCAGTTGCCGCCGTTCTCGCCCGCCATGGGAACGCAGTAGACGACGTTGAGGTTGGTGTTGAACGTCCAGTAGAGGTACTTCTGCCCGTCCGTATCGATGAAGGGATGACAGTCGATGCCCGTGGGAAGCCCGGAAGCGTCCCATGCGTCCGTTCTGTTGATCTTGTAGACGAGGTTGGCGTACCATTCGGGGTTGAAGTACGCGTAGCGCATATACGACTGCGGGAACGCGAGCTTATAAACGGTGTTCTCCGCCGTCTTTACGGCAGGACGTCCGTCCGTGCCTTCGCCCATGATGCCGATCTCCTCATCGGTGAGCTCGGTATTGGGGGTGGTGTTGATGTCGTGCGCATAGCCGGACTCCTTCGCCTCGTCGCTCGTGAAGTCGACGAGCTCGTAGGGGCCCTCGACGTCCTTGCAGCGCGCGACATAGGTTGCCCAGACCGTTTTTCCGGGACGCACGCCCGGGCCGCTGACGCTCGTCTGATTGTCGCGGGGCGACGCACTGAAGAAGAGGTAATACCAGTCGTCCTCGTCCGTCTCGGGATCGCCCTCGTCAAAGACGACTTCGGGCGCCCAGACGCCGCTGTCGACGGCGTTCGCCTCGGAGCTGCCTGCCTCGAATTGCAGCGCGGGTCCGACGGGTTCCATCTCCATCATGTCCTTGGAGCGGTAGACCATGAGCCCGTTGGTCAGCGTCGACCACACATAATAGTAACCGTCGCGCTCGGTGTTGTCGAACACGAACGGGTCGGGTCCGGGACCCTTGTTCGAGTTCATGTAAAAGAGCTCGTGGTTAAAGCGCACCGTTCCGTCCGCATTGTACTCGTCTCCGGAATAGAAGTCGACGCGCGTACCTGCAGACGCATTTCCGCCCGCGCACGCCGAAAGCCCCATCGTGGCAGCCATCAGTACGGCGGACAGAGTGCACAGAATTTTGGTTTTTTTCATGCAATTTCCTCCTCCATATCGGTTCTTTTATGTTTTGCCGCAGACGCGGGAACGGGCTTTCCCGCGCCCGCAGCATACATCCTTTGCGCGGACGTCAGTCTTTGACGCCGCCCACTGCGATCCCCTCGATGAAATACTTCTGCAAGAACGCATAGATGACGATGAGCGGGATCATGCCCAGGATCGCCGCCGCGCAGTGCACCGTCTCCTGCCCTTCGCCGGGGAAGAGCGTCGTGACCTGCGAGAGGACGAGCTGTAAGGTGATGTAATCGGGGTCGCCCTGCAGATAGAGCAAGGGGCCGAGATAGTTGTTGTATCCGCCGACAAAGCCGAAGATGAACTGCGCGATGAACGCCGGTCCCGCAAGCGGGAACACGATGACGAAGAATGCGCCCAGAGAGCCCAATCCGTCCATGCGCGCCGCCTCGATATAGGAGTCGGGGACGCCTTCATAGTACATTTTCAGGAAGAACACCGTTCCCATGCTGCCGAACATCCCGGGGATGATGAGGGGCAGCGTCGTGCCCGTCCAGCCGATCATCGAATAGAACGTATACGAGATGACGCCGAACGCGCCGAGCGGGATCATCGAGATGATGAACGCGATGCTGAACAGTTTCTCCTTGCCCGGGAACTTCATCTTGGTGTACGCATACGCCGAAAGTCCCGAGACGAGCAGCCCCACGACGAGGGGCAGAAGCGTGATCCACAGCGTGTTCCAGAATCCCACCAGAAGGGAGGGTACGCCGAGATATTCGGCGTTGATGTCCTTCGTGAACACCGAGACGTACGAATCGAACGTCGGGTGCTTGGGGAGCCAGACGAACTGCGTTGTGAACGAACTCTCCATCATCGACGTGAACGACGTCACGACGACGGTGTAGAGCGGGAAGAACAGCAGGAAGGTGTACAGAACGAGGATGGCGAAGACGACGATCCTCGAAACGGGCACCTTGCTCTTCTTCTTCATGGTGAGCGGTTTTTCCGCGGGGGTCTGTTCGGGCGCCTGTACGGGCGTTATGTTTTCAGTCCGTTCCATGTTACCCCTCCATACTCTTTTCGCGGCGGCGGAACAGGATGATGGAGAGCGTCGCCGTGACTGCGAACAGCACCCAGCTTATGACCGATGCCGCCGAAACGACAGACGTTGTGAGCTGTTCGTTCTGGATGAACCAGTATACGAGGCGCATGAGCGTGAGCCCCATGCTCTCCTTTCCGCCGATGTAGCCTGTCCAGCCGTCGGGGATGATGAGGGCGGCGATATCGTAGGTGAGGAATCCCGCCGAAACACCCGAGAGCAGCAGGAAGAACGTGGTGGGCGCGATGCCCGGAAGCGTGATGTACCAGAACCTCTGCCACGAGTTTGCGCCGTCCAGCGACGCCGCCTCGTACTGCGCCTTGTCCACGTTGGCGAGCGCCGCCTTGTACATGACGATGCCGTAGCCGGGCGCCTGCCACATGATGGCGACGATGATGCACCACGTCATGAAGCTCGGCTCTTCCAGCCAGCGGATCTGCGTGCCGAGGAGGGTGTTGAGAACGCCCGACGTTTCGGCGTTGAAGAACCACCGCCACATCAGGGACACCGCGACCGTCGAACAGATATAGGGCACGAAATAGAGGATCTGAAAGATTTTTCTCCCCTTCGGCGCGGTGGCGAGCAGCACCGAGATGACGAGCGCGATGAGCAGCGTGACGAGCTGCGTGCTTGCCACCCAGATGGTGATGCCGATCGCCTTGTAGAAGTAAGGCGCCATGTTGAGCCCGTACGTCGGGACGGAGTACCCGTCCGAAAATACCACTTTGAACCCTTCAAAGGAGTTCCAGGTGAAGTTTCCGAGCTGATACAGATCCACGTCGCAGAACAGGGCAATGAGGGAGATGATCAGAGGGAATCCGCTGAACACGACAAACCCGATGAGAGGGATGAGCGCAAGAACGAGCGCCAGGATCGCCTCTCCGGTCCATTTCCTTTTCTTCTTGGGCAGACGCACCTGCGAGTGCAGCTGCTCCGCCTCCGCGGCGGGTTCCGCCGCGGACAGGATCTTCTCGTCCGTCATGGCTTATTTCCCCTTGATGCGGATCTGCATGGGCTGGAGCGCAGAATTTGCGGTATCCGTCTTGATTTCAAGGAAATAATCGAGCGTCATATCGCCCCTGCGGACGGCGCCGTTGAGATCGCCCGACCAACCGGTGATCCAGGTGTTGACGTTGAAGTACGACCAGTCGCCGATGTAGCAGTCCTGCATGGCGAAGCCGACCGCCCAGGTGTTGCCCGCCTTGCGCTCTGCGGCATTGTTGAACTCCTCGCTCATCGCGACGTTCGACTGGTTGGGAACGCAGGTGTTGCCCTTTGCGAGGATGGTCTGCCCCTCGGGGCCCGCCGCCCAGTTGATGAACTTGAACGCGGCGTCCTTGCTCTCCTGGTCGATGTTGTCGGGAATGGCAAGCGCGCTCGAATCGTTCGTGAGGGAGGTGATCGCCTCGCCCTGGCAAAGCACTTCTTCGCCGTCGGAATTGGTGACGGTCTTTCTTTCGCCCTTGTAATTTTCGCCGTCGATGACGGTGAGATATTCCTGCCCGTTTACGGTGCGCGTCGTCTCGCCGTCAAATTCGCGGTACTGGGGCGCGGGCGCCACGTCGAAGTTGTTGGCAACGGCAGTGCCCTTGAAGAGGTTGATGTCGCCCGACGTCTCGATGAGCATGGGGCTCTCACCCGACGTGAACTCCTTGGTGCGGTTCTCCGTCGTGGGCTTTGCAACGCCGTAGCCCTTCTTGCTGCCGTCCGCCGTCGCATTCTTGTCGGTGGGGATGCCGAGGCGGTTGTATTCGAGGAAGGCGTCGTACATGGAGGGAAGCTCGTAGACGTCTTTCTCCACCTTCGCAAGCTCTGCGCTGTTGGCGTGCAGGAACTTCATATCCTCATAGTCGAGCACTTCGCCCTCCGAATAGGAGGTGCCGTTGACGGTGATGTCGTTGAGGGCGAGATAGTTCGTGTCCTTGTCGCCGATGGCGAACTTATAGGAATTGGACGCCTCGTCCCAGCCGATGCAGTCGCCGCCGACCGACCAGCCGAAGCTGAACCACCACTCGGACATGAAGCCGTAGCCGTTGCCCGCGAACTTCTGATAGGAACGCGCCAGACAGCGCAGCTCCTCCCAGCTCAACGGAACGCGGTCGTTGAACACCTTGTAGACTTCCTCGCCGAGGTCGTTCTTGGAGAGCTTCGCGCCCTCGAAGGGAGCGCCGTAATCCTTGGAATATTCCGCATATCCGTGCGGCATGAGCTTTGCATAGCTGCCCGTTGCGCACTGCTCTTCGGCAACGGAGACGAGGTTGATGCCCATGTCGGTGAAGATCTTGGTGTTGTAGAACAACAGGTGCACGCTGGTGTTGAAGGGCATGGCGAGCAGGTCTGCACCCTCTCCCGCGAGATACTTGTTGCCGATCGCGGGGTCTTTTTCGATGTCGAAGCGCCAGCAGTTGAGAAGGCTCTCGGGGATCTGATCCCAATCCATCGCGTCCTTCGCCTCATCCGTGAGATAGCTCTCGAGGTTGACGAACACGCCCTCGCCGTTTCTGCCTTCCTCCATGGCGAGCCCCTTGAACTGCTCGTTGGTCACCATGATGACGTCGTAGCGGCTGCTCTTGCTCGTCAGGATGGACTTGAGGTTGCCGACCGCGCCCGTGTTGGGCACCATCTCGACATAGACGTTGTCCGTCTTGCCCTGCGTGTCGTTGTACGTCTTGACGAGCTCGCTGTAAGCGTCCTTGGAATACTCGTTCACATAGGTCGAATAGAACGAGATCGCCGTCCCCGTAAATCCTTCGGGGACCTCGGGGCCCTTGTCGCACGCGGCAAACGCCGCCGTGCTCGCCAGAATGATCCCCGCAGAGACCGTTGCCAGAATTCTTTCCTTCTTCATCATTTTACCTCCATACAAATTTTCCCTTTTCTTTTATATCATCGGCGGAGACCGCCGTTGTTTTTCCTTTGCAGCGCTATCTGTAATCGATGTTCCTCTCTTTGAGCCAGGCGAACGGGTCGTCGTCCGCACAGGCGCGGCGGTAATCGCTCGCGCTCACGCCCTTGATCTTTTTGAATACCCGCGCGAAGTACTTGGGATCGTTGTACCCCACCTCGGCGGCGACTTCTTCGATGCTCATCGCGCCGCTCTTCTGGAAGATCTCGCACGCGGACGCGATGCGGAAGCGGTTGAGATATTCGGTGAGCGGCATCCCCAGAAAATCGGAGAAGAGATGTTTTAAGTAATCGGGGGAGACGCACGCGTCCACGGCGACGGTGTCGACGCTGAGTTCGCGGCGGTAGTTGTTGTTGATGTAGATGAGCACGTTGCGCAGCCTTGCGTACTTTTTGGAGCCCGACTCCTCGTTGGCGTTGAGGCTGCGGCGCATATCGTCGATGAGGTAGCTCAACAGAATGAGGAAGTACCCCGAACAGCGCAGGTTCTGCACGTCGCTCACGTCGTAGGCGTCGATGAGGTCGCCGAGCAGGGAGCGCATCCGGTCGAAGTGGCGGATGCGGATGAAGGGCGTGTCCGCATCGTACCCGCAGGCGGAGAACAGATCGTCCACGTTCTCCCCCGTGAAGTCGATCCAGTCGTACCCCCACGGGCGGGCGCTGTCGGGGTAGTATTCGTATTTCTGCCCTGCAAACAGCAGAAAAGAGTCCCCCTTTTGCAGGACGACCTCCCGCCGTTCGCCTCCGCACTCGTAGATGAGCGTCCCCTTTCCTCCGATGATGAAGTGCAGGGAATGATACTCTCTCGTGCGGCGCTCCGCCTTCTTTTCGGGGCTGCACCATTCCTCGCAGCAGCGCAGCACACAGATCCTGTGCCTGCCGTACTTGAACAGTGCTTTTCCGTTGATGTCGACTTCCAGATAGCTCATTCTTACCAATTAATATTGTTTGTACGTTACGGAAGTAACATACAGGGGGTACCCCCTGCCCGCGCGCAAACCGCTCTCCCTCGGATTTGCCTCGCCTTGTGTAGTTTCATTATATCGATGGTGTCCGCCCCGTCAATAGTTTCCTTTCAAAAAGACACAATAGTCCACCAGACCCCACCGAATTCTCCGCCATTCGCATTTAATTTTTACCATAAAACGGCACTGCGCGGTGAATTGTCCGAACGCAAAAAGGGCGCTTTTTTGCCCCGTTTTTGCCCTCGCGCGACATGGATCTCCCCTGTCTCCCTCATAGAGGGTGCCTTTGAAAGCCTTCCCCTCGGGGGGAAGGTGTCACGAAGTGACGGATGAGGGGTCAAACAGGGCGACTGTTCCTTTGCCTCCCCCCTCATCACCGCCTTCGGCGGAGCTTCTCCCAAGGGAGAAGCCTTCCCCGCTCCGTGTCCCCCTGCCCCTGTCCATTGCCCCCCTTGTGTAAAGGGGGGATAAGGGGGGATTGTTAAAGTCGGCACCGCGCAAGCAGGACAATCTCTCAGTCTCTTCGTGGCTGCTCCCTTTACAGGGTTCCCACAAAAATGCAACGCATTTTTGTGGGATGTTGCACGGGAGCCTTGCCTTCTCTACTTCTTATCCTCCGTGCAAAAATCCCGCAAAAAGGCGCAGCCTTTTTGCGGGAATAAAAAAAATGCGCGCGGGGCGCCCTTTTGAGGCGCCCCGCGCGCAGCGGGAACATTCTTTCATGAAAACTTTATTATTTTTCTTCGCGCAGCTCCTTCGCCCGCGCAAGCTCGCGTGCGGCGGAGAGCATGAGTTTTATCCTGTTCTCCTGATTGACGCGCGTCGCGGAGGGGTCGTAATCGACGGGGACGATGTTGACGTCGGGGAAAAACTGTTTGACCGCGCGCACCGCGCCCTTGCCCGCGATATGGTTAGGCAGGCACCCGAAGGGCTGGGCGCAGACGATATTGCCCGTTCCCGATGCGGCAAGCGCCGCCATCTCGGCGGGGATGAGCCAGCCCTCCCCCATCTTCACCCCCTGACTGATCACCTTGTCGGCATAGCCGCGCAGGTGTTCAAAGTCGTGCAGCGGCTCGAAGCGCGTCTTTTTCATGAGGGCGATGAGTTTTTTCTGCCTGCCGTACATCCACTTGTAGGCGAGGGCGAACATCCACGCCGTCTTTTTGCCCTTGTTGTAGAGCCTGGCGTCGTTGACGTTGTTGATGACGCAGTACAGAATGAAATCCATGAGCGCGGGGACGACGGGTTCGCACCCTTCGGCGAGCAAAAACTCCTCCAGGTGCGAGTTTCCGAGCGGAGAGTACTTGACGTAGATCTCCCCGACGATGCCCACTTTGATCTTCTTCTCCCCCGTGACGGGCACGGCAGAGAACGCCGCAAGGATGCGCCGCGCGCACCGCTTGAGGTGCTTGTATCCGCCGCCGTCGAGGGCGCGCTTCATCTCCTCCACGCACTGCGCCCGCACGCGGGCGCAGCTCCCCTCCTCCCGCTCGTAGGGCTTGGTCTGGTTGAAGCAGGTCATGATGAGGTCGCCGTAGAAGATGGCGTAGGCAAGGCGCAGAAAGCTCCCCAACGAGAGCTGCAAGCTATTGCCCTTTTCCAGCCCCGAGAAGTTGAGGGAGAGCACGGGCACCTGCGGGAACTCCGCCGCCATCGCCTTGCGGATGAGCGGGATATAGTTGCTCGCACGGCAGCCGCCGCCCGATTGGGTGATGAGCACCGCCGTTCTTGCGGGGTCGTACTTCCCGCTCTTCAACGCGTCGAGATACTGCCCGATGACGCACAGCGCGGGGAAACAGGTGTCGTTATGAACGTGCTTCAGACCCTCGTCGATGACGGCGCGCCCCTCGTTGTGCAGCACTTCCACCTTGTAGCCCTCCCTGCGCATGACGTGCACGAGGAGGTCGAAGTGCCACGGGAGCATATCGGGGATGAGGATGGTGTGCGTCGCCTTCATTTCGGGCGTGAACACGGGATAGCCGCAGGTAAAATCGGCAACTTCTTCGATGTGTTTCATGACTTCCTCCCGAGTTCTTCGATGGCGGCGAGCAGCGAGCGCAGACGGATCTTGACGACGCCCAGATTGTTGATCTCGTCGATCTTGATCTGCGTATACAGCTTGCCGCGGCGCTCCAAAATGGCGCGCACCTCGTCCGTCGTGATGGCGTCGATGCCGCAGCCGAAGGAGACGAGCTGCACGAGGTTGACGTTCTTGCGGCGGGAGACGAACTCCGCCGCGCGGTAGAGGCGGGCGTGGTACGTCCACTGGTTGAGCACGTTCACTCTGACCTGCTCCCCCTCCTCAAAGACGGCGTCCTCCGAGAGGACGGCGACGCCCAGGGAATTGAGCAGTTTTCCGATGCCGTGGTTGATCTCGGGGTCGGCGTGGTACGGCCTTCCCGCGAGCACGATGACCTGCCTGCCCTGCCGCTCCGCCTCGGCGAGCACCCTTCTCCCCTCCGCCACGACGTCCGCGTGGAAGGCGGCATAGGCGTCCATCCCCGCGCGCAGGGCGCGGCGCAGGAGGGAGGCGGGCAGCTTCCACTGTTTGAGGGCGCGGCGCAGCGCACGCACCGCCGAGCGCTCGTCGTTGAGGTCGAGATAGGGCATGACGAAGTTGTCCTGCGTCAGGCGCTCGTTGTTCGCCTTGAGAAGCTCCGCATAGTAGGCGACGACGGGACAGTTGAAGTGGTTGACGGAGTCGTGCTCGTCGATGTTGTAGCTCTCGCAGGGGTAGAAGATGAAATCGACGCCCTTGTCGAGCAGCGATTCGATGTGCCCGTGCATGAGCTTGGCGGGATAGCACGCCGTGTCCGAGGCGACGGTGTGCTGTCCGCGGAAGTAGAGCTCGCGCGAGCTCCTGTCCGAGAGGACGACTTCAAACCCGCACGTCTCGAAGAATTTCACCCACAGAGGGAGCTGCTCGAACATGACGAGCTGCACGGGAAGCCCCACCCTGCCGCGCGCGCCTTCTGTGTGCGGGGCGGGCAGGGAGAGCAGTTTTTCGTACTTGAAGTTATAAATATCGGGCAGATCGTTCCTTGCGGGCAGTCCCGCGCCGCGTTCGCACTTGTTGCCCGAGATGAACCGCCTGCCGTCCGCAAAGGTGAGGATGTTGACGTTGCAGTGCGACGTGCACCCCTTGCAGGTGACGGAGCGCGACGTATAGGAGAAGGCGCGCAGCTCGGGTTCGGTGACGAGGGTGGAGATGAGCTTTTCGGCGGGGGTGTTCTCCTTGGCATAGAGCGCCGCGCCGAACGCGCCCATCAGCCCCGCGATGGCGGGACGCACCACCTCTTTGCCCGTCTCCTTTTCAAAGGAGCGCAGCACGGCGTCGTTTAAGAAGGTGCCCCCCTGCACGACGATGTGCTCGCCGAGCTCCTCGGGCGTGCGGGCGCGGATGACCTTGTAAATGGCGTTCTTGACGATGGAGGAGGAGAGCCCCGCGGAGATGTCCTCCACGCTCGCGCCCTCCTTCTGCGCCTGTTTCACCGAACTGTTCATGAACACCGTGCAGCGGGAACCCAGCTCCACGGGGTGCTTGGCGAACAAGCCGAGGCGGGAAAATTCCTCTATCCCCATCCCCATCGCCTTGGCGAACGTCTGGATGAAGGAGCCGCAGCCCGACGAGCACGCCTCGTTGAGCATGATGGAGTCGATGGCGCGGTTCTTCACCTTGAAGCACTTGATGTCCTGCCCGCCGATGTCGATGATGAAATCGACATCGGGATTGAAGTGGAGCGCCGCCTTGAAGTGCGCCATCGTCTCGACGACGCCGAAGTCGATCTTGAGCGCGGCGCGCATCATGTCCTCGCCGTACCCCGTGACGCAGGCGCCGCGGATGACGATGCGGTCGCCGAGCAGCCCGTAAATTTCGCGCAGCTTGTCCGCCACGATGTCGAGCGGCTGCCCGTTGTTGGTCTGATAGTGCGAATATAAAATTTTGCAGTCGGGCGTGATGAGCATGAGTTTGGTGGTCGTCGAGCCCGAATCGATGCCCAGATACGCGTCCCCGCGATAGGTGAGCACGTTCTCGAAGGCGAGGTCGCTGCGGATATGGCGGGCGACGAAGGCGTCGTACTCCGCATGGTCGGCAAAGAGCGGCTCCCCCACCGTGATGCCCGAGCTGTCCGAGACGACCTGCAGGCGGGAGATGAGCTCGTCGATGTCCTCCACCCGCTCCTCGGCGGAATAGATCGCCGCGCCGATGGACATGAAGCAGGGCGCGGTGTCGGGGAATACGGCGTGCGCGTCGTCCAGCCCCAGCGTGCGCTTGAACGCAAGGCGCAGCCCCTTCAAAAAGAAAAGCGGCCCGCCCAGAAAGAGCACGTTCCCCTTGATGCGCCGCCCCTGCGCAAGCCCGGAGACTGTCTGATCGACGACCGCCTGGAAGATGGACGCCGCAATGTCCGCCTTGGACGCGCCCTGGTTCAAAAGAGGCTGGATGTCCGACTTGGCGAACACGCCGCAGCGCGAGGCGATGGGATAGACGCGCTCCGCCTGCAGGGCGAGCTTGTCCATCTCCTCGACGGTGAGGTCGAGAAGGGTCGCCATCTGGTCGATGAACGCACCCGTCCCCCCCGCGCAGCTCCCGTTCATGCGCTGTTCGGTGCCGCCCGTCACGAAGATGATCTTGGCGTCTTCGCCGCCCAGCTCCACCGCGACGTCCGTTTCGGGGTACAGCCTGCGGATGGCGCCGAACGCCGCCTGCACCTCCTGCACGAAGGGGATGTTCCCGCGCTGCGCAATGCCCAACCCCGCCGAGCCCGTGATGCAGACGTGGAAGGCGTCCGCAAGCGGGCGGATATTTTCAAGTTCCTTTAAGACGCACTCCTTCACGCGCGAATAGTGGCGCACATAGGAGGAGTAGAGGATCTTTTCCCCCTCCATGAGGCACGCCTTCACCGTTGTGGAGCCGACGTCGATTCCGAGTAGTTTTTCCATGGTAGATTCCCTGACCGGACTGCAAAGCGCCCCGTGCGAACCGCAAAAAGAGCCGCACATCCCGCGCCCGCCCTCCGTTTTTCCGCAAACATTTTTCTCCGAGGAAAAATTTTGCGGATTTGAGTACACTCTATTATATCACACCCGTCAGAACTTGACAAGTCCCGTAACTATGAAAAATCCGCGAAAAATCACAAATGCGGGCGCGCGCCCTCTCCCCTTTTTTTGCAGCGGCGCAGGGCGTACATCTTTTTGGTGGCGGCGCCCCCGCGCAGGTGGCGCTCCTGTAAGTTGACGCCCAGCACGGCGCGCACCCGCCCGTAGAGCGCCCCGTCGATGGCGGCGAGCCGCTCGGTATCCTTGTGGACGGTGGATTTGCTCATGCCGAAGTGCTCGGCGCACGCGCGGACGGTGCACTTCGTCCCCGCGATATACTCTCCGCACGCAACGGCGCGCTGCCCGATCGAATCCCACATAGGCGTTCCCCCACACAAAATGTGATACATTGTATGTCGGAAAATGCCGCATTATGTATGATATGGGCAGCTTTCGCGCCTGTTCTCTCCGCAAAGCCGATCGGATATAAAAAGTGCCGCCTGCCCTTCCGATAAGGGCAGGCGGCGCGCAAAACACCGTAAAACTCTGTCCCGCGGCTGGATTTACTCATCCTCGACTTCGCGGTACTTCATGGCAAAGACGGCGGTGGGCTTCCACTTGACGCCCTTTAACGGCCGTCCGCGCGTGGCGGTCGTGTCGATGGGCACGTCCTCGGTGGAGAGCTCCGTCATCGTGCCGTCGTCCTTGGCGACGGCGAGCAGGTAGGGATTGGTGACATAGTCGGCAAAGAGGATGCTCTCCCCCTTCAGCGAGGTGATCTGCACGCCCTTACGGTATCTGGGGAGCGGGTCGATCTGCGCCGCGATGACGCGCTTGAATCTGCCGTCCGACGTGACGAGCACGATCTCACCCTCGCCGTCGATCTGCGAAACAAAGACGACCTCGTCCCCCTCTTTGAGGTTGATTCCCTTGACGCCGCCCGAAACCCTGCCCTGCACGGGGATATCGTCCTTTTGCGCGTTGAGGCACATTCCGCCCTTGGTGACGAAGAACACGGTGACGCCCTCCTCATCCGCGTCGGGCTGCACTTTGATGAGCCGATCGCCCTCGTTGAGGCGCACTCCCTGGAACATCTGCTTGCCGACGGCGTATTCCGACCACGCCGTCTTTTTGATCATGCCCTTTGCGGTGAAGAAAAGGAGATTCCCGCTGCCCGGCTCGGCAGGGAGGAGCGCGACGGGCTTTTCGTCCTTCTCCGCCTCGTCGAAGAGGTCGGAGAGCGCAAATCCCGCGTCGGAGAACTTGCAGGCGGCGTTCCCGCCGTAGAGGCGGAAGCAGTTGCCGCGGTCGGAGATGACGAGGAGCTGCTCGTCGGAGAGCAGGCGCACCCCCTTGAGCATCACCGAGCTCAACTTGGAGCTGGCGCCGATGGTCTTGTTGGAGGCGGAGAAGTTGCGCTCCGACATACATTTGAGCTTGCCGTCCGCCGTGATGCAGGCGACGCTCTGCACGCCGGGCGTCTTGACGTCGGCGCGCTCCGACTCCGCCTCGTCCTCCGAAAAGACGAGCACCGACTTTCTGGGCGTCTTGTATTTCTTTTTGATCTCCAGAAGCTCCTCTTTGACCACCTCGAGCTGCTTTCGCTGGCTGTTCACGATGGCGGTGAGCTTTTCGATGAGCTCTTTGAGGCGGGCGAGCTCCTCCTCCAATTTGAACACCTCGAGCTTGGTGAGGCGGGCGAGGCGCAGATCGAGGATGGCTTGCGCCTGCTTTTCGGAGAGGTCGAAGCGCTTGCGCAGTTTGTCGCGCGCGTCGGGCGTCGATTCGGCGTTCTTGATGATCTTGATGACTTCGTCGATGTTGCGGACGGCGATGATGAGCCCTTCGAGGATGTGGCAGCGCTCCTTGGCGGCGGCGAGGTCGAAGCGGGTGCGCGCGAGCACCACTTCCCGCTGATAGTTGACGTAATAGCGGATGATGTCCATCAGCCCCATCAGCATGGGCTTGCCGCCCGCGATGGCGACCATGTTCATGCCGAACGTCGTTTCAAGGTCGGTATACTTATAGAGGATCTTCAGGATCTTCTGCACGTCGCCCTCGGGACGCACCTCGACGACGGCGCGGATGCCCTCGCGGTCGCTCTCGTCCTGCACGCGCGAGATGGCGGCGAGCTCCTCCTTCTTCTCCTCCCGCAGGTCGGCGATCTTGCGCAGCAGCGCCGACTTGTTGACCTGATAGGGAAGTTCGGTGATGACGATATTCTTCTTGCCGCTGTCGCCGTCCTCCACGCGCACTTTGGCGCGCAGGATGATGCGCCCCTTGCCCGTCTTATACGCCTGGTTGAGTTCGTTGGCGATGATATACCCCCCCGTGGGGAAGTCGGGCGCGGGGATGTACTTTACCATCTCGTTGAGCTTGATGGAGGGCTTGTCGATATAGGCGACGACGCCGTCGATGCACTCCGCAAGGTTGTGGGGCGGGATGTTGGTCGCAAGCCCCACCGCGATGCCGGACGCCCCGTTCACGAGCAGATTGGGGAAGCGCCCGGGGAGCATATCGGGCTCCTTCAAGGAGTCGTCAAAGTTGAGCGAGAAGGGAACGGTGTTCTTTTCGAGGTCGCGCAGAAGTTCGAGCGCGAGCGGCTCGAGCCGCGCCTCCGTATAGCGCATGGCGGCGGCGGGGTCGCCGTCCACCGAGCCGAAATTGCCGTGCCCGTTGACGAGCGTTCTGCCCATGTTGAAGTCCTGCGCCATGCGCACCATCGCGTCATAGACGGAGGAATCGCCGTGCGGGTGATATTTACCCATGCAGTCGCCGACGATGCGCGCCGACTTTTTATGCGGCTTGTCGGGCGTGAGCCCCATCTCGAACATGGTGTAGAGGATGCGCCGCTGCACGGGCTTTAAGCCGTCCTCCACGCGCGGGAGGGCTCTGTCGAGGATGACGAATTCCGCATACGGGAGCATGGAGGCGGGCAGCACCTCCTCGAGCGGCGTGACGAACAGCGTGCCCTGCGGTTCCTGTTTTTTGGGTTCAGTCTTCATTGCCGCCCTCCTTTTTCAGCTTGACTTTGTCCATAAAGGTATCCACTTTGTTGAAGTTGGCGTTGCGGTTGAGAAATTCCTTGCGCCCCTCCACCCTGTCGCCCATGAGCGTGGTGATCATGTCCTCCGCCGCGGCGGCATCCTCGATGGTGACCTGCGTGAGGTTGCGGCGCATGGGGTCCATCGTCGTCGTCCAGAGCTGGTCGGCGCTCATCTCCCCCAGCCCCTTGTAGCGCTGGATGAGGTAGCCCCGCCCCACCTTTTCGATCTTTTGCTGCAATTCCTTGTCGTCGTAGGCGTATTCCTCGGCGCTGCCGTTCGCCTTGTACACCTTGTAAAGGGGCGGCATCCCGATGTAGACGTGCCCCGCGTTGACGAGCGGGCGCATATAGCGGTAGAAGAAGGTCAGAAGGATGCAGCGGATGTGGAAGCCGTCCTGGTCGGCATCGGAGAGGATGATGACCTTGTGATAGTTGAGTTTGTCGAGGTTGAAGTCGTTCCCCACCCCCGCGCCGAGCGCCGAGATGATGGTGCGGATCTCCTCGTTGGCGAGCACCTGGTCGAGGCGCTTTTTCTCCACGTTCAGAGGCTTTCCGCGCAGGGGCAGGATGGATTGGTACTGCCTGACGCGCGCCTGCTTGGCGGTGCCGCCCGCCGAATCGCCCTCGACGATGAACAGCTCGTTGAGCTCGGGCTTTCTCCCCGAACAGGCGGCGAGCTTTCCGACGAGCGTCAGCGAATCGATGGAGTTCTTGGCGCGCGCCGTGTCCTTCGCCTGCCGCGCCGCGATGCGCACGCGCGCCGCGCCCTGCGCCTTTTTGATGATGTCCTCGAACGTCTTTTTGTTCTTGGGATTGGCGGCGAGCGCGCGCAGCCCCTCCACCACGCACCCTTCGACGGGCGAGCGCGCCTCGGGGTTGCCGAGCTTGGTCTTGGTCTGCCCCTCGAACTGCACGTTCTTCATCTTGATGGAGAGGACCGCCGTCAGCCCCTCGCGGAAGTCGTCGCCCAGAAGGTTGGCGTCCTTCTCTTTAAGCAGCTTATTGTCGCGCGCATAGTCGTTGAGCATCCGCGTGATGCCGCCGCGGAAGCCCATCTCGTGATACCCGCCCTCGGGCGTGGGGATGTTGTTGACGAAGGAAAAGAGGCTCTCGGTGAATTCCCCCGTGTGCTGGATGGCAAATTCCACCAGAATGCCGTCCTTCTCCCCCTTGTAGTAGAGGGGCTGGGAATAGAGCCTGCTCTTGCCCTCGTTGAGGTAGGCGGCGAAGTCGGCGATGCCCCCCTGGTAGCAGAACGTCACCGAATAGGGCTGCGTCGCGCCCATCAGGTCGAGTTGCTGCGTGTATTCTTCGTCCTCGTCCACATACTCGTTCGCCGTGATGCGCTCGTCCGTGAGCGTGATGGAGAGCCCCTTGTTGAGAAAGGCGAGCTCCCTCAAACGGTGCGAGACGGTGGAGAGCTGAAATTCCACCGAGGAAAAGACGGTATCGTCGGGCATGAAGTGCACGAACGTGCCGTGCTGTGACTTGGGGCACCTGCCCGTCTTTTGCAGCGGCGCGACGGGCACGCCCGACTCCACCTTGTTCTTCTGCTCGTCAAAATAGGAATGAAACTCCATCTCCCAGGTGCTGCCGTCCTTGTTGACGCGCACCTTCAGCCATTTGGAGAGCGCGTTGGTGACCGACGCGCCCACGCCGTGCAGACCGCCCGAGAAGGAATAATTGTGCTCGTCGAACTTGCCGCCCGCATGCAGCTGGGTAAAGACGACCTGCACGCCCGAGACCTTGGTCTTGGGGTGGATGTCGGTGGGGATGCCGCGCCCGTTGTCCTCCACCGAGACGCTGCCGTCCTTGTAGATGCGCACGTCGATCTTGTCGGCGTAGCCGTTCGCCGCCTCGTCGATGGCGTTGTCGACGATCTCCCACAGAATGTGATGAAGTCCCCGCGTTCCCGTGGAGCCGATATACATCCCGGGGCGCAGACGCACCGCGTCCAGCCCTTCGAGTATGGTGATATCGCCCGCGTCGTAATGCTGCTGTTCCATCGTGACCTCGTAAAAATACAGAATATATCGGCCGTATTATACCATATTTAGCGTCCGAACGCAAGACCTTTGCGCTATCTTGTGAAAATTGCCGAAAAAACGTGCCGATCAAACGCGGCGACGATCCGCCTCGCCTCGCCCCGCCCCATCGAAAACGGCGATACGAAAAGCCCCCGCCCCTGAAGTGAACCCCAAAGTTTGGACAAAAATTTAATCAAGTGGTTTGGTAATGAGTTCGGTATTGTACCGGGCTCA